>NZ_JAOBSQ010000024.1:0-6082 GCF_025246485.1 Acidovorax sp. K2F
CTAGGGCACCATACGTATTCCAGCTGCTTTGTGTCTTCGTTAAGAAGGTGGCCCCAATCTCTCTGTGTTTTCGGCCACTCGTAATTATTGTCAATTAATATGCTTTTGAGATCCGCAATGACCTCTGCTGGAATCGATTTGCGATTTGAGCTGGCCCGATAGACTACTTTAAACTTATCAAATTTTAGATCGACTGGATTTTTGAACTTCAAAGGTTCTCCAGTTTTATCTTTTTGCGCAACCCTGGAATGTTCAATTGCGAATGAAAATAGTTGGTGTATGTCGTTGATCTTGGTGTTGCGTGTTTCGTTGCTGACGTATTTTTTTATAATGTAGTTTCTGAAACAGAATCCAGATTCCGTGTAGTCATTTATGTGTTCTCTGCGTATTTTATGAATTTCTGGTGCTGCTGGAAAATCGCTAAGAAAGTTTAGAAAGTCGTCACATGAGATTTTGCGTAGTGTTCCAGAGTATGTGGCATTAGTATGTCCTTGAATAAATAATGACATAATATGTCCCCAGTTTCTTAGGTGGGGGTGCTTGGAAATAATTTCCTCGAAAGAAGAAAATTCCGTTAGCGATAGTCGTTGTAGATCTCTGGCAATTAGGGGTTGTTTATGATTTTCTTCACTGTGCGAGTTGTGAATCAAGATCAATGAGTTGTATGCTTTTTTGGTTATAGCAATTTTGGTGTTATTTTCCGAGTTCTCGTTTATTGCGAGTGACAGGCATCGGGCAAATAGGCTTGTATTGACCTGTTCTATTTTTCTCAATGTGGAAAATAGCATCAAGCGCTCTATCGCGCGTATGCCAAATTTTATGTGCTCATTCTGCTTAAGATTTTCCAGGGCTGCTCTGAAAATGGGTACTTCTTGGATGCTGTATGTTTCATCAATAATTTTTCTGAAATTTCCTGGATTGATGAGTGTCCGAACATGTGTGCTTTCGCTGCCGTTCGTAAGGAACGGGAAAAGAAGCCACAAATTTCTCGCGCACAAACCTAAGTATTCCAAAATCCTTGGCTGATGGTAGTTTAATGATTTTGTGCTGGAACTATTTGCAGGTGTCTCAAATCCTCTATAGAGGATATCAATAGTGAAGTTGAAGAAATCGACTGCAGAGTTTGAGTTTTTAAGAGTTTCGACTAGGACGTGGTGGCCGATGGGATCATTTCTTCCCTCTGTGTAGATTGTTGTTTCTGAGAGAGTTTTTGGGCGTAGTTTTTCTATGATTGATATTTGTTCAAAAATAGTCATGCGCCCAGTTATATGTTTAACTTCAGATAACTTTTGGGTGTTGAATAATTCTAGAACAGGCGCTGGCTGTAAATGTGCCAATAAATTTTCGGTAAAGACGAAGGCATTAATTCTTCCTGGTAATTTGGCGGAAGGAGTAATTAATTCTTGCCAGCGTGCGTCGCTGCGAAGCCTTCCATATTCATCAATAGAGTTTCTAATTATTTCTTTCGATGGGCATGTGAGCAGAAGAAAATTTTTATTGTCTGGATTTAGAGTAACTGGTGAGTGTAATGTGTTTGGGGTCTCAAAAATATCTGCGGTTTCGAGTGTTTTTAGGTGGTTTGTCATTTTATTTTTCTGGTTAAGTGCTTTGCATCAAGCTGCCCAAAAATCATCGAGTTCAAGTTTTGTGAGTTTGCGGTGCCTTCGCTTGAATTGGACCGATTTTCTGCAAGGCGGAGTGCGTTGGCGGCGCTAATTGGTGAGATATGGGTGTATATCGCTGTAGACGAAGGTTGAACGTGTCCCATCCATTTCTGGATAAAAAGCAATTCGGCCTTTAGTACATCTGCGCAGTAAAACCCGTAAAAGTGCCGCAGGGAGTGGGTTCCGTAACCACTTAAATTAATATCTTGATTTCGTTGTATTCTTCTGCAAGCAATGCGGAATTGCTTCTCTACTGCCTTGGTGGTGAGAGGATCGCCATTTTTCGCAGTGAAATAGTAAGGGTGTGAATAACTTGGATTGCGATTTCTGATGCTGTATATGTAAATTCGGTGCAGGTCTAGCAAGTATTTTCCACTGTTCTTAATCCAATAAGAATCCGAGGAGAGTGCTGCCTCATCGTCGAATTTAATGCCTTTCCACCCGGAAAATGTAGGGAGCGCGCCATGCTCCGTCCTTGGGAGGCAGTCGTATTTTTCTCTTAGGTAATCTCGACGCTGGCCAGAAACTATTCGCTTTGCTGAATTGGTCCACGACATGCGGGATAATGTTGGGTGCATGAGCTTGACTACGAGCTGCTCGTCGCATGCTCCAACATCTTGCACGAATAGATTTAGTAATTCTGATAACCTGCGACCGCCGTAAGCCAGCATAGCGAAGAGAAGTTTGTCGCGTGGATTTTTTGTTAAATCAATTAATTTTGATACCAATTCAGCAGGGAATGGCTTGTACATCCATAGACCATTTATTGATCGCTTTCGGCCATATTCCTTTTTTTTGTTGCGCTTTTTTGTGTGGAAAAGCAAGCTTTTTTCTGCGTGGGTGGATGAGATATAAGAATCTCTGCAGATATCAATAAATTCTCGGTCGGATATTTCTAAATCCTTGGAGAGGATTTCAGACGAGAATTTGACGTAGTCCGCGACCGCTCGTTTAGTGGCTTTGTATTGCTGGTTGCTCGCCGCTTTCCAGCCTAGTACAGTTCCGTTGTCGAAAGCGTATAAAAATTCTTCGAGAAATGCTTTGGCTGTAGCAACCTCAGACTGATTATTTTTGCAGACAAGGAAATAATAGTCGCGCAGCTTCCCGATAGCTATGACCGATTTTGTTATCGACTCATAACTTCTTACTTGCTGTTTTTGAAGATATCGCGAATACATCGCGACACTTCGGGTTATGAATGGGGA
Organism: Acidovorax sp. K2F; assembly: GCF_025246485.1. Lineage (NCBI taxonomy): Bacteria > Pseudomonadati > Pseudomonadota > Betaproteobacteria > Burkholderiales > Comamonadaceae > Acidovorax > Acidovorax sp. K2F. The sequence continues at coordinate 2,870 of NZ_JAOBSQ010000024.1, forward strand.
AGTTGGATCGCTGAGGTCTACAAGAATCGGAATAGTTGATGAGTCAACTGCAGCGATGCCAATGTGAACGACAGCATGGGAGGTGGTGCAATAAGTCACCAAAAAATGGTAGGCGAGTTCCCTAGTCCCGCCAATCCATGATCATGGCGTATAAGGCAACTCGCCAATATTTTTTTGTATCAACTAGTGAACTTACGATGGTAGGGATAATGCCGCCCCTGCAACCACCGCAAGGGCCCCCGCACGCCAGAGCAGGCGCACATGCCGCTGCTGTATGCGCCCTATGTACCCAGCCTGTGGGAAGACTTCATCTTGCGCAACCGGCGCATCCTGGCCGATCAGATGGAGTTCTTGATGGCCCACGTACCGAAGTCGTCGCGCCTTCTGACGTAGCGAACGGAGTCATCAATAGGGACTCCATAAAAGCAGAGACGACTGATTCAGACTGCTTTACATGCAATGACAATGAAACCGTCCACAGGTTGGTGATTCTCTTCGCGTAGGACGATGTCTTCAATCTTCACACTGGCAAATCCGACAGATTGACACAGCGCTTGCAAGTGGCTGCGTTTGTGCGCGTAGCGGCCATTTGACTGCAGCACCATGTCAGGCCCCTGCTCCAGCGCGGTTTCGAACGATAAGACCATTATCCCACCTGGCGTCAGTACACGGTGCACGTTCGGAATGGCTTGCTTCACATCGCCTGCGTAGATGAAAACGTCTAGAGCAGTAATCACTTGGTATAGCTCGTCCGGTGTTTCTCGCAGCGCATCATGCAGATTTACGGTGTGGAATCGATCGTATACGTTGTGCCGAGCCGCCTGCTCGATCATTTTTGTAGACGGGTCTACGCCCATCAACGAGCCGTCCAATCTACCTAAGAAAACCCCCAGGAGACCAGTACCGCATCCAAGGTCCAATACGTTGATTTTTCTGTCTGGATGACGATCTAGGATCAGTCGGCTAACCTGCTTGGGCAGTTGGTACTTCAGTCCACGAACCATCCGCCAGTCGTAAAACTCCGCCAAGTTATCGAAAATTTTGCTTGTCAACTCCACGGGTTGCTGGTCAGGCGTTTCGCCGTTGGTCAGTTTTGAGTAGTACTGATACGTACGGTCGTTTGGCGCCAGCTCCAGCAGTGTGCATGCACTATCTTTGGCACAAACCGGCTTACCAGCTGCGATATAAGCCTTAACTCTGCCAGCCAGAGATTCGAGATCTGTCGGGTATTCTTTAACTAATTCGTCCCATATTTCCAGCGACTCTGCGTGTTGGCCCAAATCGCTTAAATCGCTAGCAAGTAATCGTCGCAGAGTGATGTCGCCATGGACCAGACTAAGTCCACGTCGTAGGTGCCGAACGGCCATTTCAAGATGTATGGCGCGGTGCGCGATATCGATCACACCTGCTAACACCTGCAGGTTCTTGGGTTCAAGCACAGCCACTTTTTCGGCAGACTCTATTGCTTCTGGAAACTGGTTATGGCGTGCTAGCAGCATTGCCAACTCCAGCAGTCCAGGACCCCAGTCAGGAGCCAGGGACACCGATTTACGCATTGCGTCAAAGGCGCCTTGGACGTTGCCCGCTTTTTCCGCCAGCAGGCCTCCGAGCATAAAAACCCGCGGATCTTGGGGCCATTGCGCGTTCGCCTTATTGAGTGTGAGCGCGGCGTTCTTGAGATCGCCTTGTGCAATTTGCTTGCGGGCCTTGGTCAGGTGCTGAAGGTTGGGGTCGGTCGCTGTGGCGCTCATGGGTGCTGGAGTTTTGAAAATAGACCGCTGGGCGGCCTGCCGGACGTAGGAGGGCCGGCGTCAACAAGAAATGCGAGAGATGATTATCCAGGATTCAGCCCGTTCAGCTTTCTGGCTGGCGGGTGATAGGAGTACCTTATCTCCCGCTCGGCCTGATGCGCTGTGAGGCCAGCGTCAATGTGAAGCAGGCGCCTTGGCCCTCGCTGGACTGGACGGTGATGTCGCCCCCGTGCAGGCGTGCAATGCGGCGCGCAACCCACAGTCCAAGGCCAAATCCCTTGCTTTGGTCCGTACGGTCGCCTCTCTCAAACTGTTCAAAAATGCGGTTCATCACGTCCAGCGACATTCCAGAGCCTTCGTCGGCCACAGAGATTTCAAGCAGTCCTGTCTCACCTTTTTGCGCCGCAATAAATATTTCTCCAGCGGTCGCATACTTCACAGCGTTGTCCACCAAGTTGGATAGGGCAATGTGCACCAGTGTCGCGTCGCAGACCCATTCCAGAGGCGCTGAGTCGGTAAAAAGCTGCAAGTGGTGGCGCGGCGACCAGTGCACGAGTTGAGCGGCGTGGTGAAGCAAGTCACTGACCTTGACCGGTGATGCCTGCAGCGCGAGGCCGCTGTGGTCCAGCCGTTCATTGATCAGACAACTGTCGACCAATGCGGTCAGGCGCCTGCTGGCTCTGCGTATCTGTGCGGCTCGATCTACCTGGGGCTGCAGTTCGGCGGATGGAAAACTCTGCTGCTCTGCTGCAGCGCTATCGATCACGGTCAGAGGGGTTCGGAATTCATGGCTGATCATGTGGAAGAACTGCCGTTGTTCATGTCGCAAGGCTCGCTCGCTTTCAAGCGATGTCGCGAGCGCGACTTGGGCCGCCGAGAGCTCCGTGGTCCGCTGCAGGATGCGTTCCTCCAGCGACTGCTCGGACAGCGCCAGCCGTTCTATGGCCTGGTCCTTGGCACGCTGGGCTTTTCGATACCGGGTCACCATCCCCACGAACACCGCACTGGCCAGCAGGGCGGTGAACACGATGGCCTCAAGTTGCCAGATCAATGTCGCATCGACGTTCCATTGAATCTGACCCGTCATGAGAATGGCGATCGGCACACCGCACACGCAGTGCAGACCGTATGCCAGGAGCAAAAGTACATGCGGACCGAGGCGGTCTCGCCGCTGTAAGGCCAGCCAGCACAGTGATATTCCTACGATGTCGCTGGCCAGCAGAGAGATCAGATTGACCCACGCCACATCCGGGTAGAAACCCAAAGGCCCGCTGAATGCGCCCAGCACATTTACAGCGATGAGGAATGTCAGAAATCTGTCGGTCCACCGGTAGGGCGTATTGCGTGTCAGTTGCTCCTTGATCTGCCACGCCAGCGCTGCGGGTAGCAGAAAGGCTCCTATGCTCACCGCGTTGCTGTCCCAGAAGATGAAGTCCGGTGGAGACCAGAGGCTTGAATAACC
>NZ_JAOBSQ010000025.1:0-43629 GCF_025246485.1 Acidovorax sp. K2F
GAATAACCCCGCACGTTGAAGACATGAATTGCACTGGCGGTCACCAGGACCGCGAGCGAGAAGAGCGCACGGGTACGGAAAATGACGGTAGCGGCCCAGATGCCGACTAGAAGAGCGGCCATGGCGCCGAAGTAGAGCCCCATGAGGCGCTCTGCGGACGCTACGGTGGTTGCGAGTGCATAGGTGTCGAGAATGTCCGCGTGGAACTGCGTCGCACTGGACGTACGAATTCGGATGAGAGCCACTTGGCCAGGCGTCAAACGGAACAGATGTTGCCGAACGCCCGGTTTGCGATCCGTGGGCACCAGATCGCCGCTGTCCTGCTGATACCACGCACCATCGCTGCCCTTCTGGTACAGGGTCACATAGTCAAGATAGGTCGGTTGTGCGAGCAGCCACAGATCCCCCGGTTCATGTTCGGGGGGGAGGGCAGGCACCTTGAAACGCAGCCAAACGGTATGGCGCAGATACCCACCGTTCAAAGGCGCTTTAAGTCGGGATGTCGCTCGTTCCGCTGGAATGGCGCTGATTGCCTCTGGTTCCAGGTTCCCGCTTTCATCATCCAGTCTGTCCATGGGGATGTCCCAACCCAGCTGCCAACTGGTTTGCGATTCCAGCGCTTGTGCCGGTACGCATAGCAGGCTGTACCAAAGCAGAACACAGAGCCAAAGTGCGGTCAGGGGGAAGGACGTTGTTCGTGAGGGCTTTTGATGCATCGATTCTGTGAGTTCTTGAGAGTTCTTGTGCGTGGCTGGCAGTTCGATGCGCTGACACAATGTTACGCAAGCTCACTTCCCGATTCGCTCCCATTTTTCTCATGTCTGCTGAACCCATCATTGCTGTCGTAGAAGACGACGAAGACATCCGCAGCAATGTGTGCCGATTTCTGGCGCGTTCTGGCTTTCAGTCTTGGGGCGCGGAGTCCGCAGAGGACTTCTACGTTCGTCTGCTGCAGTCGCGCGTGGATTTGGTGATCATCGACATCGGGTTGCCAGGAGAAGACGGACTCAGCTTGCTCACCCGGTTGGCTTCTCAGGGCGTCCCCACGGTACTCATGACTGCCCGTGCCGATCTCGACAGTCGGATCAGGGGTCTCGATGCCGGTGCATTGCAGTATTTTGTGAAGCCTGTGGACATGCAGGAACTCGTGGCTGGCATCCGTTCCCAGTTACGCAGCAAGCGCTTGCAAGGGGAGATCGACGCGTCAGTTGCTGTTCCCTGGCAACTCGACGCTGCGAATGCGGCCTTGCGCGCGCCCAATCAAATGTTGGTGCCTCTCACCACCCGTGAACTTGAACTCCTGACTTGTCTTTTCAAGACGAAGGGCGTGGTTGTCAGCAAGCAGATCTTGATGCAGGCCGTGGGTGGAAGAGGGTTGGAGGACGACTTCCACCGTATCGAGTCGGCGCTCAACCGGTTGCGCCGCAAAACCCTGGAAATCACTGGCACGCCCTTGCCGGTGCGTGCAGTGTTCGGCAAGGGGCTCGTCTTCGTGACATAGCCCTGCCCAAGGGCTTCGCCTGCTGCGCTGGCGCAGCACCGCCCACCCATCCCATCAGATACCGAATCTCTTTCGATGGCTTGAATGCCAACGAGGGGAGAGGCTTGTCTGCACGCCAGCCGTTGGATGCGAATTTTTCGTGTGAGTCAGCCCGCAGCTATCCGTGGAGCTTTGCGGTTTACCAAGAGGGGAAAGTGTTGAAAACGATCGATAACTGGATGGCACTGCGGACCGTAGTTCTGCGCTGCCTGCGTGGAGTGTTCGCACTCTTTGTTGCGGCGCTGTGTTTTGCATCCACCGCACAGGCGGGGGTGGTTAACGGCAATTTCGAAAGTGGAGATTTCACGGGCTGGACGGTGACCAACTACCGCAACAACGGTATTGCTACGTTTCCTCCCACCCAGAAAAGCCATCTGAATTTGCAGCCCCCGGTCACAGCCCCGGTGACGCAGGTGGTGAGTACGGCATCCGGTACGCCAGCGAGCGCGCCGGACGCACCAGGACAAGCCCTCGCCATCCCGTTTCAGGGCTCATACAGCGCACGGATCAACGCACGGGGCAACAACAACCGTGCCAGCGGAATCCAGCAGTCCGCCCAGATGTTGCTTGCCGATGTGGACCCTGTGGATGGCAAAGTGCACTTGCGCATGGCTGTCGCACCGGTGATCCAGGACGGCGGCCACAGCCCTGAGCAGCAAGCCTATTTCTACGTCGAAGTGCGTAACGTCACCAAGGGCACGCGCCTGTTCTACACATTCAACTTTGCAGCGCAGCCCGGTGTGCCATGGCAGACCCTGGGCGGCTACCAGTACACCGGCTGGCAGGCAATTGACGTTGCTCCTGGGAATGGACTGTTGGATGTAGGCGATACCGTCGAAGTCGAGGTGATCGCAGCAGGTTGCAGTCAGGGTGGTCACTCGGGGGAGGTCTATGTGGATTCGATCGGTCCCTTCTTTGCCGGTTTGCTGGTCACTGCCACTGGCCCCACCACGGCCCAGCCGAGCGACAACGTGACCTACACCTACACCTATAGCAACAACAGCGGGGTAATGGTTTTCAACAGCATAGTCAGCGCTCAGAGCCCGCAAGTGCGGAACGCTGCCAACACTGCCACCGTCGATGCGGTGTTTCAGTCGATGACAGCACCTGCCGGCGCGACCTGCACGACACCGGCGGTGGGTTCGGCGGGTACGGTGACTTGCGACTTCGGCTCGTTGGTCGACCACCAGAGCGGGACTTTCGAGATCGTATGGGGTGTGCCGGCTGGTGCAAGTACTAGCAGTCCGACCAACTCGCTCAACCATGGCACTTACTCCATGTCGGCCACTGGGGCCAGCACGGTACTGGGCCCCTTGGTGCAGACCCGTGTTGTCAGTGGCGCAACGTTGACGGATTTGGTGGTCGGTGTGAGCGATGGTGCATCGGCCACCGCTGTGGGCAGCTCCTCCACATACACCGTGGTGGTGAGCAATAACGGGCCGGTTCCTGTGATTGGATCGACATTGACTCAGCCGACTGTGGCGGGCCTCACGGTGGGCAACTGGACATGCAGCGGCACAGGGGGGGGATCGTGTCAGGGCGGAGCGCCTGCTGCGGGCGCGCTGACCGGAGGCGGCGTGCTGCTGGACATCCCGGTAGGGGGGAGTGTCACGCTCACCTTCGGTGCGACCGTGACTGGGCCAACTTCGGCATCCACGGTCTTCAACATTGGAACTCCCGCAGGCATCACGGATCGCAACACCGCCAACAACACTGCTGGCGACACCAACTCGGTAGCCGCAACGCTGCACAACCTGAGCCTGACCAAGTCGGGTGCGGGCAGTGGCACGGTGGTCAGTGTGCCTGCCGGCATGAACTGCGGTGCCTCATGCACGCTCCCAGTGGCAGACGGTGGCCAGGCCATACTCACCGCCACTGCGGCATCGGGCAGCATTTTCACCGGCTGGTCGGGTGCATGTACGGGCACCGCCAACCCATGTACCGTGCCTGCCATGACTGCGGACGCCGCTGTAGTCGCCAATTTCGCGCTGTCCGCTACTGTCACGATGACGTCTGGAACCGGGGGAACTGTGACTCCCGCTAGCTCGCGCACTGTGCCAGTGGGAGGGACTGTGACCTACACGCTCACCCCCAACGCAGGCAACGTCGCCAGCGCCAGTGGATCCTGCATTGGCGTGCTGACCGGCAACACCTACACCGTCAACCCAGTGACCGCCGATTGCAATGTGGCTTTCAGCTTTGCACCGCTGACCGTGACGGCAACCGCAGGCGCCAATGGCACTGTCACGCCCTTGGGGGTGACCAATGTTGCAGCCCCCGGTAACACCGTGGTCTACACAGTGACGCCCGACCCTGGCTTTGTGGCGCGTATCGCAACCAGTGGCGGAGCGTGCGGGGGCACCCTGGTTGGCAATACCTATACGACGAACCCGGTCAACGCGTCTTGTACGGTGAGCGTGACTTTTGTGGCGATCGCCGTTCCAGCATCCATTCCAACTTTGTCCGAATGGGGGCTATTGATATTGTCAGCATTGATGGCTGCGTTCTTCATCTACTTCCACCGCCGACAGGCGCGCTGAGCCTGTCAGGAAGCGTGAAGTTTGGGGCTGGAGTGTTCCGTCAAGCGCGGCCAGCCCCTTTTTACTGGAGATTTTTGATGAGACAGATTGCGCATGTCGCACGCTGGTCGTGCCTTGCTGGCCTGGGCGTGTGGATGGGTGTTGTCGCTATCCAATCTGCAAATGCGCAGCAGATGCCAGCGCGAAAGCCGGGGCTCTGGGAGGTCACGGTCCGCAGTACCGGCAACTCGGTAGCGAATGAGCAGAAGGTTTTGCAATGCACTGATCGCCAGGCGGAGCCGATCATGTTGCTTGCGATCGTGCCCGGCCAGGAGCATTGTCACAAAGTGAGAGTAAAGAAAAATGCACATGGCAGTGAGGTGCGCACCGTTTGCTATGTGCACGATAACCGCGTGGACGCCACGGTACAACTGTCAGGCGACCTTCAAACCGCCTACCGTGGCGTCTTTGAGGTCACTTATTCCAAACCTGTGCGTTTCGCTCCAGGGCGTACCGAGTTCGAGGGCCGCTGGTTGGGTGCGTGTGGCGCAACGCAGCGGGCAGGGGACATGGTGCTGCCCAATGGAGCGACTGTGAACGTCGTGGAAGACCGCAAGCGCGCGGAAAGCCACGGACATGCAGGGCACTCGCACTGACGAGCCTGTGCCCTCAAATTAATGCGTCGCCTTGAAGCAGGCTACGGAATATCGGCCAACTACTGGCTGACTTCCAGCATGACGACGTGGCCTTGCGCGGCAGGCCATGTTTGCCCCACGACGCGCTCGCCATTGAATTCGGCGGCAATACTGCGCACGCCCCCCGCGGGCTTGACCTTGGCAGATGCCACTCCGGCGCCAGCGGGCACGCCCGCAGGCACTGCACCATCCAGCAGCATCTTGTCGCGCTCCGGGTCCAGGTAGCCGCGCGGGCGGGTCAAGGTCACAACGCTCTCGGCGCCCTTGTCGGCATCGGCCATGCGTTCTGCGCGCAGATGGATGAGGTCACTACTGCGCGGAAAGCCGCTGCGGTAGATGTGGGTGGTGGCATATCCAGGTGCGGTGATTACGAACTCGATGGGTGCGCCGGGTGCAACCACTAACGGACCCCATTGGCCATCTGCACCCACTGTCTTTCGCAGCAGCGGGTTGCCCGTGCGAGCACCAGTGGCGGAGTCGGTGGCGTACACCTCCAGCTGGGCACCCGCCAGGGGCAGGTTGTTGCTGAAGTTGCCGGTCTTGGGGTCGGCAGAGTCCACCCCCAGGCCCGTGACCTTGCCGTTGATCACTACGGATTTCTCCGCAGCGATCTCGGTGCGTGCGGGGGCCTTGCCGGTGATGAAGCGGTAGGTGGCTTCAAACGCAACGGGGGAGTACGAAGTCTCGCGGTGGTCGATGCGCGGAATCACCACGTTGGTGGCACCTTTGAGTTCGGGGCCGGTGGCGGTCACGTTGGTGGGCGTGCCTTTCTGGCCGATCCACAGACCGTCGGGCTGGGCGAACTTGTCGTTGTTGTCCGAGCGGATGGTCAGCCATTTCACCGGGCCGCTCACTTCGTCGCCCGCAGCGTTCTTGGGGGCATTCAGCGCTTTGAGGAAGGGGCCTGTGCCCGAGAACTCGTTGCCTTCTCGGAACCCCGGTATCGCCCACACGCCGTGGTTGGGTGTGCCGCCGAGGATCGCGTGGCTCACCGTCTTGTCGCCGCCCCCGTTGTAGATGTAGTTGCGGATGGCATTGCCGCCGCGCGAGTTGCCGACCAGCACGACCTGGCGGGCGCCTGTGGCTTTGAGCACCTTGTCCACTTCGGCCTTGAGGTAGGCCATGTGCTCTGCGGCCGAGGTGCGGCCCGGCTGGGGCTTGGCGTCCTCATCGCGCGACAGGGGGTAGGGCACGTCGATGGCGTGCAGGCGCTCGCGGGGCCAGCCGTTGGACTCGAACCGCCAGACGGTGGTCTGCCACAGCGCGGCGGTGTCGCCGTTGCCATGCACAAAGACGATGGGCGGTGCTTCTGCCAGGCTGGGGCTCTGGGTGGCGCAGCCTGCCAGCGCCAGGCCGGCGGCCGCAGCGGCTGCCAGCAAGAGGGATCGGCGTGGCAACAGGAATGCGTGATTCATGGGGGAGTCTCCAAAAAGAAAAAATGCCCGTGGACTGGGTAATCCACGAGCATCGTTTGCGGGTGTTACGCGCCTGCGTCAGTTCACATCAGGCAAACACGCCCGCCGTGTCTTGCATGCGGGCGGACACTTCGCCCAGATGGTGCAGCGTGTCGCCAAAAGTCACTTCCAGCTGAGTGAGCTTCTTGAAGTAGTGGCTCACGATGTATTCGTCCGTCACGCCAATGCCACCGTGCAGTTGCACCGCTTGCTGGCCGACAAAGCGCATCGACTGGCCCAGCTGCACCTTGGCGCGGGCCATGGCGGCACGGCGTTCGGCGGCGGGGGCGCCCAGCTTCAGGCTGGCGTAGTAGCTCATCGAGCGGGCCAGCTCCAGCTGCATCTTCATGTCGGCCACGCGGTGGCGCAGCGCCTGGAAGCTGGCAATGAACACGCCAAACTGCTTGCGCTGGTTCATGTATTCGACCGTGATGGCCACGGTCTTGTCCATCACGCCCACGGCTTCGGCGCAGGCGGCGGCAATGCCGGTGTCCACGGCCAGTTCCAGCGCGGCCAGGCCGTCGGTGGTGATGAGCGTGGCGGGGGCGTTGGCCAGCTGCACCTCGGCGGCGCGGCTGCCATCTTGAGTGACGTAGCCCTGCGTGGTCACGCCGCTCGCCGTGCGTTCGACCAGGAAGAGTGCAATCTTGCCGTCGAGTTGCGCAGGCACGATGAAGGCGTCGGCCTTGTCGCCAGTGGGTACTACGCTTTTGATAGCTGTTACCGCATATCCTGATTGCGCTTTGGCCGCTTTTGCATCGCAAACGTCCAGGCGGTAGCGCGCCTTGCGCTCCTGCTGGGCCAGCACCACCAGGGCTTCGCCGCTGGCCACGCGGGGCAGCCAGGCGCCTTGTACGTCGGCCGGTGCGTAGTGCGACAGCACACTGCTGGCAATGAAGGCTTGCGCAATCGGCTCCAGCACAATGCCGCGGCCCAGTTCTTCGGCCACGACCATCGCATCGATGGCGCCCTGGCCCATGCCGTCGTGCGCTTCGGGCACGGTGAGGGCGGTCAGGCCCAGCTCGGCCAGTTCGCCCCAGGCGGCGCGGTCAAAACCGCCTGCGGCCACGGCAGCGCGGCGGCGCTCGAACGTGTAGCCCTTGTCCACCCACTTGCGCACGGCGTCGCGCAGTTGCTCCTGGTCGTCAGAAAAATCGAAATCCATGTTCTTGTCTCCTTAGCCCAGAACCGTCTGCGCGACGATGTTGCGTTGAACTTCATTGCTGCCACCGTAGATGGTGGTTTTGCGCAGGTTGAAGTAGGTGGACGCCAGCGGCGCGTTGGCGGTGACGCCGCCGGGGAAGTTGCCCTGCCAGCCAGCTTCCATGGCCTCTTCGATGAAGGGCATGGCAAAGGGGCCGGCGGCCAGCATCATCAGCTCGGCGTAGCGTTGCTGGATCTCGCTGCCCTTGATCTTGAGCAGGCCCGCGATGTCGAGCGAGTTCTTGCCCGACTTTTCGGCGGACAGCACGCGCAGCACCAGCATTTCCAGAGCGACGATGTCCACTTCGAGCAGGGCGATCTGGTCCCGGAAGCGCAGGTCATCCCACACGCCTTCGGTCTTGGCGATGCGCTTCAGGCGTTCCAGCTCGCGCTTGCTGCGGTTCACGTCGGCGATGTTGGTGCGCTCGTGGCTCAGCAGGTGCTTGGCGTAGGTCCAGCCCTTGTTCTCTTCGCCGATCAGGTTCTCGGCAGGCACTTCGACGTTGTCGAAGAACACCTCGTTCACCTCGCACTCGCCGTCCAGCAGCTTGATGGGGCGCACGGTGACGCCCTTGGACTTCATGTCGAGCAGCAGGAAGGAGATGCCGGTCTGGGGCTTGCCCTCGGTGCTGGTGCGCACCAGGTTGAACATCCAGTCGCCATGCTGGCCCAGGGTGGTCCAGGTCTTCTGGCCGTTGACGATGTACTTGTCGCCCACGCGCTCTGCGCGGGTCTTGACGCTGGCCAGGTCCGAGCCCGAGCCCGGTTCGCTGTAGCCCTGGCTCCACCAGACTTCGCCGCTGGCGATGCCGGGCAAAAAGCGCTTTTGCTGCTCGGCGTTGCCAAACGCCATGATCACCGGGGCCACCATCACGGGGCCGAAGGGGATGATGCGGGGCGCACCGGCCAGCGCACACTCTTCTTCAAACAGGTGCTTTTGCACGGCAGTCCAGCCCGGGCCGCCAAACTCTTTGGGCCAGCCAAAGCCCAGCCAGCCTTTTTTTCCCAGAATCTTGGCCCAGCCCTGCATGTCCTCGCGGGTCAGGCGCAAGGCGTTGTGGACCTTGTGAGAGATTTCTTTGGGCAGATTGGCGTGAACCCAAGCGCGAATCTCTTCGCGAAAGGCCTGCTCTTCGGGGGTGAATGCGAGATCCATGCGGTGCGTCTCCTAGTGATACTGCATTTGTAGCACGGTCGTTCGTTTTATTCCTGTCCGGGTGGCGACATTGGACTGAACTCAGGGGAAATGCCCAGCTCGGCGCACAGGCGCTGCACGGTGTTGCGCAGGCTTGCCACTTCGGCCTCCAGAGCGTCCACGCGGGCCTGCAGCGCGGGCGATGGGCTGGCGCTCGCACTGCCTGCGGGCGCATGGCTGGCGGTGGTGTCCACCGGCCCGCACATCAAATGCGCCCAGCGTTGCTCGCGCGCGCCGGGAGCGCGGGGCAGCTGCACGACCAGCGGGCCACCCTTTTCGGCACTGCGCTCCTGCAACTCGTCCAGAAAGGCTTCGACCGACGAAATGTCCGCAAACCGGTACCAGCGCTCAGCGTTGATGCGCAGCTCACCCGCCGTCTGCGGGCCGCGCAACATCAGCAAGCCCAGCAGCACGGCCGACTGCTCGGGCACGCCCACGCCACGCTGAAAGTTGTGCTCCCAGCGTGTGGTGCGGTTGCCGCTGCTCTCAAACGCCAGCGTCAGCAGCTTGAGCGAATCCAGTGCCTCCTGCGCCTCGGCGTCGCTGAGGTTCATCACCGGGTCGCGGCTGGTTTTCTGGTTGCAGCCGGTGACCAGGCCGTTGAGCGACATGGGGTAGCTGTCGGGCACGGTGCGCGCCTTTTCCATCAGGGTGGCGAGCACGCGGGCTTCGTTGGGGGTAAGTGGGCGGGTCGCAGGATCAAAAGGCATGGCTGGGATAATCCGGGGCAATTTATGAAGAACATCGTCATTCTGATCTCTGGCGGCGGCTCCAACATGGCCACCATCGTCCGCACGGCACAGCAGGAGCGCTGGGAGCAGCGCTACGGCGCCCGCGTGGCGGCCGTCATCAGCAACAAACCGGAGGCCGCCGGGCTGGTGTTTGCGCGCGAGCAGGGCATCGCCGCCGAGGCGCTGGACCACAAGGCGTTTGCCAGCCGCGAGGCTTTTGATGCCGAGCTTGCGGCCACCATCGACCGCCACCAGCCTGCCCTGGTGGTGCTGGCGGGGTTCATGCGCATCCTGACGCCAGGGTTTGTGGCGCACTACGCCGGGCGGCTCATCAATATCCACCCTTCGCTGTTGCCGGCCTTTACCGGGCTGCACACGCACCAGCGCGCCATCGACGCGGGATGCAAGTTTGCGGGCGTGACGGTGCACCAGGTGACGGCCGAGCTGGATGTGGGCCCCATCCTGGACCAGGCCGTGGTGCCGGTGCTGCCGGGCGACACCGCCGAGACGCTGGCCGCCCGGGTGCTGACCCAGGAGCATGTGATCTACCCCCGCGCCGTGCGGGCGCTGGTGCGCTCCCTGTAGGAGGTGAGGTCGGGGCGAGGCAGGCCGGGCGCGTGGGGTGCCCACCGCTCCCACGCTGGCAGGGAAATTGCTACTGAATTTATAGCTATCAAGGCATGATGCACTAGCGCATCTGGCCGATTTGGATCAGATTTCGTGTCCCAGGGCCCATCCACCAGCCCCGGGGCCGGTTTCTGGCTCGCACAGCTCGTCAACTGACGGGCGAATCGCACTGTGCGGCCAGAAATCAGGGGTGCCCGGAGGGCGCCGCCGGGTCGTTCACACCTTGTCAGGCCACGGCGCTCAGACTGCTGGTGTTCGACGCCGTGCGCCAGTCGCTGGCGGCGCGTTCGTACTGCTGCCGCGCAAAGTCGGCCAGCCGCGCCAGGTCGTTGCGGCCGGTGGACTCGGTGCTGGTGCTGGTGGTGGACTGCACCTGGCTGGTCAGCTGGTCGATGAACGCCTTCGACTCGCTGGCGCTGATGCTGGCATCGCCGTCGGTGTCGATGGCGTTGAACAGCGCGGTGATGGCGTCCTGCTCGGCCGTACTGGTTCCGCCCGCCAGGCGCTCGGCGGCGGAGACCTTGCCATCCTCGTTGGTGTCCAGGGGGTCGTAGCTGGTCGCCGAGCTGCTGTCGGATGCGGCGTCAGCGCCACCTGCACCCCTCGGACCACCCGGACCACCCGGAGGTGGTGGCATGCCGCCCATGGCCTGCATGTCATCGGCACCCGCGCCGGGGCCTGAGGGGCGGCCCGCATCGAACTCGGCCTGCGTCAGGCTGCCATCACCGTCGGTATCCAGCTGGCTGAACACGTCGTCGCTGCTCACGCCGGTCTGGCTGGCGGTGCCGCCGGACATGGCCTCCAGCAGGGCCTGCAGCTCGGTCTTGCTCACGGCGCCATCGCCGTCGCTGTCCACTTTGCCAAACAGGTCGTCGCCCGCCTGGCCGGTGGCGCTGGTGGCCGAACTGCTGCCTTCGCCACCGCGCGACTGGGCAAATGCCATGGTGGAGGGGGGCGGTGGCAGCACGCTTTGCAGAGTCTTGCCCAGCTCGCCGGCGTTCAGGCTGCCGTCGCCGTTGGCGTCGTATTGCTTCACCAGGTCGGCCGCGCTGGTCTGGCTGCTGGCGCCGGTCTTCTTCGCCACGTTGTCCAGCAGGCCCTGCAATTCGGTATCGCTCACGCCGCCGCTACCGTCGGTATCGATCTTGGACAGCAGCCGCTCCGGCGAAGGCCCCGGGCGCGATGCCCGCTGCACGCTCGCACTGGACCAGGCACTGCTGACGCTACTGATGGTCGTCATCGTTGTTCCTTTCGTTCCAAAGGTGGACCGGTGCCGGGCCCTCCACTGCGGAAGCCCTCAGCCATGGCCCGATCCCATTCTTGGGTGCGCGTGTCTCCAGGGTTTGTCCGCTTTGTACCAAGGCCGATACAAAGGGCAGATGCAAGGCATGAACAGGGGGGCAAAGGCCCGCCAGATTGCCCCGAGCAGGGTGCGCAGCCTCCCTAAACTTGGTGCGTTCTTTTGTGCCTGTGCCTGCCCATGCAACACATCCTGGTGGTGGACGACGATGTCGAGATCACCACACTCCTCACCGACTACCTGACCCGCTTTGGCTATGCCGCCCACGCGGCCTGTGACGCGCAGACGATGCGCGCCCAGATGGCCGCCCAGCCCATCGGCCTGGTGGTGCTGGATGTGATGCTGCCCGGCACCGACGGGATCACGCTGGCAAGGGAGCTGCGTGAGCGCTCGCGGGTGCCCATCATCATGCTCACCGCGCGCGCCAACCCGTATGACTGCGTGCTGGGGCTGGAGATGGGCGCGGACGATTACATGGGCAAACCCTTCGAGCCGCGTGAGCTGGTAGCCCGCATCCAGACCGTGCTGCGCCGCACGCGCGGCGCCGAGGCACCTGTGCGGCAGGGCCCCGACGAAGTGGTGCGGTTTGATGGCTGGACGCTGCACAGCCTGGAGCGGCATCTGGTGTCGCCCGGGGGCATGGTGGTGCCCTTGTCGAATGCCGAGTTCCGTTTGCTGTGCACCTTTTTGCGCATGCCGCGCCGCGTTTTCAGCCGCGACCAGCTCATGGAGCAGGCCCGCGGCCGGGCCATGGATGCATTCGAGCGAAGCATCGACCTGCTGGTGTCACGCCTGCGCAGCAAGCTTGCGGACGACCCGCGGTCGCCTTCCATGATCCGCACCGTGCGCGGTGCCGGGTATCTGTTCAACGTGCAGTCGCTGCAAGGGCAGGTAGGGTGGCCCCACTGACGCCCACGCAATCGCAGCTGCGCGCTGCAGTCCAGCGCTGCATGCCTGACACCCTGTTTGGCAGGCTCGCCCTGCTGCTCATCGCCGCCGTCATCGTGAGCCATGTGCTGGCGCTGACGCTGATGTTCGAGCTGCGCCCTGCCCATCCAGGCCACCCGCCCGGCCCGCCGCCGCACGCATTGGCGGCCGATGGGCGCCTATTGCCGCCGCCGGGGCCCGCACCGGGCTTGTGGAACGCACCTCCCTCGCTGCAGCTGGGCCTGCTGCTGGACATCAGTGTGCGCCTGGCCGCATTGGTGGCTGCAGCTTGGTGGGCTGCGCGCTGGCTGTCGCGCCCCATGCGCCGGCTGGCTACGGCCGCACAGGAGCTGGGGCGTGACATCCACCGGACCCCGTTGCCCGAGGACGGCACGCTGGAATGCCGCGACGCCAGCCGTGTGTTCAACCAGATGCAGGCGCGCATCCGCCAGCAACTGGCCGAGCGCGACCGCTTTGTGGCGGCCGTGTCGCACGATTTGCGCACGCCCCTGACGCGGCTGCGGCTGCGCACCGAAAGCCTGGGCGACGCCCAGGCGCAGCAGCTGTTTCGGCGCGACATTGCCGAAATGGACGCCATGATTGCCTCCACGCTGGATTACCTGCGCGGCGTGGCGGGTGCGGAGGCTTGGGTGCATCTGGATGTGCAGGCCCTGGTGGACAGCATGGCGGACGACCAGGTGGCGATGGGCCACGCCGTCACCGTGGCGGGGCAGGCTGCCCCCTTGCGCGTGCAGGCCGTGGCACTGCGGCGTTGCCTGGACAACCTGGTGGGCAATGCCGTGCGCTACGGCGGCAGTGCCGAGGTCACGCTGCGCGATGCGGCAGACGCCCTGACCATCGAGGTGCGCGACCACGGCCCGGGCCTGCCGCCCGAGGAGCTGGACCGGGTCTTGGAGCCCTTCTACCGTGTGGAGGCCTCGCGCAATCGCCAGAGCGGCGGGGTGGGGCTGGGGCTCACCATCGCCAGCGACATCGTGCGGCGCCACGGTGGCCAACTGGCGCTGCGCAATGCACCGGGCGGTGGGCTGGTGGTGGCCGCGGTGTTTCCGCGCGCTTTCGCCGGATATCAGTAGGGCTCAGGCGGCGGGAGCTTCGCCCTCCCATTTTTCAAACCGGGGGCGCAGCACGCCATCGATGAGCACTTGCTCCTCAAACATGGCGGCCGGCCGCACCCACAGGCCGCGCTGGCCATAAAGCGCGCGGTACAGCGTCATGGGCTCCAGCGTCTCGCTGTGGCGTACGGTGTCGATCACTTCATAGAGCATGCCCTTGTAGTGGCGGTACAGGCCGGGTGGCGTGCGGATGAGCTCGGGCAGGTCGTCGTCGGTCATGGTGTTGCGGTGGCGTGAATGGTTAGGATGGCGGCTGAAAAAAATCAACCAGAGTGAGGGACGCCCGTGGATCAGGCAGATTTTGTGCACATGGTGCGCATGAGCGAGCATGCCAGCGCCGAGAACAGTCGCGCGTACCGCCGCAGTGTGGCTGCGTTTGCCGCCCTGGGTTATGCATGGGTGCTGGGGTGTATGGCACTGGCCGTGGGTATTTTGCTGTGGGTGGTGCCCCAGTTGCTGCAGGGGCGCTTTCGTTTCGCGATGCTGTGGGCCCTGCTGGGTGCCGGAGGTCTGCTGTGGGTGAGCCTGCGTGCGCTGTGGGTGCGGTTTGATGAGCCCCAGGGCGTGGAGATCACAGCGCTGGATGCACCCGACCTGTTTGAAGCGCTGGCGCGCATCCGCCGCAAGATCAAGGGCCCCCCTATCCACAAGGTCACGCTGACCGACGAGTTCAATGCCAGCATCCAGCAACTGCCGCGTTTTGGGCTGCTGGGCGGCGCCGTCAATCACCTGAGCATTGGCCTGCCCCTGTTGATGGCGCTCGACCGGCCGCGATTCCTGGCGGTGCTGGCGCACGAGTACGGCCACCTGCGGGGCGACCATGGCCGCTTTGCGGCCTGGATCTACCGCACGCGCCTGTCGTGGATGCGCCTGAACCACAGCCTGGCCGACGATGAAGGCCCGGTCGCTGCCGCCACCCAGCTGTTCATGCGCTGGTACTTTCCGCGTTTCTCTGCCAAGACCTTTGCGCTGGCCCGCCAGGATGAGTACGAAGCCGACCGGATCGCTGGCAAGCTGCTGGGCCGCGACGTGACCGCTGCGGCCCTCGCCGAAATCGAGATCCGGGGCGCGTGGCTGCAGGCAGAGTTCTGGGGCAGCCACTGGTGTGCCGCGGCGGGCAGTCCGTTGCCGGTGGGGCCTTACCGCAGCATGCGCCGTGCCCTGGCCAAGGCCCCCGATGCAGCCTTTGCCAACGACGCCTTGCGCCAGGCGCTCAAGCGCTTGAGCAATCTGGACGACACCCACCCCGGCCTGCGCGACCGCATCGAGGCACTGGATGCCACGCCCACGCTGCCTGACTGGTCGCGCGGCAACGCTTTGGCCCTGTTGGGACCGGATGCCAAGCGCTGGGTGGCACATTTCGACAAGCAATGGTGCCGCGACAATGCCAGCGAATGGAAGCAGCACCACGCCTGGCTGGGGCGCGTGCGCGCACGCGCCGAGGCCCTGGGTGCATCGACGGCACAGAGCAGTGCGGCCGACCTGGTGGAACTGGCCCGCCTCAAGCGCCACCTGGACCCGCATGCCGATGTGCGCGCCCTGTACGAGCTGGCACTGCAGCGCAGCCCCGAATACCCTTCTGCGCTGCGTGGACTGGTGCCTTGCCTGGCGGACGATGATCGGGAGGGCAAGCTCCAGCTGCTGCACCGGCTGTGGGAAACAGGCAGCAGCGACCGCTACTGGGCCGCGCGCACGGCATTGGCCGAGCTGGAGACCCCACGCCTGGGGCTGGACCACGATGCAGCCGCCTTCAAGCAGTGGCGCAAGCGGCTGGAACGCGCGCAAGAATCCGAAGAGCGGGCCTGGGAAGAGCTGTCGGGCACCTCGTTCTTCAGCCAGATCGTGCGGCACGACCTCAGCTCCTTCGAGCTGGCCGAACTGCAATCCGAACTGGCCCGCTGCGCTCCTCTGGCCCGCTGCTGGCTGGTGCGCAAGAACCTGCGCGAGTACCCCCAGCGCAGGGCCTACCTGGTGTTTGTCGAGCTGCCGGGCATGGACGATGAAAGCCGTTACCACCTGTGCCGCGCGCTGGAGCGTAACCTGAGCCTGCCCGGCCCCGCGCTGGTGCTGTGGGCGGGCGAGTCACCGACGCTGCAGCAGATCGAGCGCTCGGCGTTCGAGCCGATCTATACCCGTTGACGCCCAGGCCGCGCATGGAGCGACTTGGCCGTTGAGGTTTGGCTCCCGCGTTGAACGGGTGGGGGCGATGTCGCCAGGTTGGCCGGGAATGGGACAATCGCAGGATGCATCCCAAAGTTCTTCTCGACGCCTGCGCCGAACTGGTCAGGCTCACCCTCACGTTTGAACACCCCGCCGACGCGGTGGTGTCGCGTTTCTTCCGCGACAACCGGGGCCTGGGGCCGCGCGAGCGCGCCACGCTGGCTGAAACGGTTTACACCGTTCTGCGCAAGAAGCTCCTGTTTGACCACATGGCCCCGTCAGGCTCGGGTCCCAAGGAGCGCCGCCTGGCCATCCTGGGTTTCTATGGCCCGCGCGATTTCCTCAAGAGTGCGTTGACCGACCAGGAGAAAAACTGGCTGGACCAGTGCGATGCGGTCACGGTCGATGACCTGATGGAGCGCCATCGCCACAACCTGCCCGAATGGATGGTCAAGCCCCTGAAGGACCAGCTGGGCGATGGCTTCTGGCCGCTGGTGGAAAGTCTGGCCCAGAGCGCCCCCTTGGATTTGCGCGTCAATGCCCTCAAGGACAAGCGCGCCGATGTGCAAAAGGAGCTGGCCAAAGCTGGCATCAAGGCGCATCCCACACCGTATTCACCCTGGGGCCTGCGCATTGACGACAAGCCCGCGCTGACCAAGCTCGATGCCTTTACGCGGGGCGCCATCGAGGTACAGGACGAGGGCTCACAGCTGCTGGCCCTGCTGCTCGACGCCAAGCGTGGCGAGATGGTGGTGGACTTCTGCGCTGGCGCTGGGGGCAAGACGCTGGCCATTGGCGCGAGCATGCGCAGCACTGGGCGGCTGTACGCTTTTGACGTGTCAGCTCACCGCCTGGATGCGCTCAAACCGCGCCTGGCCCGCAGCGGCCTGTCGAACGTGCACCCCGCCGCCATCGCCCACGAGCGTGATGACCGCGTCAAGCGCCTGGCGGGCAAGATCGACCGCGTCCTCGTGGACGCGCCTTGCTCGGGCCTGGGCACCCTGCGGCGCAACCCCGACCTCAAATGGCGCCAGTCGCCCAAGGCCATCGATGAGCTGGTGGCCAAGCAGACGGCCATCCTGGACAGCGCAGCCCGCCTGCTCAAGCCGGGCGGCCGTCTGGTGTATGCCACCTGCAGCATCCTGCCGCAAGAAAACGAGGCCATTGCCGAGGCCTTCAGCGCTACACACCCCGACTTCCAGCTGCTGGATGCAGGTGAACTGCTGGAGCAGCTCAAGGTCGAGGGGGCCAAGGGTTTGTGCAGCGGGGGGGCATCGGGCAGTGGTTATTTGCGCTTATGGCCCCATCTGCATCAGACCGACGGGTTTTTTGCCGCCATCTGGGCCAAAAAGGACTGAAACGCTGGAGGTAGGGCTCTAAACACCGTAAACCAGCGTAAATACTGTGGATTCCCCTGATCCGTTCAGAAACGGGCCATCTAAAATAAATGACCTGTTTCGTTGGTGAGCGGGTTCTCTGTAGTAAGGTTTTTGTGAATATGCTGTTACCCGACTGGGCTGTACTGAACGCCGCCATTGACTGGCTGGGAAATGGGTTGTGGAACCTGTCCTGGTGGCAGATCGTGTTGTACACCCTTGCCACGACCCATATCACCATCGCTGCGGTCACGATCTTCCTGCACCGCGCGCAGGCACACCGCGCGCTGGACCTGCATGCCATCCCCTCGCATTTCTTCCGCTTCTGGCTGTGGATTGGTACCGGCATGGTGACCAAGGAATGGGTGGCCATCCACCGCAAGCACCACGCCAAGTGTGAAACTGTGGATGACCCCCACAGCCCCCAGACCCGCGGGCTGGACACGGTGATGTGGCGCGGCGCCGAGCTGTACCGCGCCGAGTCCAAGAACATGGAAACCATCAAGAAGTTCGGTCACGGCACGCCCGATGACTGGATGGAGCGCAATGTGTACACCCGCTACGGCTGGCAGGGCGTGGGCCTCATGCTCATCCTGAACCTGGCCTTGTTTGGCGCCCTGGGCGCCGCGGTGTGGGCGGTGCAGATGCTCTGGATTCCGTTCTGGGCAGCAGGGGTGGTCAATGGTGTGGGCCACTACTGGGGCTACCGCAACTTCGAGGCGCAGGACGCCAGCACTAACCTGTCGCCCTGGGGCATCATCATTGGCGGCGAAGAGCTGCACAACAACCACCACACCTACCCCACGTCGGCCAAGTTCTCGGTCAAGCCGTATGAATTTGACATTGGCTGGGTGTACATCAGCCTCATGAAGAAAATCGGCTGGGCTACCGTGAAGAAGGTGCCACCCAAGTTGCAACTGGGCGATGTCAAGCCGGTGGCTGATGAAAAGACGCTGGAGGCCTTGATCGCCAACCGCTATGAAGTGATGGCGGGCTATGCGCGTGGTGTGCGCAAGGCGTGCAAGGATGAGATTGCCGCGCTGCAGGCCCGTCAGGCCGATGTATCGGTGCTCAAGGCCGCCAAGCGCTGGCTGCATCGCGATGCCGAGAAGGTGCCGGCGGGGGCCTTGCCCCAGCTGGCCCAGGCCCGCGCTGCGCATCCGGCCCTGGACAAGATGGTGACCATGCGCGAAGAACTGCGTCAGCTGTGGCTCAACACCTCGCAATCCCGTGAGCAACTCACTGCCGACTTGCAGGCCTGGTGCCGCCGCGCCGAGGAGAGCGGTATTGCCACTCTGCGCGAGTTCTCCATCAGTCTGCGCGCTGCACGGGCCTGATGTAATGCCTTGGTGGCGCTGTCGGTCGGACCACTGACCCCGGCGCACCTCCCCATATACCGCTGCAGGGCTTTGTGCCCTCAGCGGTTTTTTATTGGATGTGGACCTGCTGGCTCTCGAAGTTGGTGGGGAACAGGTCGTCGATGGCGGGAGGCGGTGCTGTAGTCATCGGGCTGCGTGGATTGCAGCCATGAAAAAAGCCGCCGGGCTGAATGCCGGGCGGCCTTTGGGATGACAAGAAAGAGACTGAATTACTTCAGCTTCATTTCCTTGTATTCCACATGCTTGCGAGCCTTGGGATCAAATTTCATGATCAGCATCTTCTCGGGCATGGTCTTCTTGTTCTTGGTCGTGGTGTAGAAGTGACCGGTACCCGCAGTGGATTCCAGCTTGATCTTGTCGCGTCCGCCTTTGCTTGCCATGGTGCTACTCCTTAAGCCTGGCCACGGGCACGCAGGTCTGCGAGCACCGAGTCGATACCGTTCTTGTCGATCAAACGCAGGGCAGCGCTCGAAACACGCAGGCGCACCCAACGGTTTTCGGTCTCGACCCAGAAACGGCGGTATTGCAGGTTCGGCAGGAACCGGCGCTTGGTTTTGTTGTTGGCGTGGGAAACATTGTTCCCCGTCATGGGCTTCTTGCCCGTTACGTCGCAGACGCGTGCCATGAGGACACTCCGATACTGATTAACGGCCGTTCGCTGAGCCCTGGGCTGTGTGCCCAGGTTGGCTTGCGGCCTCACCTCGCCAGAAAGGGTGGCGGTAACCCGATTTGCCTGTTTCGGAGGACCGCAAAAACGGGCCGAATTCAGCAAAGCCGCAGATTATAACCTGCAGCTCATTTTTTCATCAAGACTCTTGTTCAAGGAAGCGCTGGGCGTCCAGCGCGGCCATGCAGCCGGTGCCCGCGCTGGTGATGGCCTGGCGGTACACATGGTCCTGCACGTCGCCTGCGGCAAACACGCCGGGCACGCTGGTCTGTGTGGCAAAACCCTTGAGCCCACCCTGGGTGATGATGTATCCGTTTTCCATCTCCAGCTGGCCCTGGAAGATCTCGGTGTTGGGCGCGTGGCCGATGGCGATGAAGCAACCTTGCAGCTTGATGTCTTCCGTGCTGCCGTCCTTTGTACTCTTGATGCGGATACCGGTCACGCCCGTGTTGTCGCCCAGCACCTCGTCCAGAGTGTGGAACAGCTTGAGCTCGATCTTGCCCGCTGCCACTTTCTCGTTGAGCTTGTCCACCAGAATGGGTTCGGCCTTGAACTTGTCGCGGCGGTGCACCAGGGTGACCTTGCGGGCGATGTTCGACAGGTACAGCGCTTCCTCCACCGCCGTATTGCCGCCACCGACCACGCAGACATCCTGCTCGCGGTAGAAGAAGCCGTCACAGGTCGCGCAGCCGGACACGCCCTTGCCCATGAAGGCTTCTTCCGAAGGCAGGCCCAGGTATTTGGCCGATGCACCAGTGGCCAGAATCAATGCGTCGCAGGTGTAGGTACCGCTGTCGCCGGTGAGTGTGAAGGGCCGCTTGCTGAAATCGACCTTGTTGATGTGGTCGAAGATGATCTGGGTCTTGAAGCGTTCTGCGTGCTCCAGAAAACGCTGCATCAGCTCCGGTCCCTGCACGCCGTGCACGTCGGCAGGCCAGTTATCCACCTCGGTCGTGGTCATCAGCTGGCCACCCTGGGCCATGCCGGTGATCAGCACCGGGTTCAGGTTGGCGCGGGCGGCATAAACCGCTGCGGTGTAGCCCGCAGGGCCCGAGCCGAGGATCAGAACTTTCGCGTGTTGGGTGGTGGACATGGTAAAAGCCTGTGTTTTGCGCCCGCTACATGGGGCGCTGTTGGGAAAGCTGGGGGCTGAGCCGCCGAGTATCAACCGGCGTCCGCTCGCGAGAGTGGCCCCGTTTTCAATCACGGTGATTGTAAGAACCCATTGATAACCCGTTGCGGCTCCGGTTGGGTCGCACCCCTGAAAGGAGATGTTTGCATGTCCACGATGTTGTCCAACCTCGACCTGCTGCGCCGGGTACCTTTGTTTTCGCTGCTGACGGTGGCGCAGGCCGAGGTGATCAGCGGCGCAGTGATCAAACGCCGCTTCAAGCGGGGCGAGGCGCTGGTGGAGCAGGGGCAAAAGTCCAATGCCCTGTACATCCTGCTCACAGGGCGCGCCCGGGTCATGACCTCGGACAGCCGGGGGCGTGAGGTGATTCTTGCCACCCTCGCCCAGGGCGACTACCTGGGCGAGATGAGCATCATCGACAACGAACCCCACTCGGCCACTGTGCGTGCCGAGGTGCAGACCGACGTGCTGATGCTGGGGCGTGCGGAGTTTGCACGTTGTCTCACCGAGAACGCGTCCATGTCTTTGGTGGTGATGCGCGGGCTGGTCAAGCGGCTGCGCCATGCAGATCGCAAGATTGAGTCACTCGCGTTACTGGATGTGTACGGCCGGGTGGCCCATGCCTTGCTGGACTTTGCGGTGCCCGATGCGCAGGGGCAGCTGCTGATCAAGGACAAAATCTCCCGCCAGGACCTGGCCAAGATGGTGGGAGCTTCCCGCGAAATGGTCAGCCGCGTGATGAAAGACCTGGAGGAGCGCGGCTTCATCGAGGCGCTGCCCAGCGGGGCTACCCTGCTCAAGGACCGGCTGAACGCGCTGGGCTGAAATCCGGGGGGGCGGACCCTGCGACGGGTGGTGCGCCCGGCGCAACGCATGGGGTAAGCTCACCCCGCACGTTTATGACCTATTCCCTCAATACCCTGAATGCATCGGCGGCGGCCAAGTCGCCGCCCCGCACGGGCGCCGCCCGTTTTGGCCACGAAATCGCCCTGGTGGTGGGCTTGCTGGCCCTGGTTTTCTGGCTGCTGGCGCTGGTCAGCTATTCGGCCCAGGATGCGGCCTGGTCCACCTCGGGTGCCCGCGACGCGCGCTCCGTTGCCAACTGGGCGGGGCGCTTTGGCGCCTGGCTGGCCGATGGCAGCTACTTTGCGCTGGGGTTTTCAGTGTGGTGGTGCGTGGCGGCTGGCGTGCGGGCCTGGCTGTCGTCGCTGGCGCGCTGGATGCGCGGGGGCGAAGTGGTGGCAGGCGCCGCCAGCCCTCTGGTGCGCCGGGCCACGTTCTGGGGTGGACTGGTGGTGCTGATGTGTTCCAGCACGGCGCTGGAATGGTCGCGTTTGTACCGGTTTGAATCGTTCCTGCCTGGGCATGCGGGTGGCGTGCTGGGGTACCTGGTGGGGCCAGCTGGCGTGAAGTGGCTGGGATTTACGGGCTCCGGCTTGTTGGCGATCGTGCTGGCGGTGGCGGGGGCGGCGCTGGTGTTCCGCTTCTCGTGGGGCCATGTGGCGGAGTTTCTCGGAGGGCGCCTTGATGCGCTGGTACAGGCGCGCCTGGCAAAACGCGAGGTGGCCAAGGACGTCGCCGTGGGCCGCAAGGCAGCACGCGAGCGCGAAGTGGTGGTATTGGAGGAGCGCACCGAAAGCGAGGTGCATCACCCCGAGCCTGTGCAAATCATCGAGCCGATTCTGGTGGATGTGCCGCAGAGCACCCGTGTGGTGAAAGAGCGCCAGAAACCCCTGTTCACAGAGATGCCGGACAGCAAGCTGCCGCTGGTGGACCTGCTTGACGGACCCCTGCAGCGCCAGGAAACCGTGGCCCCCGAGACGCTGGAGATGACCAGCCGGCTCATCGAGAAAAAGCTGAAGGACTTTGGCGTGGAAGTGCGCGTGGTCGCGGCCATGCCCGGCCCGGTGATCACGCGCTACGAAATCGAACCCGCCACGGGCGTGAAGGGTTCGCAGATCGTGGGACTGGCCAAGGACCTGGCGCGCTCGCTCAGTTTGGTGTCGATCCGCGTGGTGGAGACCATTCCCGGCAAGAACTACATGGCGCTGGAACTGCCCAACGCCAAGCGGCAGTCCATCCGCCTGTCCGAAGTCCTGGGATCGCAGGTCTACCATGAGGCCAAGAGCATGCTCACCATGGGCCTGGGCAAGGACATCGTGGGCAACCCGGTGGTGGCCGACCTGGCCAAGATGCCGCACGTGCTGGTGGCGGGTACCACGGGCTCTGGCAAGTCGGTGGGGATCAACGCGATGATCCTCTCGCTGCTGTACAAGGCCGAGGCGCGCGATGTGCGTCTGTTGATGATCGACCCCAAGATGCTGGAAATGTCGGTCTACGAAGGCATTCCGCACCTGCTGGCGCCCGTGGTCACCGACATGAAGCAGGCGGCGCATGGCCTGAACTGGTGCGTGGCCGAGATGGAGCGGCGGTACAAGCTCATGTCCAAGCTGGGCGTTCGCAACCTGGCGGGCTACAACGCCAAGATCGACGAGGCCAAGGCCAAGGAAGAGTTCATCTACAACCCCTTCAGCCTCACGCCCGAAGAGCCAGAACCGTTGCAGCGCCTGCCGCACATCGTGGTCATCATCGACGAGCTGGCCGACCTGATGATGGTCGTGGGCAAGAAGATCGAAGAACTGATCGCCCGCCTGGCGCAAAAGGCGCGCGCGGCCGGCATTCACTTGATCCTGGCCACCCAGCGCCCCAGCGTGGATGTGATCACCGGCCTGATCAAGGCCAACATCCCCACCCGCATCGCGTTCTCGGTGGGCTCCAAGATCGACAGCCGCACCATCCTCGACCAGATGGGCGCCGAGGCGCTGTTGGGCATGGGCGACATGCTCTACATGGCCAGCGGCACCGGCCTGCCGATCCGGGTGCATGGCGCCTTCGTGTCGGACGAAGAAGTACACCGTGTCGTCAGTTACCTCAAGGAACAAGGGGAGCCGGACTACATAGAAGGCGTGCTCGAAGGTGGAACTGTGGATGGCGAGGGTGATCTGTCAGGGGAGGGCGGTGGTGGCGAAGGGGGCGAGAAGGACCCCATGTACGACCAGGCCGTCGAAGTGGTGCTCAAAGACCGCAAGGCCAGCATCTCTTACGTGCAGCGCAAGCTGCGCATTGGCTACAACCGCTCGGCGCGGCTGCTGGAAGACATGGAGAAGGCTGGACTCGTCAGTGGCCTGACCACCAGCGGCCAGCGTGAAGTGCTGGTACCCAACCGCAGCGAATGATCGGCCGGACCGCAAGGCCGGACCCTACCCCACAGGAGTTTCTGTTGAAAAAGATCGCTACTGCAATTTTGATAGCTGCTGCGGCAAGCATGGCTAGCGCTGACGGGCTGAAAAGCCTGGAATCCTTCATGAAGGGCACGCAGACGGGCAAGGCCGACTTCACCCAGACTGTGACCTCGCCCCCCAAGGACGGCCAGACCACGCGCACCAAGACATCGAGCGGCAGCTTTGAGTTCCAGCGCCCCGGGCGCTTCAAGTTCGTCTACAAAAAACCTTTTGAGCAGACCATCGTGGCTGACGGCCAGACTTTGTGGCTGTACGACGTGGACCTGAATCAGGTCACGCAGCGCTCGCAGTCCCAGGCGCTGGGTAGCACGCCCGCTGCGCTGCTGGCGTCCGCGCCGGACCTGTCGGCGCTGAAGGCCGAGTTCACGCTGGAGGCCTCGCCGGATGCGGATGGCCTGCAATGGGTGCTGGCCAGCCCCAGGACCAAGGACGGCCAGCTCAAGAGCGTGCGTGTGGGCTTTGCGGGCGAGCAGCTGGCGGCCCTGGACATTCTGGACAGCTTTGGCCAGCGCTCGCTGATTCGCTTTACCGGTATGCAGGCCAATGCGGCGCTGCCTGCCAGCACGTTCCAGTTCAAGCCTCCGGCAGGGGCTGATGTGGTGAAGCAGTAGTTTCTGCTCTTGAAATAATAGCTGCCAACGCATGATTTTTGGGCGCTAGAACCCAATTTGGCTTGAAAATCAGCGTACTGTAGACAGGATACGAACATGGCAGCACGCGGTGCCTCCGCCCCTTCTCCGGCACACCCCTCCACCCACCAGCCCCTGGCAGAACGTCTGCGGCCCCGCACGCTGGGCGAGGTGATTGGGCAGCAGCACGTGCTGGGCCCGGGCATGCCGCTGCGCCTGGCCTTCGAGTCAGGCCGGCCGCACAGCTGCATCCTGTGGGGCCCCCCTGGAGTGGGCAAGACCACCATTGCGCGCCTGATGGCTGATGCGTTCGATGCGCAGTTCATCAGCATCAGCGCCGTGTTGGGCGGGGTCAAGGACATTCGCGAGGCGGTGGAGCAGGCCCAGGCCGCGCGCGATGGGTTGATGCAGCAGCGCACCATCGTGTTTGTGGACGAGGTGCACCGCTTCAACAAGAGTCAGCAAGACGCGTTCTTGCCACACGTTGAATCAGGCCTGTTCACCTTCATTGGCGCCACCACCGAGAACCCTTCGTTTGAGGTGAATTCCGCGCTGCTGTCGCGAGCGGCGGTCTACGTGCTGCAGCCGCTGTCTGAGCAAGATTTGAAGCAGATTGTGGCCCTGGCGCAGGAGGAAGATGCGCTGCCTGCTATCGAAGGTGTAGCAATCGACCGCCTGGTGGCCTATGCCGATGGCGACGCGCGCCGCCTGCTCAACACGCTCGAAACCCTGGCCATGGCGGCTGCGCAGGAGAAGCTTTCCGAGATCACCGATGCCTGGCTGCTCAAGGTGCTGGGCGAGCGCATGCGCCGCTACGACAAGGGCGGCGAGCAGTTCTACGACACCATCAGCGCGTTGCACAAATCGGTGCGGGGCTCTGACCCCGACGCTGCGTTGTACTGGCTGGTGCGCATGCTCGACGGCGGTGCTGACCCCCGCTACATGGCGCGCCGGCTGGTGCGCATGGCAGCCGAGGACGTGGGCCTGGCTGACCCGCGCGCATTGCGTCTGGCACTGGACGCGAGCGAGGTGTACGAGCGCCTGGGCAGCCCTGAGGGCGAGCTGGCGCTGGCCGAATGCGTGGTGTACCTGGCGGTGGCGCCCAAGTCCAACGCGGTCTACAAGGCCTACAACGCGGCGCGGGCCTGGGTCAAACAGGATGGCACACGCCCGGTGCCCATGCACCTGCGCAATGCGCCCACCAAGTTGATGAAAGAGCTCGACTACGGCAAGGGCTACCGCTACGCCCACGATGAAGAGGGTGGCTTTGCGGCGGGGGAGAACTATCTGCCCGAAGGCATGCCAGAGCCCGGCTTCTACCAGCCCGTGGAGCGGGGCCTCGAAATCAAGATTGCCCTGAAGCTGCGTGAGCTGCGCGAACGCAATGCCGCAGCAGCCACGCCAGGCCTCCAGGATTCAGATACCGCCTCCTGATCGCGGGGGTGGGGGCTGGTCGGTGGGGCGAGGTGGCCGCGCATGTCCTGCGGCAGGCCCAAGGTGCTGCGCAGCCTGCTTTATGCCGATTCTGCATGATCAAGGTAATAAGTTTGCACATCAATTATCTTGCGTGCATCAAAATTCCTTATGCAGTGCGTGGCGCGCTGATGTGACCAAAACCCGAGGGAAAACCCCGCCCGGCTTGGATTGGGGCGGTTGTGACTACTCGCTACAATCCCGTCCACAAACCCGCACAGCTGCATTCCTGGCGGGTTTTTTGCTAGATGGCAGTCGGGCCCACAAGGCTGTACCGATTCCGGTGCCAAAGCGGTGGGTACGTCACAAACGAAGGACTTCTCTTATGGACATTTTGCTGCAACAGATCATCAACGGTCTGGTACTCGGCAGCATGTACGCCTTGATAGCCTTGGGCTACACGATGGTGTACGGCATTATTCAACTCATCAATTTCGCCCATGGCGAGGTGCTCATGATCGGCGCCCTCACCAGCTGGAGCTGTATTGGAATGATGCAGGCTGCCATGCCCGGCGCGCCGGGTTGGGTCATCCTGCTGCTGGCCACGCTCATCGCCTGCGTGGTCGCTGCCACGCTCAACTTCGTGATCGAAAAGGTGGCCTACAAGCCACTGCGCACCAGCCCCCGTCTTGCCCCCCTGATCACTGCCATCGGCATGTCGATCCTGCTGCAGACGCTGGCCATGATCATCTGGAAGCCCAACTACAAGCCCTATCCCACGCTGCTGCCCAGCACGCCGTTCCAGTTGGGGGGTGCCTACATCACTCCCACCCAGATCCTGATCCTGGGGGTGACGGCGGTTGCCCTGGCTTCGCTGGTCTATCTGGTCAACCACACCAACCTGGGCCGCGCCATGCGCGCCACGGCGGAGAACCCCCGCGTGGCCTCCCTGATGGGCGTGAAGCCCGACATGGTGATCTCGGCCACCTTCATCATCGGCGCCATCTTGGCGGCCATCGCCGGCATCATGTATGCCTCCAACTACGGCACGGCGCAGCACACCATGGGCTTCCTGCCGGGGCTCAAGGCCTTCACGGCGGCGGTGTTCGGCGGTATCGGCAATCTGGCCGGTGCGGTGGTGGGCGGCATCCTGCTGGGCCTCATCGAAGCCATCGGCTCCGGCTACATCGGCACGCTCACGGGCGGTTTGCTGGGCAGCCACTACACCGACATCTTTGCGTTCATCGTGCTCATCATCATCCTGACGCTGCGCCCCTCGGGCCTGTTGGGTGAGCGTGTGGCCGATCGCGCCTGAGGAGCCTCACACCATGAAGAACACCAAAACCAATTGGATCATCGGCGCCGTCGCGCTGCTGGTGCTGCCGCTGATTCTGCAATCCTTCGGCAACGCCTGGGTGCGTATCGCCGACCTGGCCCTGCTGTACGTGCTGCTGGCCCTGGGCCTGAACATCGTGGTGGGCTACGCCGGCCTGCTGGACCTGGGCTACGTGGCGTTCTACGCCGTGGGCGCCTACCTGTTTGCCTTGATGGCTTCGCCGCACCTGGCGGACAACTTTGCGGCGTTTGCCGCCATGTTCCCCAACGGGCTGCATACCTCGCTGTGGATCGTGATACCGGTGGCGGCGTTGTTAGCGGCGTTCTTTGGCGCCATGCTGGGGGCGCCCACGCTGAAGCTGCGCGGTGACTACCTGGCCATCGTGACGCTGGGCTTCGGCGAAATCATCCGCATCTTCCTGAACAACCTGGACCACCCGGTCAACCTGACCAACGGCCCCAAGGGCCTGGGCCAGATCGACTCGGTCAAGATCTTTGGCCTGGACCTGGGCAAGCGACTGGAGGTGTTCGGTTTCGACATCAATTCCGTCACCCTGTACTACTACCTGTTCCTGACCCTGGTGGTGGTGTCCATCATCATCTGCTACCGCCTGCAGGACTCGCGTATCGGCCGCGCCTGGATGGCCATCCGTGAAGATGAAATCGCTGCCAAGGCGATGGGCATCAACACCCGCAACATGAAGCTGCTGGCCTTCGGCATGGGGGCTTCGTTCGGCGGCGTGTCGGGTGCGATGTTCGGTGCGTTCCAGGGCTTTGTGTCGCCCGAGTCGTTCAGCCTGATGGAGTCGGTCATGATCGTCGCCATGGTGGTGCTGGGCGGTATCGGCCACATTCCTGGCGTGATCCTGGGCGCCGTGCTGCTGTCGGCCCTGCCCGAAGTGCTGCGCTATGTGGCAGGCCCTCTGCAGGCCATGACGGACGGTCGCCTGGACTCCGCCATCCTGCGCCAGCTGCTGATCGCGCTGGCCATGATCATCATCATGCTGATGCGTCCCCGTGGTCTGTGGCCTGCGCCCGACCATGGCAAGAGCCTCACGCAGAAGACCTGAACACCGCAGAAAGTTAGAACATGGCAGAGAACATTCAGAAATCAGCCAGCGACGTGGTGCTGCGGGTTGCGGGCATTTCCAAGCGCTTCGGCGGCCTGCAAGCCCTCTCCGACGTGGGCATCACCATTGAGCGAGGCCAGGTGTATGGCCTGATTGGCCCGAACGGCGCAGGCAAGACCACGTTCTTCAACGTGATCACCGGCCTGTACACCCCCGACAGCGGTACCTTTGAACTGGCTGGCAAGCCTTACGAGCCGACGGCCGTGCACGAAGTGGCCAAGGCAGGCATTGCGCGCACCTTCCAGAACATCCGCCTGTTTGCAGAAATGACGGCACTGGAAAACGTGATGGTGGGCCGCCACATCCGTACCAAGTCTGGCCTGCTGGGCGCTGTGCTGCGCACCAAGGGCTTCAAGGAAGAAGAGCTGGCCATCGCCAAGCGCGCACAGGAACTGCTCGACTACGTGGGCATTGGCAAGTTTGCCGACTACAAGGCGCGCACTTTGAGCTATGGCGACCAGCGCCGCCTGGAGATCGCCCGGGCCCTGGCCACCGATCCGCAACTGATTGCGCTGGACGAGCCCGCCGCCGGCATGAACGCCACCGAGAAGGTGCTGCTGCGCGAGCTGATCGACCGCATCCGCAAAGACAACCGCACCATCTTGCTCATCGAGCACGACGTGAAGCTGGTGATGGGCCTGTGCGACCGTGTGACGGTGCTCGACTATGGCAAGCAGATCGCCGAAGGCAACCCTGCCGAAGTGCAGAAGAACGAAAAAGTGATTGAGGCCTATCTGGGCACCGGAGGACATTGAGAATGGCCGAAAAATCCAACAAGGTACTGCTGCAGGTCAAGGGCCTGAAAGTGGCCTACGGCGGTATCCAGGCCGTGAAGGGCGTGGACTTCGAAGTGCGTGAAGGCGAGCTGGTCTCGCTGATCGGCTCCAACGGTGCGGGCAAGACCACCACCATGAAGGCCATCACTGGCACCCTGGCCATGAACGACGGCGACATCGAGTACCTGGGCGAAAGCATCAAGGGCAAGGGCGCCTGGGACCTAGTGAAGAAGGGCCTGGTGATGGTGCCGGAAGGCCGTGGCGTGTTTGCGCGCATGACCATCACCGAAAACCTGCAAATGGGCGCCTACACGCGCTCCGACAAGGCCGGCATCCTGGCTGACATCGAGAAGATGTTCACCATTTTCCCGCGCCTGCGCGAGCGCAAGGACCAGCTGGCCGGCACCATGTCGGGCGGTGAGCAGCAGATGCTGGCGATGGGCCGAGCGCTGATGAGCCAGCCCAAGGTGCTGCTGCTGGACGAGCCCTCGATGGGCCTGTCCCCCATCATGGTGGACAAGATCTTTGAGGTGGTGCGCGACGTGTACGCGCTGGGCGTGACCATCGTGCTGGTCGAGCAGAACGCCAGCCGCGCGCTGGCGATTGCCGACCGCGGCTACGTGATGGAGTCTGGCCTGATCACCATGTCGGGCCCTGGCCAGCAGTTGCTCAACGACCCCAAGGTGCGCGCTGCCTACCTGGGCGAATAAGCGACCGCAAGCCTGCGCGCCGCTGGTGTGGTGCGGCGGCTGTCCAGCAAGGCACTCCCTCGGGAGTGCCTTTTTTTGTGTCTGTTGGTGGGGGTGGTGTTGCAGTAATTTGCTATTAAAAATATAGCTGACAAGGTATGTAACACCAGCGCAATCGATCGGTTTTGTTCATAATCGGCCGCTTCGTTCACTTCCCCAGCCTGCCGCTCCACCATGAACGCGCTCCAATCCCTGCCTATTTCTTTGCAAACGGTATTGCTGCTCACTGCCAGCAATATCTTCATGACCTTTGCGTGGTACGGCCACCTGAAGAACCTGGCGTCTTCGCCGTGGTATGTCGCGGCCCTCGTCAGCTGGGGTATCGCGCTGTTTGAATACCTGTTGCAGGTGCCGGCCAACCGCATTGGCTTCACCCAGTTCAACGTGGGGCAGCTCAAGATCATGCAAGAGGTCATCACGCTGGGCGTGTTTGTGCCCTTCGCCGTGTTCTACATGGGGCAACCCCTGAAGTGGGACTACCTCTGGGCGGGGTTGTGCCTGGTGGGGGCGGTGTATTTCATCTTTCGGGGCGCCTGAAGACACAAAGCCTGAACGGCCAGCGTGTCGCCGCCCTCGGCACCGTGCGCATGACTGCATGAGGCAGTGGCATCAGTCCCTGCAGGGCGCACGGTTAAACTCGCCGGGTCACGAAAGCGTCATGGTTTTGTCATGGCGCGGCCTTTTCTCACTATTCGTTCCCGATCCAGGAGTCTCCATGCTGTTTGCCAAGCTGTTGCCACGCGAAGGCAATTTTTTCGAAATGTTCAACCAGCATGCGGACCGCATCGTCGAGGCGGCCCGGGCCTTCTCGCAACTGGTGGCCAACTACAGCGACCCGCACCTGCGCGACAAGTACAACCAAGACGTGGACAACGCCGAGCGTGCCGCCGACCGTGTGACGCACGAGGTGAACAAGGCCATCCACAAGACCTTCATCACCCCCATCGACCGTGAGCAGATCCACACGCTGATCAACACCATGGACGATGTGGCCGACCTGATCCAGGACTCGGCTGAAACCATGGCGCTGTACGACGTGCGGCACATGACGGAAGAAATCACCCGCCTCACGGACCTGAGCCTCAAGTGCTGCGAGCGCCTGCGCGATGCCGTCAAGCTGCTCGACAAGATCGCCGACCCGGCCGTTGCCGAGGCCGCGCTCAAGACCTGCGAGGAGATCGACAAGCTCGAATCCGACGCCGACCGCGTGATGCGCAGCGCCATGAGCAAGCTGTTCCGCGAGGAGCCCGATGTCCGCGAGGTGATCAAGCTCAAGGCCATCTACGAACTGCTGGAGACGATCACCGACAAGTGCGAGGACGTGGCCAACTGCATCGAGGGCATCGTCCTCGAGAACTCCTGATCCGCGCAGGCTGACCAGTATGGAAACCGTACAGACGGCCCTCTGGGTTGTGGTTCTGCTTGTGGCCCTGGCAATCCTGTTCGACTTCATGAACGGGTTCCATGACGCGGCCAATTCGATCGCCACGGTGGTCTCCACCGGCGTGCTCAAGCCCGCGCAGGCGGTGCTGTTTGCCGCCTTCTTCAACTTTGTGGCGATTTTTGTCTTTCACCTGAGCGTGGCAGCGACGGTGGGCAAGGGCATCGTGCAGCCCGGCATTGTGGACACGCACGTGGTGTTTGGCGCCCTGGTGGGCGCGATCACCTGGAACGTGATCACCTGGTACTACGGCATCCCCAGCAGCTCCTCGCACGCCCTCATCGGCGGCATTGTGGGCGCTGTGATTGCCAAGGCTGGCGCGGGCGCGCTGATCTCGGCGGGCATCCTTAAGACCGTGGCGTTCATCTTTGTCTCGCCGCTGCTAGGTTTTGCGCTGGGCTCGCTCATGATGGTGGCCGTGGCCTGGATCTTCAGGCGCACGCGCCCGAGCAAGGTGGACAAGTGGTTCCGCCGGTTGCAGCTGGTATCTGCCGGCGCCTACAGCTTGGGGCACGGCGGCAATGATGCGCAAAAGACCATCGGCATCATCTGGCTGCTGCTGATTGCCACGGGGTATTCGTCGGCGTCTGACGCCTCGCCACCCACCTGGGCCATCATCAGCTGCTACGTGGCCATCGGCCTGGGCACCATGTTTGGCGGCTGGCGCATCGTCAAAACCATGGGCCAGAAGATCACCAAGCTCAAGCCGGTGGGCGGTTTCTGCGCCGAAACGGGCGGGGCGCTGACCTTGTTCCTGGCCACCACGCTGGGCATTCCGGTGTCCACCACGCACACCATCACGGGCGCCATCGTCGGTGTAGGCTCCACCCAGCGCGCCAGCGCCGTGCGCTGGGGCGTTGCCGGCAACATCATCTGGGCGTGGATTCTGACCATCCCGGCGAGCGCCTTTGTGGCCGCCGTCGCCTACTGGATCAGCCTGCAGCTGTTCTGATGGCGGAGTTGCCGTGAATGCTATTGAATAGATAGCATTCAAGGCAATCAACACTAGCGCATACGCCCCATTGAGTGTGAATTTGATGGGGCGTTTGCATTGGCGCCTGCCAGCGGATCACTGCGAGATCTTGCGCGCTTCCTCGATCTGGTACTCAAAGTACCGCTGGAAACTGAATGCCAGGCTGGCCATCAGTACGGTTGTCCCGATCAGCAGGGACACCACGATGGCGCCCACGGTGATCCATTGCGTCCTGCCCGGCGCGGCGTCCGGTGCGGCGCTGGGGTTGTAGCGCGCATTCCATGCCTCGGGTGTCATCAGCGCGTACAGGATGGCACGCAGCGCACAGGCGGCAATCGTGAAGCCCAGCAGCGGTATCAGTACCCAGCTGTAGTGGTCGTCCTGGCCGAGTTGCTGCACCCGCTGAATGCCATAGATGCCCAGCGCCGTGGGGATGGGCAACAACCAGCCGAGCATGTCGGACAGGCCATGAAGGTAAAAGCGGTGCAGGCCCAGGGGTCCTCCGATGAAGGCGAGCCAGGCGGCTACGGTTTTGTTTTTCATGGGTGCCGCGCTATTCGGGAGAGGTGGTGTCGCCCGCGCCCAGCGTCTTTTCCATGAGCACGATGTCGCGCCAGGCGCCGAACTTCCAGCCCACCGAGCGCATGATGCCCACATCGGTGAAGCCCAGGGCCCGGTGCACGCCGATCGAGCCTGCGTTGGCAGAGTCTCCAATCACCGCCAGCAGCTTGCGCACGCCAGCCGCTTCGGCCTGTACCGCCAGCTCGGCCAGCAGCTTGCGGCCCAGGCCCATGCCGCGGGCTTGGTCGGCCACGTAGATCGAGTCTTCGGCCGAGAAGCGGTAGGCCGGGCGGGGCTTGAACCAGTTGGCATAGGCAAAGCCCAGCACTTGACCGTCTTTCTCCGCAACCAGCCAGGGCAGGCCACGCGCCAGCACGTCAGCGCGGCGGCTTGCCATGTCGGCTTCGGAGGGGGGATCTATCTCGAAGGTGCCCGTGCCGTGGAGCACATGGTGTTGGTAAATGGCCGTGATGGCAGGAATATCGCTGTCAGTGCTGGGGCGGATAGAGGGCATTTTGGGGAAATGGATATAATCGCAGGCTTTGCAGCGTGTCGCTGGCCGGGTGGCCATGTCGCGTGTCTCAAGCGTTGCGAATATGGTTGCGAACACTGTGGCTTACGGCAAATGTTGCCGGAGTTCACCACCCGAAGGATAAATCATGGTCGTCATTCGACTCTCCCGCGGCGGCTCCAAGGGCCGTCCTTTCTTCAACATCGTCGTTGCTGACAAGCGCGTGCGCCGTGATGGCCGCTTCATCGAGCGCATCGGCTTCTACAACCCCACCGCCAAGGAATCTGAAGAAGGCCTGCGCATCGTGCAAGACCGTCTGGCTTACTGGGTGGGCGTTGGCGCCCAGTCCTCCCCCACGGTGGACCGCCTGATCAAGCAAGCCGCCAAGAAGGCTGCTTAAAGCTCCCTGAAAAGGGCGGGTTCCGTCGGCTGGTCTGGCGGAACCCGCCCTTTTCTCATTCTGGACTCACTGCCATGGCCACCACACCGTTGACCCTCGAACCCGCAGAACTGCCTGCCGACGCCGTTGAAGTGGGGCGCATCGCAGATGCCTGGGGCATCAAGGGCTGGTTCAAGGTGCTGTCGCACAGCAGCAATCCCGAGGCGCTTTTTTCGTCCAAACGCTGGTATTTGCAGCCCTCCGAGCGTGGTGCCAAGACCTTCAGCGGCACCGTGCTTCTGCCCATCCGCCAGGCCAAGGATCATTCGGACTCCGTGGTGGCCTGGGCGCAGGGCATTGATGACCGCAATGGTGCAGAGGCGTTGCGCGGTGCGCGGATTTTTGTGCCGCGATCCAGTTTTCCATCCACCTCCGAAGACGAGTACTACTGGGTCGATCTGATCGGTCTGTCGGTCTTCAACCGTGAAGGTGTGGCGCTGGGCGAGGTGCGCGAGTTGATGTCCACCGGTCCCCAGACCGTGCTGGTGCTGGCCTATGAGCAGGACGGCAAGGCACAGGAGCGCATGATTCCGTTTGTCTCGGCTTTCGTGGACAAGGTGGATCTGGCTGAAAAACGCATCACTGTGGACTGGCAGCCCGACTACTGACCGCGCCGTCACGAGCCGCGCCCTATGCGCTTTGACATCATCACCCTCTTTCCCGAGCTGTTCGCGCCCTTCCTGGCGAGCGGTGTGACCCGGCGCGCCTATGCCAGTGGCCAGGTCGATGTGCGCCTGTGGAACCCGCGCGACTACGCCGACGGCAACTACCGCCGGGTGGATGACCGCCCGTTTGGCGGTGGCCCGGGCATGGTGATGATGGCCGAGCCCCTGGCGCGGTGCCTTGCGGCCATCCGGGCAGAGCGTGGTGAGCCCGAGGGCGGCGAGGCGCCGCTGGTTCTTTTTTCCCCCATTGGCGAGTCGCTGAACCACGCCGCCGTGGAGCGCTGGTCTGCCAGCGAGGGGGCCGTGTTGCTGTGTGGACGCTATGAAGGCATAGACCAGCGGTTCATTGACACCCATGTGAATGTTCAGATGAGCCTGGGCGACTTCGTGCTCTCGGGCGGCGAGATTGCTGCCATGGCGCTGCTGGACGCCGTGGCGCGCCTGCAGCCCGGGGTGCTCAACGATGAGGGCAGCCACCAGCTCGACAGCTTCAATCCCGCGCTCGATGGCTTGCTGGACTGCCCGCATTACACGCGGCCCGAAGAGTGGGCAGGGCAGCAGGTGCCAGCGGCCCTCATGTCGGGTCACCATGCGCAGATCGAGCGCTGGCGGCGTGATCAGCGCCTGGCCACCACGGCCCGCCACCGGCCTGATCTCATTGATGCCGCGCGCAAAGCGGGGCGTTTGGCACCCGCCGATGAAGCCGTATTGGCCAAGCTCGGCTGAATTGCTATAATCAAAGGCTTTTCGATCCTCTGGCCGGCCGTTTTGACTGGGAGTTCTCCCGCAAAACACTGAGACGTCAATCCCGACGCAGCCATTTTTGGCGCGGACAAGATCACTAGGAAACTCACATGAACCTGATCCAGACCCTGGAAGCGGAAGAAATTGCCCGCTTGAACAAGACCATCCCCGAATTCGCCCCTGGTGACACCGTCATCGTGAGCGTGAACGTGGTGGAAGGTACCCGCAAGCGCGTGCAGGCTTACGAAGGCGTGGTGATTGCCAAGCGCAATCGTGGCCTGAACAGCGGCTTCACCGTGCGCAAGATCTCCAGCGGCGAAGGCGTGGAGCGTACGTTCCAGACCTACAGCCCGCTGATTGCCAGCATCGAAGTCAAGCGCCGCGGTGATGTGCGCCGTGCCAAGCTGTATTACCTGCGTGACCGCAGCGGCAAGTCGGCGCGTATCAAGGAAAAGCTGCCTTCGCGCGTCAAGGCTGCTGCTACCGCCGCTTAATTCAAGCAAGGCGAGGGCCTGTCCTGACAAGCCGCTACAGCATCTGCCTGTAGCGGCTTTTTTTTGGTCCGTGGAACCTGCTTTTTGTGAACCCTTCTTCTCCTCCTGCTGTCTCCTCGGTCATTGCGCCTCTGTCGAGCCTGCCCGACTTTGACCCTCGCACGGTGCCGGTGGTCGGGGTGGATGCGCACCTGCCCGCCGTGCCCCTGGCTGTGCAGACGCCCGATGCGCTGCGTGCGCGTTTTGCACAGCCACCCCGGTGGGAGCCGGAGGTGGTGCTGGAAAAGAAGTTCATGAACCGCGAGCCAGCCCACGCGTCCGTGTTGCTGGCGATCGTGTTGCGCGAGCAACCCATGGTGCTGTTGACGGAGCGCACCGCACATCTGTCCACCCATTCCGGGCAGGTGGCCTTCCCGGGCGGGCGGGCTGATCCGGAAGACGCCAGTGCTGCTGAAACCGCCTTGCGCGAAGCGCAGGAGGAGGTGGGCCTGGACCGTGAATTTGTCGAGGTACTGGGGACCTTGCCCACCTACGTGACCGGCTCGTCATTCATCATCACCCCGGTGGTCGCCCTTGTGCAGCCGGACTGTGTGCTTCGGCCCAACCCGTATGAGGTGGCCGACCTGTTTGAGGTACCGCTGGCCTTTTTGCTCGACCCAGCTCACCATCGCCGCCATGTGTTTGACCGTGATGGCGTGCACCGCGAATGGTTCTCCATGCCCTACCAGCAAGGCGACAAGACCCATTTCATCTGGGGCGCCACGGCTGGCATGCTGCGCAATTTCTACCGGTTCATGATGGCTGAATGAAGCACCCCTGAGGCGCTTCGCGCGGACGCACCCGGTGTGTGGCAGCGCGACCCCTCACGTGGGGCTCTGGCTTCGGCCATGTGGGCTTTGAGGGCTGCGGGTGGGGTCCCCGCTTCATTGGAGGATGTGTTGCTGAGGTTCGGCGGAATCACGTGCTCCCGTGGCTTGGCGCCAGTATCATTGCCCCCCATGAGTTTCTTTGCCATCCTGTTCGCTCTGCTGATCGAGCAGGCACGCCCTCTGGCTCGCAGCAATCCCATCCACGC
Organism: Acidovorax sp. K2F; assembly: GCF_025246485.1. Lineage (NCBI taxonomy): Bacteria > Pseudomonadati > Pseudomonadota > Betaproteobacteria > Burkholderiales > Comamonadaceae > Acidovorax > Acidovorax sp. K2F. The sequence goes on from NZ_JAOBSQ010000025.1 coordinate 36,276, forward strand.
GGGGCTGCGTGCATGGGCCTTGTCCGTGAGCCGCAATTTCGACGCGGGCAAATCGCACCACGGGTGGGTGGCGTGGAGCCTCGCGGTACTCGTTCCCGCACTGGTCACACTGGGCATCCACTGGCTGCTGCTGTGGGGTCTCGGCTGGCCGTTTGCGGTGCTCTGGAGCGTGGCGGTGCTATATGTCACGCTGGGTTTTCGGCAGTTCAGCCACCACTTCACCGGCATCCGCGATGCGCTGGAAGAGGGTGACGAAGACGCGGCGCGCGAGCGCCTCGCGCACTGGCAACAGGTGGATGTGGGCGCGCTGCCGCGCAGCGAGATCGTGCGCCATGTGATCGAGTATTCGGTGCTGGCTGCGCACCGGCATGTATTTGGGGTGTTGGCGTGGTTCTCGGTGCTGGCTGCGCTGGGTCTGGGGCCGACGGGGGCGGTGTTGTATCGCCTGGCTGAATTTGTCTCTCGCTACTGGCATTACAAGCAGCGCACGGGCGCATTGCCCGCCAGCGAGTCCTTGCAGCAGGCGTCCGCCCAGGCCTGGACTGCCATCGACTGGTTGCCTGCGCGGCTCACGGCTCTGAGCTTTGCGGTTGTCGGCAGTTTTGAAGAAGCGATTGAAGGCTGGCGTTTTCATGCGCAGCGGTTTCCCAACGACAACGATGGTGTGGTTCTTGCCGCCACTGCAGGGGCCATCAATGTGCGCCTGGGCGGTGAGGCGTTGAAGGCGCGCACCGAGCTGCATGCGCCACAGGGTCTGGAGATTGATGCCGACATGGGTGACAGCGACTCCACCCCCGGCCGCGAGCCTGAAGTAGGCCACCTTCGTAGCGTGGTGGGCCTGGTGTGGCGCTCGGTGGTGGTCTGGATGCTGCTGCTGGCGCTGCTGACGCTGGCCCGGTTGCTCGGCTAGCCCGTTCACCTGTCGCGCCATCTCGCGTGGCGCCGCTGGCATACGCCGGTCAATACCGGGTGTGACTCAGCTCTTCAAATAAATCGCTATATATTTTGTAGCGAGAAGGGCTTATTCCTCCAGCGCTTTGGCCCTTTTTGACTGCATCCAGCACACCGCACCCCGGCTCATGCAGGTGGGTGCAGTTGTAGAACTTGCAGGCCGTTGCATGCTCGGCGATGTCGGGCATACAGGCCGCCAGCTGCATGGGGGCGATATGGTGCAGCCCGAATTCCTGGAACCCTGGCGAGTCGATCAGTGCCGTGGTGCGCGCCGCATCCATCCAGTACCAGTGGGTGCTGGTGGTGGTGTGTTTGCCTGAATTCAGGGCCTGCGAGATTTCTCCGGTGAGCACCGAGGCGCCCGGCACCAGCAGGTTGATCAGCGTGCTCTTGCCGGACCCCGACGGGCCCAGCACCAGCGTGGTCTTGCCCTGCAAGTGTTCCATGAGCAGGGCGCGGTCCACATCGCTGGACAGCGCCAGAGATAGCGGCAGCACGCCATAGTGTTTGCCTGCGCCCATGTGCCGGTACGGCAGCAGTCGCTCCCATGCGCGGGCGAAGGGTTCGACCAGATCACTCTTGTTGAGTGCAATGACGGGTTTGATGCCCTCCGCCTCTGCAGCAATCAGTGCCCGTGATAGCTGGCTTTCGGAGAACACCGGTTCCGCCGCAATCAGGATAAGCACCTGATCGAGGTTGGCGGCGAAAGATTTGGTGCGAATCTCGTCCTGTCGGTAGAACAGGTTGCGCCGTTCCTTGACCTTTTCGATGGTGCCTTCTTCGCCTTGCCCGGGCGGCGGTGCCTGCCATAGCACATGATCGCCAACGACGGCCTGGCTTTTTTTACCGCGGGGGTGGCAGATGCGGCGCTCCCCATCCGGGGTCTCGACCATGCAGTGGCGCCCATGGCTGGCCACCACGGTACCTTCCATGAGGGCGCTGCGTTCAGCCATGGTGGGCCTGCCTCACAGTGCGACCAGTGCGTCGAACTGGGTGGCGCACTCGAAGTCGGTGCTGGAGATGCCATGCACGTCGTGCGTGTTCAGTCGCACCACGCAGCGGTTGTAGTGCACCGACAGATCGGGGTGGTGGTCTTGCGCATTGGCGATGAACGCCAATGCGTTCACGAACGAGATCGTCTCGTAGTAGTTGGCGAAGTGGTAGGTCTTCTCGATGGCGACGTTGGCGCCGTCGCCACTGAGGCTCCAGCCCTCCAGTTTGGCCAGGTTTGCTACTATTTCTGTAGCTGTCAGGGCGCGGCGGGTCAGCGTGGACCAGTCTTTTTTCTTCAACATGGTAGTCATGGGTGAGCAAGGGTTTGCATGCGCGCCAGCCGTTCTGTGGCGGGTGGATGCGAGTAGTAAAATTTCACGTAGACCGGGTCTGGAGTGAGCGTGGAGGCGTTGTCTTCGTACAGCTTGAGCAAGGCCGACGACAGGTCTGCGCCGCTGGCCTGGGCCGCGGCATACGCGTCCGCCTGGAACTCATGGCGACGCGATTGTTGCGAAAACAGCGGCGAGATGAAGAAGGTAAATACCGGAACGACCAGCATGAAAAGCAGCAGTGCCAGCGCATCATTGGGTGCGGCGGCCATGGCCGGGTCCAGCGAGATGTTGGGCCGCACACCCAGACCGGTGTAGAACCAGACCTGTGTGGAAAGCCAGCCCAGCAGCGCAAAGCCCGCCAGGCTGAGCGCAAACATCATCACGATGCGCTGGATGATGTGGCGGTGCTTGAAGTGGCCCAGCTCATGGGCCAGCACAGCTTCGACCTCGCCAGGTGCCAGCTGGCGCAGCAGGGTGTCGTAGAACACCACGCGCTTGGCGGCACCAAAGCCTGTGAAATAGGCATTGGCGTGTGCGCTGCGGCGGCTCCCGTCCATCACGAACAGGCCCTTGGCCGAGAAGCCGCAACGCTGCATCAGCGCAGTCACGCGGGCTTTGAGCGACTCGTCTTCAAGCGGCTGGAATTTGTTGAACAACGGTGCGATGAAGGTGGGGTAAATCACCATCAGCAGCAGGTTGAAACCCATCCAGAAGCACCAGGCCCACAGCCACCACAGCGGGCCTGCAGCGCCCATCAGCCAGAGGATCAGTGCGGCAATGGGCAGCCCGATGATGGCGCCCACCAGCAGGCCCTTGAGGGCGTCCGCCAGCCACAGGCGCCAGGTCATCTTGTTGAACCCAAACCGTTCTTCCACAACAAACGTCTGGTACAGCGACAGGGGCAGGTCGATCAGGCCGCTGATGGCAGCAAAGGCGACCAGGAATGCCATCTGCTGCCACATGCCGCCGCCCAGCACGCCAAGCAGCGCCTGGTTCAGTGCGTCCAGGCCGCCCAGCAAGGTCCAGCCCAGCAGCACGGCCGCGCCCAGCGCCATCTCCAGCATGCCCAGCCGGGCCTTGGTGATGGTGTAGTCGGCCGCCTTCTGGTGCGCCGCCAGGGCGATGCGCTCGGCAAACGGTACCGGGACCGCAGCGCGATGGCGTGCAACATGCCGGACCTGGCGCGTCGCCAGCCAGAACTTGAGGGCCAGGCCCAGCAGCAGCGCGGCTGCAAAGGCCAGGGTGAACAGCAAAGAGGGGGAAATGTCTTCAGAGGTGGGCATGTGCGGCGAGTTTAGGCCATCGGCGACAATGCGCGCCATGTCAGAAGCCAACAACCCCACCCCTGCCACGCTTGCCAAATCCGACCAGAACCTGGTCTGGCTGGACTGTGAAATGACCGGCTTGGAGCCCGACACCGACCGCCTGCTGGAGATCGCTGTGGTCGTGACCGGTCCGAGCCTGGAACCCCGCGTCGAAGGCCCCGTTTTTGCCATTCACCAGCCGGATGAATTGCTGAACAAGATGGATGCCTGGAACAAAGGCACGCACGGCCGCAGCGGCCTGATCGACAAGGTGAAGGCGTCCACGGTGACGGAGGAGGAAGCGGAACAGAAGATCCTTGCTTTCCTGGCCCAGTACGTGCCCAAGGGCACTGCGCCCATGTGCGGCAACAGCATCGGTCAGGACCGGCGTTTTTTGGTGCGTTACATGCCCAAGCTCGAGCGGTTCTTTCACTACCGCAATGTGGATGTGAGCACGCTCAAGGAGCTGGCCAAGCGCTGGAAGCCCGAGGCATACACCAGCTTCAAGAAAGCGCAAAAACACACGGCCTTGGCCGATGTCCACGAGTCCATCGACGAGCTGGCGCATTACCGTCAGCACCTGTTGGCCGTGGATGTGAAAACGTCTTGAGCCACTGCTTCTCATCCCTTTTGTGAGGGGCGTGGGAGCCCTGGTGAGATCCGCGCCTTTGGCGCGCGTGTTTTGCGACGGCGCGGGACTGGATTCCTGGCGGAGAAGGCATTGCCACTGGCGAAAAGCAAAGGAGGGTATTGCGGGCAAACCCTTAATCGTGCAATAATCGCTGGCTGCGCAGGAATCCCTCGCAGATTGTGCATCTCCCCTCACACACCGGGCTTGCCAGCCGACTGTCACCAGACAGTGCAGGACTGGCGAATAACGCCCACCCGCTCCGGCCTTCTCTGAGCCAGCGCAGGTTTCGTTTGATGGTTGATGTTTTTTAACCATTTGACGAAGCCAATCGTGGGCTGCGCCCGCGACCGTCTTCGTGAGAGAAAAATCATGACCGACACCTCTTTGGTGCAGGGCGAATTCGCGCCTGCAGACACTTCCTTTGCTGCCGACATTTCCGTGCAGTCTTCTCCCCTGGACGCCGTGGTATCAGCCGTCGAAGCCGATGCTGCTGTGACCGCTGAGCCCAATGGCTTCATCGAGCTGGGCCTGGCCCCTGAACTCGTGCAAGCCGTGGCTGATCTGGGTTACACCCAGCCCACCAGCGTGCAGCTCAAGGCGATCCCTCTGGCGATGGGCGGTGGCAACGACTCCACCAAGTTCATCGACCTCATGGTCTCCAGCCAGACGGGCAGCGGCAAGACCGCCGCCTTCCTCCTGCCTGTGCTGCACACACTGATCAACCAGCAAGCTGCTGCCGAAGCCGAAGAGCGCGCCGCTTTTGAACGCGCCGTGGCCGAAGCCGCTGCCCGTGGCGAACCTGCTCCCAAGCGCGCCAAACGCAAGGACCCTACCAGTTCGCGCAACTTCAAGGCTGCCACCCCTGGTGCCCTGATCCTGTGCCCGACCCGTGAACTGGCGCAGCAAGTCGCGCACGATGCCATCGACCTGGTCAAGCATTGCCGTGGCCTGCGTGTGGCCAACGTGGTGGGTGGCATGCCTTACCAGTTGCAGATCGCCAAACTGCAAAACGCTGACCTCGTGGTGGCGACCCCTGGCCGCCTGCTGGACCTGCAGCGCTCGATGCAAATCAAGCTCGACAAGGTGCAGTTCCTGGTCGTTGACGAAGCGGACCGTATGCTCGACCTGGGCTTCTCGGATGACCTGGCTGAACTGAACCAGCTGACTGTGCAGCGCAAGCAGACCATGATGTTCAGCGCCACATTTGCGCCCCGCATCCAGCAACTGGCCATGCGTGTGATGCACGACGGTGGTTCGTCTGTGCAGAAGGTGACCATCGATTCTCCGCAAGAGAAGCACGCCAACATCAAGCAAGTTCTGTACTGGGCCGACAATGCCCAGCACAAGCGCAAGATGCTGGACCACTGGCTGCGCGACACCACGATCAACCAAGCCATTGTCTTTGCCAGCACCCAGGTGGAGTGCGACGGTTTGGCCAACGACCTGCAGCAAGAAGGCTTCTCGGCCGTCGCGTTGCACGGCGCCCTGAGCCAGGGCCTGCGCAACCGCCGTTTGATGGCGTTGCGCGCTGGTCAGGTGCAGATTCTGGTGGCTACTGACGTGGCAGCACGGGGCATCGACGTGCCTACCATCACCCACGTGTTCAACTTCGGCCTGCCCATGAAGGCTGAGGATTACACCCACCGCATCGGTCGTACCGGCCGTGCGGGCCGCGATGGCCTGGCCATCACGTTTGCCGAGTTCCGCGATCGCCGCAAGATCTACGACATTGAGTCGTACAGCCGCCAGCAGTTCAAGGCCGAAGTGATTCCGGGCATGGAGCCTTCGCAGCGCGCTCCGCAGGCACCTCGCGGTGGCGATTTTGGTGGTGGCCGTGGCGCCCCGGGCCGTTCGTATGACAACCGTGATAACCAGTCGCGCGGTCGCTTCGGTGGTCCCGCACGTGGTGGCAATGATCGTGGTGGATTCGGTGGTGGCTTTGGCGGCGGCTTTGCTGGTCGTGACAACCGTGGCGCCCCTGCCCGTGGTGAAGGCGGCGGTTTCGCTGGCCGTGATGACCGTGGCGGCGACCGTGGTTTTGCGCCGCGTCGTGACGGTGACGGTTATGGCCGCAAGCCTGGTTTTGGTGATACAGGCCGTGGTGGCTTTGCTCCTCGTGGCGATGCGGGTGCACCGCGCGGCGATTTCGCTCCTCGCAAGCCTGCATTTGCCAAGCCTGCCGGTGGTGGTGGCAAGCCCTTTGTGGCCCACGAAGCCCGCAAGCGTCCTGCACGCCCCGCGCGCTGATTGTTGATCGCTGTGTGGCGCTAGCGCCGTCCCTAGTGCAAAGGCCAGTACCGCAAGGTGCTGGCCTTTTTTCATTGGGGAGGCCATTTCAGCTGCGGTTGCCAACGGCGCCTCGTCAATAATGGCCGCCGGAGGAATCTGCTGTGTCGTCTTCTTTATCTTCGGGTGCGGACTTTGAGCACATGTTCGGGCTGGCGCCAGTGTCGCTCTGGTTGGAGGACTACAGTGCGCTCAAGCAGCTTTTTGAGCAGTGGCGCGCCGAAGGCGTGACCGACATCCGCCAGTTCCTGGCAGAGGACCCGGCCCGCCTGCGGGCCTGCAGTGCCGCCCTCAAAGTGCTCAAGGTGAATCAGCGCACGCTGGATCTGTTTGCCGCCGAGAGCCAGCAGGTCCTGGAAGCCAACCTGGACAAGGTGTTTCGGGACGACATGCACGACGCGGTGGCGCATGAGCTGTCGCAGTTGTGGGATGGGCAACTGGAGTTTTCCAACCAGACCGTGAACTACGCGCTCGACGGTCGACGGCTGGATGTGCAGATCCGTGCGCGCATCCTGCCCGGTTACGAGGACAACTGGAGCCGTGTGTTGGTGTCACTGGAGGATGTGACGGCCACCGTGCGCGCAGGGGCGGAGCTACGCCGCAGCGAGCGCTACGCTCGCGACCTGTTCGAACATTCGCCCGTGTCCTTGTGGGTGGAGGACTTCAGCGCGGTCAAGAGCCTGCTCGATGGTGTGCGTGCGCAGGGCATTGACGATTTCAAAACATTCATTCGGGTGCATCCCGAGTTCGTGACACGTTGCATGCACGAAATCCGGGTGATTGACGTGAACCAGCAGACCCTGCGCATGTTCGGCGCAGAGAGCAAGGAGATGCTGCTGAACAACATTGGCAGGGTG
>NZ_JAOBSQ010000026.1:0-302047 GCF_025246485.1 Acidovorax sp. K2F
CAGCACAGCGCAAAAAGGCCGCGTGAATCGTGGGTTAAGAACTACACGAAACAGGGGCAAGGTCAGGGTGTTTCGCGGGGAGATGCACGAGTCCTTTGCGGAGCAGTTGCTGGACCTGTGGGAGGGCAAGACCTTCCAGCAGCGCGAAGTGGTCAATTACGCACTGTCTGGCGATGCGGTGCATATCCACATGCAATTCTCGGTGCTGGCCGATCACATGAGCGACTGGGGGCTGGTGCTCCTGTCGCTGGTGGACATCACGGCGCGCAAGAAGGCTGAAGCCTATCTGGAGTATCTGGGCAAGCACGATGTACTCACGCAGTTGCGCAACCGGGCGTTTTACGCCGAGGAACTCAACCGTCTGACCCGCAAGGGCCCCTGGCCTTTGTCCATCATCGCCATCGACCTCAATGGGCTCAAGGTGGTGAACGACGAGCAGGGCCATGCGGCGGGAGACTCCATGCTGCGCCGCGTTGGCGAGGTCTTGGCCAAGGCTGTGGATGCACCGGCCTGTGCAGCACGCATTGGCGGCGACGAGTTCACGGTGTTGTTGCCGGGCACGGATGAGCGCGGAGCCATGGCTTTGCAGGAACGCATTTTGTCGATGCTCGAACTCAATAACCAGTTCTACCCTGGCCAGCATCTGAGCCTGGCGATGGGGATTGCCTGTTGCCAGTCTGGAGATGCGGTAGAAGCGGCGATTCACCGCGCAGACAAGGCGATGTATGCGGAGAAGAACCGCTACTACCAGCAAAAGAGCGTGGACCGGCGGCAGCCCAGTCCTTGATCAGTCGGGTATTGATCAGAGGTGGACCGGCGTACGCCCGATCTCGGGCCAGCGATGGTGCAGACAGATCCAGGACAGCATGCCAATGCACAACATCAGGAGTGATGACAGCGCCAGCAAAACGGTAGAGTGCATCACCAGCGGAGCGATGACGCCTGCCACCAGGCCATTGGCCGAAGAGCCGACAAACGCCTGCATGGATGAGGCCATGCCTCGGCGCTCCGGGTAGAGGTCCAGCACCAGCAGCGTCACCACCGGCACCATCAGTGCCCAGCCAAAAGAGAAGACCGCAATGGGCGCCAGAGCCCACCAGGCGTGGGGTGTGAACAGCAGATTGGCGACCAGGTTCAAGACAGCCACCGAAAACATGATGACAAATCCGTGGCGGATCTGGCGCTTGGGCGGGATACGCCCTGCCAGCCGTCCACTGAGCCACGCACCGCCCATGATCCCCGAGATGGTCAGGACAAAAAACCAGAAAAACTGCGTAGGCGCCAGCGACAGGTGATCGCCAAGAAATGCTGGAGCCGAGAGAACGTACAGGAACATGCCATTGAAGGGCACGCCACTGGCCAGCGCCAGCAGCACAAAGCGCGCACTGGTGCCCAACTGCAAGTAGCCGCGCATTAGATGGCGCACATGAAAGGGCTGGCGCTGCTCCACATGCAAGGTCTCTGGCAGCAGCCTGAAGTTGGCGGTCCACAAGGCCACTCCCACGAAGGTCAGGAACCAGAAAATGCTGTGCCACCCGGTGTGGACAAAGAGCCAGCCTCCGATGATGGGAGCAATCGCTGGAGCCACTCCAAAGTAGATGGTCACCTGGCTCATAACCTTCTGCGCTTGTGCTGGAGGGAACATGTCGCGGATCACCGCACGGGAGACCACGATCCCTGCTCCCGTGGACAGGCCTTGCAGTGCCCGGAAAAAGACCAGTTGCCCGATCGTTTGCGACAGCGCACACCCTGCGGAAGCGAGCGTGAACACGGCGATGCCCCACAAGATCACGGGCCTGCGCCCAAAGCTGTCTGCCAGCGCGCCGTGGAACAGGCTCATGAACGCAAAGCCGAACAGGTAGGCGGACAGCGTCTGCTGCATTTCCACCGGTGTGGCTCCCAGCGCCGCGGCGATGCCTGAGAACGCGGGGATGTAGGTGTCGATGGAGAAAGGCCCGAGCATGCCCAGCACAGCCAGCAGGATCGCGAGCGCCCAGCGGGGTGCTTTCCAGAGCAGATGGGCTTGTGGGTTCATGAGTGGTGGCAGATGGGGGTTGCGGGCACGCTAAGGACATCGCACCGCCGTGGCATCGCGCGATGGCGCGGCAGTGCGGATGGATTATGCGGGACGCATGCGGCAGGGTGCGGAGAAGGGGGCTGTCGCGCAACCCCTCGTCACGCCCCGTTCGGGCTTCAAGCCAACGTAGTCAATAGTTGTAGGGAACCCATTCACCGTTCCCCGAGCGCATCACGTACTTGCCTTCCATGTTGCGCATCACGATCACATCGGCGTTCTCTGACACAAAGGGGGTAGTGACCGGGGCTGCGAGCCGCTCCGCCAACGGGCGCGCGGAGTCGACGTAAGGGTTGTCGCGAATCAGATCGCCTAGCAAGGTGTACAAGCCCAGGTAGCTCATCGGCTGGTTCACAACCACGGGCGCTGCTGGGGCGGATGCCTCAGATGGCTTCATGCCCACCAGCTTCACCGCAGCGGGGACCAGGGTGATGCGGGGGCCAGGAATCTCCCGCATGCCCGACATCTGGATTTTGTCTCCGCGCAGCGATGCGCCGTGCTCAGGGACCAGCATCACGACCACAGGGCGGCCTGCTGCCTCTAGTTCGGAGATGAACTTGTCGAAGTCGGCGAGCAGCTGTACCAGGCGGGGCTTGAATGTCTCCAGGCTGTTGCGCGAAGCCATGCCTGGCACGCGATTTCCGTCGTGCAGGGAGATGGTGTTGTAGTACAGCGCCACGGGCCCGGTGCTGCGGTCAGTGCTGCGCTTCTTCCACCATTGCGCCAACAAGGCGTGGTCGTTATAGATGGGCGAGCCGTCAAAATTCTGCATGTGCACGGGCGCGCCCTGATTGGACTGCAGCTTGCCAGCAAGGCCTCCGCGCTGTTCCAGCGCATGGGCAAACTCTTCGTACACCCCGTCGTGGTTGAGCAGTGCAGCGGTCTGGTAGCCCACCTTTTCCAGGTTGGGAAACACGTAGCACTGCGGATCAATACCCTCGTACAGCTTGTTGTGTGGTGTTTGGCCACAGGTGCCGTGCAATACCCGCAGAGAGGCTGGCCCGCTGTAGCTGGCAGCGCTGTTGAAGTTGGTGAACAACACATCAAAACGCTTGAGGAATGGGTTGTCCCGCTGTCCTACAAAGTCCATGTCATCCCACGACAAGGAGCACACATGCAGCAGGATGATGTCGAATGCCGGGGGCGTATTGGGCGCGGTGAACTGGACGCGCCTTTGGCTTTCGCTCGCGTAAAAGCGTTGCAGCAGAGCGTCTGGCGACGTGTCCTGATTGTCGTTGGGCGCGGCGGCCGAGTTCAATCCGCTTGCTGCGGCCATGGTGGCCTGGGGCGTAGCCGCCTGCTCCTGCAGGGCCGCTACCACCGGTACGCTCAACAACGCCAGCAATGCAAAAGTCCCCGCACGGACCCGCCGGGCCAGTGCTGCATAAAGCACGATGCCGACCAGTCCCACCAGCAGCATTTCAGGGTTGAACACCCGCTGGGCAAGTTCCAGCCAGTAGTCCGCGCTGAAGCCACTCAGCGCTTTGAGCTGCGACAGCACGCGTCCTGGGCTGGGAAGGTAAGAGTCGGCATACAGCAGTGCGATGGCAGCCGGTACGGCGACTGCAGCGCGTACACGCCGCCACCCTTTCTGCGCAATGGGGGGCAGCATGGACGCCCACAACAGCAGGTTCAGCCACCAGTTCAAGCCGATATAGCCACCAAAGTACAGGCCCACCTTGGCAAGGAAAATCAAATGCCAGAAGCTCATGCCGGCAGCCTTTCTTGCCCGCGCTGCTTGCGAAGGGGCCATCGGCTGCGTGCCGACTCCACCAAAGAAGTCCAGAACTTGCGGTAGCCCAGCACGCCCAGCTGCGCGATTTCCTGCAGGCCATGCAAAGGTCGGTCGGTATCGTGGCTGTCGTTCCATTGCCTCCAGGTGTCGGGGCGGGCAAAGGTGCACTGCACCAGGTCGATTTGTTGTTCGCGCGTCATGGGATCAAACTGAAAACCGGTGGCACTCTGGCCTCTGTGCAACATCACCGTGGCTGGAAAGGTGCATTCCGTATCGTTGCGCCATAGTCCCACCTGCACCTTGTCTCCCACGGCCAGTGGAGTGCCTTCAGGTAATTGCAGACCTACACCAGTCATAGAAAAGTCGAGGCAAAGGGCCTGAAGCACGGTTCCGTCGTCCAGGTACAAGGTCGCGGGCAATTGCGTGGCCACGCGGTGCATTCGCCGCACCTGGCGTGCTTCGGATGCCACACCCAACGCAGCACCCAGCATGAGGATGCTGTAGACCGTCCATAGCAGATTGAGGAGTACGGTGGCGGTTTCCTCGGTATTCCAGAAGAACAGGCGCAGCAGCCCCATGCCGAAGGCTGCGAAGTTGAGCAGGACCAGCACGGTGTAGGGGCGGGAGATCACCCAGTCGAAGTACGGCTCATCCACCAGCCCGCCCTTGGCTGTCACGTTGAACTTGCCAAGGCGCGGATTGATCAGCGCCACCGTGGTGGGCAGGGCCACGTACCAGGCCAACACCGTTTCGTAGACCTCAGCCCAGAACGTGTGCCGGTGCTCGCCTTGCACGTGCGCATTGGCGATGTTGGACTGCAGGATGTATGGCAGCACATACAGCGCGATCATGATGGCACCCGCGTTGATGATGTGCCATTCAAAAAACAGGAAGGCCATGGGCGCGGTGAGGAACACCAGCCGCGGCAGCCCGAAGAAGAAGTGCACCATGGCGTTGGCATAGCAGATGCGCTGCCACATCGTGAGGCCCTTGCCCAGGAAGGGGTTGTCCACGCGGAAGATCTGCGCCATGCCGCGCGCCCAGCGGATACGCTGGCCCACATGGGCCGACAGGCTTTCCGTGGCTAGGCCAGCGGCCTGCGTCTCGTTGATGTAAGCCGTGGTGTAGCCGCGCCGGTGCAGCTTGAGGGCGGTGTGCGCATCCTCGGTCACGGTTTCCACTGCGATGCCGCCCACTTCTAGCAAAGGGCCGCGCCGTATCACCGCGCAGGAACCGCAGAAGAACGTGGCGTTCCAGAAATCATTGCCATCCTGGATCAGACCGTAGAACAGGGCACCTTCGTTGGGCACACGGCGGAAGGTGCCTAGGTTGCGCTCAAACGGGTCGGGTGAGAAGAAGTGGTGAGGCGTTTGCAGCATGGCGCACTTCGGGTCGCGCTGGAACCAGCCCACGGCCGTGGTCAGGAAGGAGCGTGTGGGAATGTGGTCGCAGTCGAAGATGGCGACCAGCTCACCATCGGTCTTGCCCAGCGCATGGTTCAGGTTGCCAGCCTTGGCGTGGTTGTTGTCGGGCCGCACGATATAGCCCACGCCCATGGATTCGGCAAAGGCACGGAATTCCTCGCGCCGCCCATCGTCCAGGATGAAGACCTTGACCTTGTCTTTGGGCCAGTCCAGTGCCATCGACGCCAGCACCGTGGTGCGCACCACACTCAGCGGCTCGTTATAGGTGGGGATGTACACATCCACCGTGGGCCAGGACGCGGGCGCGCCTTGCAGCTCCGCCGGACTGCGGTGCAGGGGCCAGGCAGTCTGTATGAAGCCCAGCACCACCACCAACCAGGTGTAGGCCTCTGCCGCCAGCAGGCCGTAGCCCAGGAAGGACTCGATGACCGAGTCGAATTCAATCGATGAAGTCAGGCGCCACCAGGCGTAACGCCCCATCGCCAGCAGGCTGATCGCTGCAAGCGCCAGCGAGGGATAGCGGCCTGGCAGGCGCCGGAGCACCAGGGACAGTCCCCAGCAGAGCAGCATGAACAACAGTTGCCCGAACCAGTTGAATGGGGTGGTCATGACGACCAGACCGGTGACCGCCCCCACCGCGAGGATCACCCAGCGCAGGCCAGGAATCTCCAGGGCCGGTGTGAGCCACTGGTCTGCCAGTCGCATGCCCTTGCCCACGTTGACGTGGGTGGCCAGGCGGTCCATGGCACGCAGGAAAAGCCGGATGGGCCAGAAAACCAGTGTCAGCGCCAGTGCCAGGACTCGCCAGAGCCAGCGCATGGCCCAGCCGAGGCCTGCCCAAAGCCCGCGCACTGGGCGTAGCAACCAGGGGCGCAATGCGCGCTGTGGCGAGGGTGGCAGAACGAAACAGCGCCACAACCACATCCACCAGGGAGCCTCATGCCCGACCTCAAGCTGGCGCCCGAGCCACATCAGTGCCTTGCGAGTGGGCACCAGTGCGTCCGCTTGTTCGGTGGCCGGGGTAGGTGTGGTGGTGCCCGAGGGCGCCTGGTCTGTCATGGTGCAACCACTCCAGCTGCGGGCGCAGGCAGCGGCGCCAACGGAGACACTGCCGACAGCCAATGGAAGATGCCCTGGAGATCGTGCGCGGACTGTGCATGCGGTGCCATGCCGTTCACGCATTGCGATGCGGCCAGTGCACGTGAAAGGTTCTCGTCTTCATGCACGGTATAGGGCAGCAATTGGCTTCCCCACTGCTGGCGCAATGTGCTGAGCGCCTCCCGTTGCGATACGCGGCGCGGGTCAAAACGCGTGACTGCGATGCCCTGCACGTTGGGCGTTGCTGGCGACGCCTGCAGCATGGCGCGTACGGCGTCCGTGCTGGCACATCCGCGCGCAGACGCTTCCATGACCACCAACACCGCATCTGCGCAGCGCAGCGCCGCCTGGGCCAGCGGCGAAGGCCATTGCGGTGTGTCCAGCAGTATCGTGCAATCCTCTGGCACGTCGAGCAGTTCCAACTGGTCTTGCAGCCACTCTGGGTTGGCAGCGAGCAACTGGTGGAGCGTCGTGATGGTTTCTGGTGCCGCTGGGCCAAAGGGCAGAACGCAGACGCCGTCCGTGTTGTCGAAGCTGACGTCTGCCCACCAAGAGCCTGTGGCAGCAAGTGCTGCCCATCCCTGACTGGCGGGGCGGGGCATGCCCAGGTGCATGCCCAGCAGATTCTGGGCGCAGAGTTCTACGGCCAAGGTGTGCTGGCCTTGACGGGCACCAATGGACGCCAGGTGGGCGACCATGGTGGTGCGCCCGGACCCGCCGAGCGGCGAAACGACAGCAATCACGCGCATGCAAACTCTTTGTTCATGGGGCTTTGGTCATCCCACCTTTTGGGGTAATGGGCGATTCGCTTTGCGGAAGGTTTGGCCGATAGGGCTGCACGCAGCGTAACGGCTGGCGCGCCTTCAGCACGCGGCGCAGCAGCCAACCACACGGCCAAGCCAGCAAGACACCCAGCAGCACGTAAACAAGCATCCATGCCGTCATGCAGACGTCCTTCCAAGGGGGCGTGGCGCGGCGCGCTGTCCGATAGGGCGTGGTCGCATTTGCGGTCTTGTCACAACGAGCGGCGAGGCCGCGGACTGTTGGTTCTCTATGTTGGTGTGCTTTGGCAGTGCCAGCGCATCCTCTCTTAACTGCGCCAAGGGCGTGGCAGGAGGAGCCTCCAGGGCGGCAGGTGTGGGGGCGCTGACTGCTGCCAAGATGGCACTGTAGTCAGGTACGCCCTTGCGCAGGGATTCTTGCAACTGTTCAGTCATCGCGCGTATGCCCGGCGCTGAGCAGTCCGTAGCTTGCGAAGTGAAAAGTTGGGTCAGCGGCAGCGCGAATACCCGTTGCAGTGCCAGCTCTACATCGGGCTCCCGGCAGGCGAACAGGAACACGTAGATCGCTTCGTGGTCGGCCGTGAACAAGTCGCCATCGCGCGAGGTGTGGCAGGCGCGCAAAGCATCGAGGTGCGGCATCCGGTCCAGCATGTTGAGCCGTACCAGACTGTGCGACAGGCCAATGTCATGGGTGCGGTCGAGCATGCCGCGTACCAACGTACAGAATCGTCCCGGGGCCTGGTAGCCCCGCTCGCGGGGGGGCATGAAGCTGTCGAGCGCCTGAGCGTAGTCGGGGTGGACTTTGCGGGTGTGGCTCTGAGCGTTGATGTCCTGCAGCAGTTGCAGCAGTCGCGAGAAACCCACCTCTTTGTAGACCACCGCGCTGGCGCCCAGTTGCAGCAGTGCCTGCTCGCTGTGGGTGCGCAACTTGCCGAGGTTCTCGCGCACCACGATCTTGAGCGTTGGGGGGCGCGAGAGACGCAGGTGGTGTACCAAGCGTGCGCGGGATTCAAAATCGCCCGCAGAGCCCGCGTCGATCAGCACCGTGGAGGCCACGCAGGTCGCAGCAGCCACTTCGATGTCCTCCAGCCCATCGACGATGCGCCAGTGGCCAGGGATACCGCGTTGCCCCTCCACCGATGCCCGGGTTGCCAGCACGCCCCATTGGTCGGCTGCAGTGACCAGTTCGGGGGTGGCGCCTTGGGTGCGCGTGCCGTCGGCAGTCAGTCGGTGTGTGCTGGCGTCTTGCACCAGGCCAAAGCCGGTCTGAAACAGCGCCCCGGTGTCCGAACCCCAGCGGTCCAGGCTCAGGCGCCAGCGGTCAGCGTCGGCATGCAAGGTGGCGATGTGCATGGACATCTGGCACAGGTTGCGCAGCGTTGGCAAAAGGGCGGTGGCATCCAGCGGCGGGGTGAACCCCAGTACCACCGGGCGCTGCCGCTGACGGCACAGGGCGCTGAGCTGGTCGCTGACATGTGCGAGTTGGGCAACGTTCAGTCCGGACAGCAGGTTCTGTGCGTCCCACAGATACAGCGCGTGCTGTGGCAGCAGGCCGGTCTGCTCAAGCTCCTGCACGAGTGGACTGAGTCCATGGCGCTGTACTTGCGCCTGCAACCCAGACGATAGCACCCAGAGCTTCAGCCGACCAGCGCGGTAAGCCGCTCGCAGCTCGGGGTACTCCAGCAACTCGTCCAGCCACTGCGTGCTGGACGCTACGAGCCCCAAGGGGCCAGCGGCCAAAGCGTCTTCGATCAGCGCGGGGAACCATGCTGCAGCACTTCTGCTGCCGGCGGCAACCAGAGACACGGGCACATGGGATGGCAACTGGCCAATGCCGTCTGGCAGGCCTGCGATACCGATGCTTGTCGGTCGCTGGATGGCGCTGGCTGTACCCAAAGAGGGCCAAAGGTGCTGGGCGAGCGCGTGCAGCACACTGGTTGCAGGTAGGCTCTTGCGTGGGGATGAAGGGGCGGGGGACATGTCAGAAGCTGGAATAGGTCTGCACCGGCCGTGGGCGGTTGTCCAGTGGAGCGTTCCCGGGCTCAAAGCGGTAGCGGCCATACACCATGAAATTGGTGGGCGCGTAGTAGGCCGAGCGATCCAGCTCCAGCTGTGCACCCAGTGCGAGATGGGGTGTGACCTGGTATTCCAGTGCCCCCCGGAACGAACGCCCGAAACCCGAGCCCGAACTGCCCGCGTACACCGGAACGCCACCGTCGGCCGCCAGCCGGGCACGCGCCAGTGCCTGCAGGAGTGCGCTCTGCGGAAAATAGTCGCTGTCGCCACTGCTACTGCGCGATACAGAGACGGACCCGCGTGCCAGCCAGGTCAGTGCGCCGCGGCGTCCACTCCATTCCAGTGGCAGGGCGACGGATACGTAGTTGCGTGGGCTGTAATAGCCGCCGTGGCCGAAGCTGAATTCGGACAGGTCTTTGCCATAGTGCCAAGCTGAGACGGCAACACCGAGGTTGACCACGCTATCGCTGTGGCGCCATACATCGCGGTCCAGTGCCCACCGCAGCTGGGCGCGGGTGTTGGTTGCCACATTTTTGCCGGTGAGGGCGGCCAGGCTCAGGCTCAGCGAGGTGCTGTAGGGCCCAATGTCGGTAGATAGACGGCCTGCAGCGCCCGTTGCTACCACGCCGCCCCATACCTGGCCTGTGATGGGATCGCGTGCCCCTGTGTACGACAGCAGGCTGCCAGTGATGGGGCGCCGATACGCTTCGAGTTTGTAGCTGTAGCGGCCCAGATCGCCGGTTTTGGACAGGCCCCCTACGACATTGGTCACCGGAAATCCAACCCCAGTGGTTCCGATGTCCCACTGGACATCGTCTCCCACATAGCCGAAACCCAGGTTGGTGCCCTGGCCCCGTTGGCGTCGCTCGGTGGCAAAGGAGGACCCGGGTGGTAGTGCTGCCACCTGCCCGTAAGTGAGCAGGTCTGGACCATCGGTGGGAAGGTCGCCTGCATCCAGCTGCACCCGATCCACGTGCAAGAAATAGTGCCCGTCGTAGCCACGCGGCATCCACGCCACCACAGGACGTTCCCAGCCACGCAGGCTGGAGATTCCGTCCGTGGAGCGCTTGCTCAGCGCCTGGTGTCCCGCTTCGATTCGCGGCTGGCGCCGTGCCTCGATAGCGTCGATTTCGGCTTGAATCTTGGCGACGACGGCAGGGTCGGCGGGGAGGGACAGTGTGTAACTCTGCTGGAGAGCCAATGGTCGGTCTGAATCGGTCAGCGCCTGGGCTTGGCTGTCTGGGGCCGTTGCAGTCGGGGGGGTGTCCTTTCCGCGCGTCTCGAGCATGAGCGCACTGCGGAAGAACACCATGGCTTGCGCGTAGTTGCGGTTGGCCCGCTCCAGGCGCGCTGCATGCAGCAGCACGTCACTGTCTTGCGGAAAGCGGTCCAGCAAGCGGGTCGCCAAAGCCCGCGCTTCGTCCATGCGGCCAATGCGTTGCCAGATGCGCAGCAGTGCCAGCTGCTGCCCCACGTCGCTCGGAGTGACATGGTCTCTCAGCCAGTCGGCCTCATCGGCTGCGGCCCGCCGGTCGCCAGTGTCCTGCAGTCGTGACAGTGCGTCAGCCAGCGCCATGCGAACGGACAGATCGCTAGGTTGTGCGGATGCGAGGGGTTTGAGCAATTGGGCGGCATCGGCATATTCTGCCGCAGCCATGAGCAACCTGGCCTGGGCCTGGGTGCGTTGGCGCGGTGTGGAGAGTGTGTCTGGCAGAGGTGCCGCCTGGCGTGCCAGCCGCGAGGCTTCGTTGGGGCGTCCAGCCTGCCGCTGCTTCTCGATGAGCCGCTCCTGGTGCGCGGTATACAGCGCTACCAGCCGGTTTTCTTGCTCGGCGCTCCAGCCCTTGGTTTGCAGCAGGCGAGGCAATTGCTCGGCGAGGCCGGCCTCATCCTCCGCCCGGTTGAGCAGCAGCGCGTAGTCCAGTTGCGTGTCTGGCGCCAGTGTGGGAACGCGCGCTGCCAGGCGATGGAAGACTGCCACGCCCCGTGCGGGCTGTGCACGGCGAAACCAGGCACTGGCTACGCTGTAGAGCAGGTCTGCTGCATTGCCCGCTTCTTGTTCCGCTTGTTGTAGCAGCGCATCGACCTCTGCTGCAGGCAGGGGCTTCAGGGTTTGGGCGACGAGCGACTTGACCTGAGAGCGCCGCACCAGCGCGCGCATGGCGTCTGTCTGATCGGCGGAGGGTATCCGCTGCATGTCTGCGAGGGCAGCGCTGTCATCGTCCAAGGCCGAACGTATCAGGGCGCGGGCATACAACATCTCGGCGCCGACGGTGCCGGACGGAATACGCGCCACACCCTCATCCATGGCGTGCAGTGCTTCTTGGGGGCGGCCCAGGCGCAAGTAAACGCGTGCGAGGCGGTGCCGTATCCACGCATCGTCGGGGGTGAGTACCACAGCCGACTCCAGTGCGCGCAGCGCGGGGCCGAGGCGCTGGGCCTGAAGGTCGTCCTCGGCCTGGGCCACCAGCACATCCGCCTGGGCACTGGCGAGTTTTTCGGCAAGTGTCGTGTCGCGTGCGGCAGCCTCTGCCAGTAAGGACAGCGCTTTGGTCACCCGCCCGGTGCGGGCATAGAGACTTGCCAAGCCTTTGATGGCGGAGGTGCTGTTGGGCTCCTGTTGGAGGGCTTGTTGGTAGAAATTCTCTGCCAGCGCATGGTCCCCTTGCAAGTCGCGAATGCTCGCCAGGGTGGTCAATGCGTCAGCACTTTGGGGCTGCATCTGCAGCGCGCGTTCGGCCAGGCTGGCAGCGGTGACCAGTTCGTTCTGTTCGACGGCTCTGTCGGCCTGTCGCAGCAGTCCCCAGAATCTGGCGGTGGCCTGCAGGTCCTTCCAGCGGCTCTGGCGTGTGAGCGCATAGGCCTGGCTGAAGAGGTCCTGCGCTTGCGCATGCTGGCCCTGGCGCAGGCGTATCAACCCCAGGTTTCCCAGGCTTTCTCCGTCCTGGGGGCGCAAAGCCAGCGTCGCCTGGATCTGCTCTTCCGCCAACTCCATATCGCCTTGGTCAAGGGCAGTGCGCGCTGCCTGGCGGGCGATGTTGGCGGGGTCACGGGCCGCGCGCTCTGCGCGCTCGACCGCCTGTTGCATAGCGGCCAGTCGTTCCACCATGGCGCTGTCGGCCGGGTAGCGCTGAAGAAATGCGCGCACGCGGGGCAGGTTGGCCGGGGTATTGGCCAGCCGGTCCAGGGCGCGACGCCAAAGGTCTTGCAGCTGTTGGGCGTTGGTATCGGGCTGCTTTGCCAGGGCCTCGATCTCCTGCACCACGGCCGTCGGGTTGCCCCCCTGGTACATGCGCAGCTCCAGTTGTGCCAGCCGGTAACGGGACTCCCCGGTCTGCTGGTACAGCTTGGCCAGCTGGCGCTGGGATTCGGTGCTCTGCTTGGCGGTGGAGCCCATGATCTGGTGGTATTCCAGCGCCAGTCCGCCGAGCGTGGGCGGGCCTTGCGGAAACAGCTCGCGCGCCAGATCGGCGGCCTCGGCCTTGCGGCCTGCGCGTGCCATCAAGCGCATCTGGGCCAGTTTTTCGCGGTCGGGGCCATACACGCGCACCAGGGTTTCCAGTTCCTGGGTCAGCACATGGCCGGGGTGGCGTGCACGCAAGGTGGCCAGCACGCGCTGGGCCTCGTCGCTTTTCTTTTCGCGCAGCGCCAAGTCGGCCAGCGTTGCCAGCCCTTCGGGAGAGTTCGGGTCCATGGCCAGCAGCTTGTCCACCAGCTGGCGGGCCATATCCGGCCGGTTTTTGCTGGCCCACAGGCGGGCGCCACTGAGCAGCTCAGCTTCGATGGCGGGTGGGGTGCTGGCGTGCACGCCGTGCTGCCCGGGCAGGCAGGCGGCGGCGAGCAAGGTCAGGGAGGGGAGCCAGCGGTGTGCGCGGCGTTTCACAGTTTCCATCGCACAGTGAGTTGGCCGTTTGCAGTGAAGCGATATTGCCCCTCCATGGCGCCCAGCCCAAACAAGCCGAGCACCTGCTCGTAGTAGGCCGTGGGACGCAAGGGGCGGGCCTCCAGGCGCATGCGCTGCGATTGCAGGGTGCGGTCGTCGCCCACTGCCCGCAAAAATGGCAGGACTGCAGCCGAGAACCCGGAGGGGGCGGGGCCCGAGGCTTGGGCTGTCAGGATGTCGATGGACTCAGGCGGGTATCCCTGTTCGCGCACGAAGCGTGCCATAGGCTGCAGGGTATCCAGCAAGGCCTTGCGACCGGGAGCGTTGGCGTGCAACGTGCCCGCCCACAGATAGACGCGGATGGCGTTGTAGCTGCCCTGGCCTTTTTCCTTGCCCTGGTCATCCACCAGAAAGCCCTGCTTAGGGTCGTACACGGTCCAGTCGGGCGTGAGGCCCTTGGGTGAAGCGCCCTGGATGACCTTGAGCGAGCTGTCCACCAGTTGCTTCCATTCGGGCTGTGGGTCCACTGCTGCCAGCCAGTGCATGAGGTGCATGGGCATGTAGCTGGGGTTCAGGCGCCAGCGTCCGTCCTTCTGTGCAAAGCCCTGGGGCGCTGGCAGAAGGGTCAGTCCCAGGCCGGGCAGTTGCGCGGTTTCTTCACGCAGGATGCGGGCCGCCAGCAAGGCAGAGAGTGCGCGGTAGGTGCGCACATTCCACAGGCGGCCTGCCTCGCCCAGCGCGTAGGCCATCCAGAGGTCGGCGTCCGAGGCGGCGTTGCTGTCGATGACACCCCAAGTGCCATCGGGGCGTTTACCCCATAGCCAGGCCGGGAGGCGGGCGGTCATATCGCCGTCGCACAGGTTGTTTTCCGTCCAGCGCAGCAGCTTGTCGAAGGTGGTTCGGTCATTGGCCACCAAGGCAAAGAACAAGGCGTATGCCTGGCCTTCGGAGTAGGTCTGTCCTCCTCCCGCATCATCCGAGATGACGCGGCCGCCTTCGTTGATGAACTGCGCCTTGAACGCTTCCCAGGCGGGCCACCCGAGGCGTTCTGCCGTGGATTGGGGTTGCGCGCGAAGGCCTGGCAGCCAGGACAGCAGTGCAGCACCGCCGCCAGCCTGCAGGGCCGTGCGCCGACGAAGGGACTCAGTCATGCTGGGATGCCAGTCGGCGGCGCGCCATGGTGCGCAAAGCGCCATAAACGATAAAGGTCAGCAGAAGGCCGGTGGCGATGCCCGCCAAGGCCAGCAGCAAGGGGTGGCTGTGCAGGTGGAACCACAGGCGTTGCCACCATGGCAGGTCGCCCACGTAGTACACAGGCTTGATGCGGAAGCTTTCGATGGCGTCGCCGCGCATCAAGCCCAGATCTCCGCGCAGGCTCTTGATCTTGCCCGCATCGTTCAGGCTCTGGCTCAGCAGCCCCATGGCTTCCTTGTCGGTGGCGGTGAGCGCCACCACGCTGCGCCCACTGTGCAAGGGCGATTCAAAACCGGTGACGGCAGCCAGCGGCCCTGTGCCTTGCAGCACGGCTTGCCCGCCGGACGCGGAGAGGCGGTGTTCGGACTCCAGGTTGAACAGCTCAATGAATGATCCCAGGGCCCGCTCCAGGGGCTGGACGGACCGTGCGCCAGCGGCCAGCAGCGCCGGCAGATGGTTCTTCCATTGCTCCAGCAAACCATCGGCGTCGGCCTGCGACACGATCAGGATGTCCGTGTCGCCCGCCTTGTTGGCGTCTGCGGCGCGCAGCAACTGAAAGCGGGTACCTGGATAACCGGTCGATGCACTCATGCGGCCCACGGAGGTCAGGAAGACCTCGATGTCTGCGGTGCTGGGCTGGTTGGGCAGGATGATGGACGTCTGGGCCAGGTCGGGCACCCGGGTGAACGGAAAGCCGCTGTTGGCATAGGCCGCCAGATTGGGCATGGCCAGGTAGTGGCGAAAACCCGTGAGGTCGATGGTGGACTGCGGATCGATGGCCGCAAACAGTTCGGTCGGCGGCGCGGACTTGCAGCGGCCCAGGTCGTTGGGGGGGATCTGGAACGCGAACTGCAACTGGTTGTCGCCGCCAATCATGAAGGCAGGAATCTTCAGGTCCGAACGGTTCTGGGCGTTCCCGTCATCGAACAGGGGCAACATCACCGTGTTCTTGCCGCTGGTGCGCTCGTCTCGCGACTGCAGTGGATAGGACTGGATGAACTGGTTGTTGATAGAGATGTTCAGACTGCCATGGTCTGAAACGCTGCTGGGGGTGTAGCGATAGGCCAGGTCCAGCGGCACGCCTTTGGCGTTCCAGGTGAACAGGTCCGGGGCCATGCGGGTGTAGATGTTCACCGTGTCGTTGAGCACCGTGCCACGCAGTTGCAGGTCCGACGGGCTGCCCACCAGCTCGGCCAGTTTCACGGGCCTCTGGGTGGTGATCCAGCGAGGGGCGTCATAGGGCTTGGTCAGCGCGGGATAGTCCAGCGATTTGACAGCAATGGTTTGCCCGGACAAAACCGCTTTCCCCAGGGCCAGGGCGTCTGCCGCCATCTGCAGCTGAGCATCGTCTTTGCCCAGCACCAGCAGCAGTTTGGCGCCTGGCACTTCGGGGTGGTTGACCATCGAGATCGTGGGCTCGGTCACAGGTGCCATGTCCTGCAGGAACGCGGGACGGTGGCTGTTGGTGGCCAGCACCACGGCGTGCGAGCGGGGCAGCTGGTTTTCCAGCACCGGGAACTGGTTGCCTCGGTAGCCTGCCAGCATGCCAATCCAGCTGGCGATGGAGCCTGACGCCTTGAGCGTACCGGTGCTGGGTTGATTGCCGAACACAAACGGCAGCTTGACGGGGCGGTTGTCCCGGGGGTCGAAAAACGGCGCAGGCAGCAGCGCGAGGTCATTGCGCAGAGGGATCTGCCGCAACGAAAGCTCCAGCTGGCTGTCGTTGCTGATGGTGGCCCACAGGCTGGAGTGGGTGGGCGTCTCACATTCCATCGTGTAGTGGCCGATGAACTGGAAGCGGAACCGGTTGTAATCCGTGAAGTAGCGCGGGTCGATGTTGAGCTCGACCGTCTGCGGGGTGCCCAGGCGCTCCTTGTCCAGCACCACGGTCTGCAGGGTTTCGTCATTGAGCATCAGCTTGAGATGCGACAGTGACGGGATCAGCGCAGGTGACAGTGTGAAGGTCAGGCGCAGCTTGGCGGCTTCGACGATCTCGTCGCGCCGCACCCCCACACCCACACTGGCCTCACTCTCCACGCCTCGCAAAGAAACAGGGCGCCCCACGCCCAGTTCCTTGAGGCTGACTTTCCATTGCCGTGCGGGCAGTGTAGGAGTGTCCGATGGGCTGGCTCCGATCGCGCTGTCGTTGGCCTGCACTGCCCGGGCTGACTCGCGCTCCTGGCGGGTCAGAGCCTTCTCTTTGGCCACAGCGCTACGGGCCTTGCTGGTCTGGGCATTGGCTTGCGGGGCGGGGGCTGAGATCAGCCCGGCAGTGATCAGCGCGACAAAAAGAGGGAGCGCGCGGGTTGCAGATGTGGATTTCACAGTGTTCTTTTTTGCTGGCTCGTACCTGAAGGATGGGCGCATCGGACCCATGCCTGGGTGGTGTCACTTGTATGACAAAGTGTATCGATGGGGCCGGGTTGTGCCGCTCCGCAGGACATTTGTTTGCAATTGCTTTGCCAGCAGTGTTGTTGCCCGACTGCAGCAGGTACGTGAAGAGTAAGTGCCTGGATTCATGGTTCGAAAAAACGGTGCGCGTCTGTAGCTCTGGCTGGTCACCATGGCATGGCGGATGGCATGCTCCCTGGCGGGCTGACGGCGGACAGAACACGCGGTGGTTCTTGCAAAGACACATCCGTTGCCACCCGTGGAAGGTGGACACCGGGGCCGTGGGCCCCAGGCGGCCAGACGATGGTGCTGCCGGCGGACGACTCTCCGGGCCATGGGGCCGGGTTGCCGCGAGCGGAGAAACAATCGGTCTGGAAACAAAAAAGCCTGCTACTTATGGGTAGCAGGCTTTTTGTGCCTTGCGGCTTGATTTGGTGGGTCCTGAGTGACTCGAACACTCGACCTACGGATTAAGAGTCCGCTGCTCTACCAACTGAGCTAAGAACCCAAATCTTTAAAATTTGTCTGCATCGCTGCAGAGCCTCGAATTATGCACTAGTTTTTGGACACTCTGCAAGTCGTGCTCAAAAATTATTGCATTGCGTTGCGGCTGGCCAGCTCGACGAAGAGGCCGCTGTGGTCCAGCTCGCCCAGGCCGTGGTCCACACCTTCGGCATACAAGGCCTCAAACAGGGCAGTGATGGGGGCGTCGAAACCTGTTTCCCGGGCGGTGGCCAACGCATTGCGCATGTCCTTCAGTTGGACCGCCATCCGGCCCCTGGGGGCAAAGTCGCGTTCTACCATCCGCTGCCCATGCAGTTGCAGGATGCGGCTGTCGGCAAAACCGCCGCTAATGGCCTCGCGGACCTTGGCCATGTCGGCACCACCCTTGGCGGCAAACAGCAGCGCTTCGGCCACGGCGCCAATCGTGATGCCCACGATCATCTGGTTGGCCAGTTTGGCCAGCTGCCCGGCACCGTGTGGCCCCACATGCGTGGCGTGCCCCAGGCAGGCAAACACGGGCTGGGCGCGGGCATAGTCCTCGGGCCTTCCGCCGGCCATGATGGCCAGAGTGCCGGCTTCGGCGCCAACGGTGCCCCCAGATACCGGTGCATCCAGGTGGGTCAGGCCCAGCTCGCCCAGGCGGGCTGCGTGGTCGCGCGCCTCGCTGGGCTGAATGGAGGCCATGTCAATGAAAAGAGCACCTGGGCGCATGGCCTGTGCTGTGCCGTGCTCAAACAGGACCTGGCCCACGACCGGGCCGTTTTCGAGCAGGCTGATGACAATGTCCGCGTCCTTGACGGCATCGGCAGGGTTGCCGTGCACGGTGACACCCCATTGCGCCAGCGGTTCTGCTTTGGCGCGGGTGCGGTTCCACGCGTGCACCCTGTGGCCTGCTTCGCTGAGCCGCCTGGCCATGGGCAACCCCATCATGCCAATGCCAAGAACGGCGATGCGAAGCGGTGTGGTGGTCATGGCGTTGTTCTGCTGCAAAGAGGAATTCAAGGGCGTCTCTGTTGTCATCATGTGCCTTTTTGGCGCTCCAGTCTGTCACGGAGCTTGCAGCGTATGGCGATTGGCCAGATGATTCTGCAGCGCCAGCGCCGTTCCTGCGTCTGCCGAGCCTGTTGGCCGGTCTGCGGTATGGCACCGAAGGCAGCCCACATAACTCGGAGACCCTTGCCCATGACCTTGCCCCTGTACGACCCTGCCTGGCTGGAGCGCATGTACAACAATCGCGCCCTGGTCCCTGACCACATGGACTACTTCCAGCGTTGGGCTCAAGACTCTGCCCAGGTGCGGGCCACTGTCCCCTGTGCGCTGGATATGGCCTACGGCACAGGTGCCGGGGAAACCCTGGACGTGTTTCCGTCCGCCCGTGCCGGGGGTGGGCTGGTGCCGGTGCTGGTGTTCATCCACGGCGGTTACTGGCGGTCACTCGACAAATCGGATCACTCGTTCATCGCACCGCCTTTCACCCAGGCCGGGTTTTGTGTGGTGGTGGTGAACTACGCGCTGTGCCCGGGCACCCCCGATGCGCCGGTGACCATTCCCCACATCGCGCGGCAGATGGAAAAGGCGCTGGGCTGGGTGTGGCACCAGATCGCCGCCCATGGTGGCGACCCCCGGCGGATCACGGTAGCAGGGCATTCTGCCGGCGGGCAACTGGCGGCGCTGCTGCTGACCAGCGTGTGGCCGCTCATCGGAAAGGGTTTGCCAGATGGCCTGGTGCGCAATGCGCTGTCGATCTCGGGGGTGCACGACCTGGAGCCCATCATGCACACGCCCATGTACCAGTCGGTGTTGCACCTGACCGAACAGCAGGTGCTGCAATGCAGCCCCGCGCGCTTGCTGGAGCCGCCCACCGGCACGCTGTATTGCGCCGTCGGGGCGGATGAAAGCCCCGAGTTCCTGCGCCAGAACCAGCTCATGCAGGATGCCTGGGGCAGCCATTTTGTACCCCGCAGCGTGGCCTTGCCGGGGTTGAACCACTTCAGCATCGTCGATGCCCTGGCCAAGCCCGGGCATGACCTGCACCACATGGCGCAGAACCTGCTGCGGGCCTGAGAACAGGTTCTCCTAACCGGGCGGCGGCTCGCGCCCGGGGGGTTACATCAGCAGGTGCTCGCCTGCGTTGTCGCCGCCCAGGATCACATAGTTCACCTTGCGCACGTCCATCAGCTTGGTGCCGCCCGCGTAGCTGATGGAGCTTTGCACGTCCTGCTCCATCTCGATGAGCGTTTCGGCCAGTTTGCCCTTGATGGGCTCCAGGATGCGCTTGCCTTCGACATGCTTGTATTCGCCCTTGTTGAAGTCACTGGCCGAGCCGTAGTACTCCTTGAACAGCGCGCCGTCCACTTCCACCGTCTTGCCGGGTGATTCCTCGTGGCCCGCAAACAGCGAGCCGATCATCACCATGCTGGCGCCAAAGCGGATGCTCTTGGCAATGTCACCGTGGCTGCGGATGCCGCCGTCGGCAATGATGGGCTTGGTGGCCACGCGGGCACACCACTTGAGGGCCGACAGCTGCCAGCCGCCCGTGCCAAAACCGGTCTTGAGCTTGGTGATGCACACCTTGCCCGGGCCCACGCCCACCTTGGTGGCGTCGGCGCCCCAGTTTTCCAGGTCGATGATGGCTTCGGGCGTGGCCACGTTGCCAGCAATCACAAACGACTGCGGCAGGTGCTTTTTCAGGTAGCCGATCATGTTCTTCACGCTGTCGGCATGGCCATGGGCAATGTCGATAGTGATGTACTCGGGCGTGATGCCCTGTGCCACCAGCTGGTCCACGGTGGCGTAGTCGGGTTGCTTCACACCGAGCGAGATCGATGCATAGCAGCCCTTGGCATGCATGTCTTTGACGAACTGGATGTTGTCCAGGTCAAAGCGGTGCATGACGTAGAAGTAACCGTTCTGCGCCATCCAGGTGCAGATGGTTTCGTCCACCACGGTCTTCATGTTGGCGGGCACCACCGGCAGGCGAAAGCGGCGACCGCCCAGCTCCACACTGGCGTCGCATTCCGAGCGGCTTTCCACGCGGCACTTGCGGGGCAGCAGCAGGATGTTGTCGTAGTCGAAGATTTCCATGAGATTCCAAGCTCCATAAAGGGACGCCGCCAAACGATTTCGACGGCGGTGGGCGCTTGGCTGTCAGACCGGCTTTGCGGGAGTGGACGTGACAGTCACTCCGAACCCTGCTGAGCGCAGGCACAAAAAACCGGGCTTCAAGAAACTTGGGCCCGGTGATTGATTCTACCCGCCTGCCAAAGGGCCGTCATAACGGCACCGGTATTACCTGCATACGGATTGGGCAGCCGCCACGACGCTGCCCGAGGCATCCTGCACCCAGCCAACCAGATGCAGCCTGTCGGCCTGTGCGCCATCGGGGATGCGCATGGAGCGGGTTTCCATCCATGCCCACGGCTTGCCCTTGCTGCGTGCGGGCCGCTGGGCCAGGGGCCAGGTGCCCTCGAACTGATTGCGTACGATGTAACGGGGCACAACGGTGCCGTCAGTACCTGCGGGTATGGCCTCTATCAGCAACAGGTAAAAGGCGAGGGGCGTGGCAGCCGCAGTGCGCTGTGGCGCCGCAGGGGAGGGGGTGAAGGCGATGCCGGTGCCCACATAGTCATTGAACGCCACCCCATGGGCCACACGCAACCGGCCACGCGCTGCTAAATCGACCGGGGTGACGTACACATCGGTGGAGATGGGGGGCTTGCGCCCCAGGGCTTGCAGGCGGGGCAGCGCGTCGGTCGAGGCCGCAGCCGACAGGGGGGCGTCGTCGCCCGCCTTGCCCGGCACGATCCAGTCCAGGACCACGGCACCTGCCTTGGCTGACGGTGCCGGGGCGGCCGCATCGCCCCAGCAGGACTCGCAGTCGGCGCTGATGAAGCGCTCGAACACGGCCACAGGCCTGGGTGTGCCGTCGCTGCTGCAACTGGCCTGGGCCATCGCCTGGGGGGCGTGCGCCAGGGCCAGCCACAGGCTGGCCAGGGTGAGGGCAATGTTTTTCATGGTGCGAGGCGGCGTGGGGCAGGGTGCTTTCTACAATGGCTGGATGTTCTCACAAGACCCGTTTTCGGGTGTGCCAGATGCCCTGGTGCCCCCACACTCCGGTGCGCCCTCGGCCGCATCCCCCCTTCTGGCCCACCTGAACGATGAACAACTGGCTGCGGTGACCTTGCCCGCAGGCCATGCGCTCATCCTGGCGGGGGCGGGGTCGGGCAAGACCCGGGTGCTGACCACCCGGATTGCCTGGCTGCTGCAAAACGGCTACGCCACGCCCGGCGGCATTCTGGCCGTCACATTCACCAACAAGGCTGCCAAGGAGATGGTGGCCCGCCTGTCGGCCATGCTGCCGGTCAACGTGCGTGGCATGTGGATTGGCACCTTCCATGGCCTGTGCAACCGGCTGCTGCGCGCGCACCACAAGGCAGCGGGGCTGCCGCAGTCGTTCCAGATCCTGGATACGCAAGACCAGCTCTCGGCCATCAAGCGCCTGTGCAAGCAGCACAACGTGGACGAGGAGCGCTTTCCTCCCAAGCAGCTGTCGTACTTCATCGCCAGCTGCAAGGAAGAAGGCATGCGTCCCGGCGACGTGCCCACGCACGACAGCGACGCCCGCAAGAAGGTCGAGGTCTACCAGCTATACGAAGAGCAATGCCAGCGCGAAGGCGTGGTGGACTTCGGCGAGCTGATGCTGCGGTCTTACGAGCTGCTGCGTGACAACGACCCGATCCGCGAGCACTACCAGCGCCGGTTCCAGCACATCCTGGTGGACGAGTTTCAGGACACCAACAAGCTGCAATACGCCTGGCTCAAGCAACTGGCGGGCAATGAGGTGGGCGGGCGTTACGAGGCGCGCGGCAGCGTGATCGCTGTGGGCGACGATGACCAGAGCATTTACGCCTTCCGTGGCGCGCGCGTGGGCAACATGACCGACTTTGTGCGCGAATTCGATGTGCAGCGCCAGATCAAGCTGGAGCAGAACTACCGCAGCTACAGCAACATTCTCGACTCGGCCAACCACCTCATCAGCCACAACAGCCGCCGACTGGGCAAGAACCTCCGCACTACGCAGGGCGCGGGCGAGCCCGTGCGCGTGTACGAGGCCAGCTCTGACCTGGCCGAGGCGCAGTGGATGGTGGACGAGATCAAGCAGTTGGTGCGCAACGACGGCTTTGAGCGCAAGGAAATCGCCGTGCTCTACCGCAGCAATGCGCAAAGCCGGGTGATCGAATCGGCGCTGTTCAATGCATCTGTGCCCTACCGCGTGTACGGCGGCCTGCGGTTTTTTGAGCGTGCCGAAATCAAGCACGCGCTGGCCTATCTGCGCCTGTTGGAGAACCCGCACGACGACACCAGCTTCACGCGCGTCGTCAACTTTCCTCCGCGCGGCATTGGCGCGCGCAGCATCGAGGTGCTGCAGGACGCGGCCCGCGCCGCAGGCTGCTCGTTGCACGACGCGGTGAGCGCTGTGCCCGGCAAGGCGGGGGCCAACCTGGGCGCGTTTGTGGCCATGGTGGATGTGCTGCGCGAGCAGACCCAGGGCCTGAACCTGCGCGGCATCATCGAGCAGATGCTTGAATCCACGGGGCTGGTGGAGCACTTTCGCACCGAGAAGGAAGGCGCCGACCGCATCGAGAACTTGGAGGAACTGGTCAACGCCGCCGAGAGCTTTGTCACGCAAGAGGGCTTTGGCCGTGACGCGGTGGCGCTGCCGCTGGACGAGCACGGCACGCCGCTCACCCAAAGCGCCGTGAGCCAAGGGCTGGACCCCAACGCTCCGGTGCTGGACGAACCTCTGAAACCCGCCGTGCCCGGCATCGTGGACGCCGACACCGGCGAAACCCTCTCGCCCCTGGCCGCCTTCCTGACCCACGCCGCGCTCGAAGCCGGTGATAACCAGGCCCAGGCTGGGCAGGACGCTGTGCAGCTCATGACGGTGCACGCCAGCAAGGGGCTGGAGTTTGACTGCGTGTTCATCGGCGGCATGGAGGAGGGCCTGTTTCCCCACGAGAACTCCGCCAGCGACCGCGACGGCCTGGAGGAAGAGCGTCGCCTGATGTACGTGGCCATCACCCGGGCCCGAAAGCGCCTGTACCTGAGCCACTCGCAAACGCGCATGCTGCATGGCCAGACGCGTTACAACATCAAGAGCCGGTTTTTTGACGAACTGCCCGAAGCGGCCCTCAAGTGGATCACGCCCAAGCAGCAGGGCTTTGGCTCGTTTACGCCCAATTTTGCTACTAATTCAGGAGCTGGTAGCGCATATGGATCTAGCGCTAGAGGCCAATTTGGCTTCAAATCTGAGACGTTTGCCAGTCCCCCGGTGCCTGTGCAGAAGGCGGCGCCCTCGCACGGCCTGCGCGCGGGCATCGCCGTGTTCCACACCAAGTTTGGCGAGGGCAAGGTGCTGGCCATTGAAGGCACCGGCGACGACGCACGTGCACAGGTCAACTTTCCGCGCCACGGCACCAAGTGGTTGGCGCTGTCGGTGGCCAAGCTGACGGTGGTCGAATAGCGCGTTTTGAGCCAAATCGCCTGCTAGCGCTAGTACCTTATGCCCTGGTAGCTATTGTTTGTATAGCAAACCGGGGCCGCCAATGACAACGGGGCCCTGAGGCCCCGTTGGTTTTTGAAGCGGGCCGCACCGGGTGCAGCCCTGTTGGCCCTTCGCTCAGGCTGGTTTCAGGCTGAGTTCAGGCCTGGTTCAGGCTGGGCTGCTTGGCCGCTGCCGTCAGGTAGCCCACGGCCGCGCCGTTCTTGTTCTTGTAGTTGGCCTTGATCATCGGGTCCAGCGTGTCCTTGACCACGCTGTGGATGGCGCCCCAGTCACCGGCGTGCTGGAAGTTGCTCATGATGTACGTCCAGCCGTTGATCTCGTCCACGGCGTGCAGGCCGGTGGACTCGCCGCCCGAGGGGATCGACATCACGCGCGACAACTGCTTGGTGTCCACGTTGTAGGCCCACAGGAAGTTGTTGACGTGCTGGCTGCTGTCTTCGCCGATGAACAGGGTGCGCATCTTTTCGGAGAACTTGAGGTTGTCCGGGTTGGCGATGTTGTTGGGGTTGGCGGTGTTGCCCAGGGCGTCGGCGGTGATGTCTTCACCGGCCAGCAGCACCTTGGTGTCCACGGGCATCCATTCGCTGTTGATGGTGCCGCCAGCGGTGTCCTTCTGGCCACCCTTGAGGTTCAGCGCCATCACGGCGCCTGCCACCAGTTGCTTGGGCACCGAGATGCCGTTGCCCGGCACGTTGGCGGCATTGCCTGCCACCATGGACGACTGGATGTTCTGCAGCGCAGAGTAGGCAATCTTGTCCTTGGCGTTGACCGTGGTGCCTTCCATCTTGGTGAAGCCCAGGCTGGCGCCGAGGTAGGCGGCGTAGCGGTGGGTTTCCAGGAAGGCGGCGGCCTTTTCCATGCCGGGGTTCAGCTTGATCCACTCGGTCTTGCCGTTGGCCACGATCTTGGTGTAGCTGGCATCGGCCGGGTCGGTGGTCTTCACGGTCATGATGTCCGTGGGCTTGAGCGTGTTGGCCAGGTTCTCGATCTCGGCGCTGGTGGCCGACCCCATCTTGATCCAGGTGAGGGGCGCCGCCGTGCCCACCTTGGGGTCGATGGAGAAGCCGCTGCCCACCTTGGCCACGTACAGCGTGCCGGACGACAGGTCTTTTTCCTTGTCGGCCACGAACACGAAGTAGCCGCTGTTGGTGGCGTCGTCGCCCATCAGCGCCGTGCGGTTGTCAGGCATCACCTGCACCAGCTCGTGCGAGATGCGGCCCATGCAGAAGTGCTTCTTGATGCTGGCGGTGCCGTCAGGGTTCACCGTCACCTCGGGCATGTGGCCGTAGTGGTAGGGGTTGGCCTTGGTTTCGTCGCCATACAGGTTCTTGCTGTAGGCCTTGAACATGGCGTTGCTGGCGATGCTGAACGCATCGGGTTCGTATTCTTCGCTCGACAAGTGGGTGCCCCAGGGCGACAGGCTGGCGCCGCAGGTGATCCACAGGCCGTGCACCTTGGAGGTGTCCACGTTGTGGTACTTCACCAGGCTCAGCTTGCCGGTGGTCTGGTCCTGGTCCAGCGTCAGCACGGCAATGGGCGAGGGCAGCTTGCCGTACATGTCGGTCTTGCCGTCTTGTGCCCAGGTGGTGTATTCAAACTGCACCACGGCAAACACGGCCTTGCCCTTGAGGCCGGTCACGGTGGGGTTGGCCACGGTCAGCAGCGAGGTGCCGTCGGGCGAGTCCGAGAAGTACTGGCGTTCCTTGCCAGCCACCGTGGCGTCGATGATGGGCTTGTTGTTGATGTCGTAGTAGCCACCCGACAGGATGGTGCCGCCCTTGCCGTCGGACACCATGTCGCCCGTCACGAAGAACGGCTGGTAAGCCAGCTGGTACGAGCGTACCGAGTCGTCGCTGAGCTTGATGTTGAGCGTGGAGCCCACGGTGGTGGTGGCCATGGCAGCGGCGTTGGCCAGGGTGGGGGCTGCCATCGACGTGAAGCTGGCCGACACAAAGCTGGGCGCGGCGGAGTCGCTGCCACCGCAGGCGGTCAGCAGGGCGGCCGAGGCGCTGGCGCTGAGCGGCAGCATGGGAACGCCGGCCAGCAGTTGCAGGGCCTTGCGGCGGGTGGGCATCGTCGGTTGGGTCATTTTCGGGGTGTTTCCAAGTGGGTATGCGAACGGGCATGCCACGCCCTGATCCGACCAGGAGCCTTGTTGGAAAGGCGTGTGGGGCGGGTGGCATGGAATCCAGCCCGCGATCCTAGGAACGCCCCGTGACAGTGGTTTGACGTTTGTGTGACGGTTTGACGCAGTGCCTTGCGCAGCGCGTGACGCCCGCCCAAGGCGCGCCGCGCAGGCATGGCTGCGCGTGCGCCGCGGGACAGGCCCTAGTCCCGGGAGCCGGGCGGGCCGTAGGAGTTGCCGCTTCCGTAACTGTTGGCCGGTGCGGCCGCGCCGCCGCTGCCGTCCTTGACGCCCTTGCGGCCCGACACCTGCCACGCGGTGCGCTGGTTGACCAGCCCCGCCAAAAATTCCATTTCTTCGTCCGTGTGGTTGATGGCACCGGCCGGTGTCAGCAGCCGGCCATTGCGGGGCGCGGGCTCGGCCCAGAACGACTGGTGGTAGCTGGACTGGCTCACCAGGCGTTCGCCGCCCGCCGTCAGCTCTACCGTGCCATAACAGTTGCAAAGGTAGCCGCGCTGGTCCTGGTCGGCAAATACCTCGGCATACACCCCTGTGCCGCGGATGCCCGCCGTGGCCGTGGGCAGCGCAATCTGCCGGTCGGGGCCGCGCCCCCACACGGTGGCCACCGCACCGCTGAGCAGGCGCAGCAGCTTGACGGCGGTGGGGGTGTCGCTCTCCATCGCCATGCGCGAGTTCTGCCGCACCATGAAGGCGCTGTCGCCCACCGAGAACACCAGGCTGGCGCCCGGCCCGGTCTCGATGCGGTCGTTGGCGGTGATGGTGTGCTGCGCCGTCAGGGGCTCGCCATTGCGCAGTACGTCGCCGCGCACCTCCACGATGTTGCTGCGCGCCTGCGCATGGGCGGCCGACCAGCCACCGCCTGCCACCCACAGCGCGGCGGCCTGCACCACGCTGCGGCGCTGGAACCAGACCAGCTCGTCGTCAGAGCGGCCCTGCAGGTGGTGCGCCAGGGGGGCTGGGGGGCGGGTTGTCATGGGGCGCCTCTTCTTGCTGGGGGGTGTAGGGGGGCTCGAAGCAGTCGCGGAAGGTGAAGACCACCGAGGTGAAGAACATGGCCGCCATCATCATGGCAGCGCCTACCATGATGCCACCGGCCATCGATCCCGCAAGCCCCGCCACGGCAAGCAGGGCCGACACGATGCTGACCACCAACCCGCCCAGCAAAAACACCCCCAGCCAGCCCAGCCCATAGACCAGGAACGCGCCAAAGTTGCGCACGCAGGCCACGATGGAGAAGAACAGCGCCTTGACCGGCGGCACGCCATGCCAGTGCACGAGGCCCGGTGCATGCCAGAACAGCAGCGACAGGGGCAGGTACAGCAGCATCGACAGCCACAT
The DNA here is from genome assembly GCF_025246485.1 of Acidovorax sp. K2F. NCBI lineage: Bacteria > Pseudomonadati > Pseudomonadota > Betaproteobacteria > Burkholderiales > Comamonadaceae > Acidovorax > Acidovorax sp. K2F. The sequence goes on from NZ_JAOBSQ010000026.1 coordinate 27,151, forward strand.
GGCGCGCTGGAAGTCCGGGTTCTCGGCAATCTCCCGGGTCATAGGCGTGCCACCCAGGTACACCTGCGCAAACTGGCCGCCGTCCAGCAGGGCCGACAGCCCCATGATGCCGAGGAAAGCCACCGCATACAGCACACCCAGTGTGAGCATGTCGCGCAGCCGCTCGCGCCCGGTGCGAAAGGCCACCAGCAGCACCGTGGGCATCGGAAAACGCCCTTGCGATGCCTGCGCCGCCGCCACCATCATGGCCAGCGTGGCAGACGGCAGCAGTGCCAGTGCAATGGCCGGACCCACCAGCGGGATCATGGTGGCCAGCGACATGGCCGCCATGGTCATGAAGAACAGCGCAGCCAGCGCCATGGGCTGCCGCCAGAACGCCCGAACGCCGAGCTTGACCCAGGCCATGCCGGTGCGTGCGGGAACGATGTGGAGTTTCATGAATACGTTGGAAAGGAGGAGAGGCCCGCACTGGCAAGTGTGCCCTGGCGCCAACAGGGGGCGCCGAGCAGCATCGGATGTCGGGTGGGCGAATAAGGCCGAATTTACCCCACCGCCCCAAACCGGTGGCTGGGCCAGGGGTTAGAGGCTGCTCGACTGTGGTGGGATCAGCCCGCGTGCACGGGCAGTGCCAGGCGCCCGCGCAGCACGCGCTCGAAGTGTGTGGGGTCGTGGGGCTTGAGCATGGAGGCCTCGCGCGGCAGGTAGAAGTCCCACAGGCGTGAAATCCAGAACCGCAGCGCCCCGGCGCGCAGCATGGCGGGCAGCAGCTCGCGTTCGGCGGCCGTCAGCGGGCGCACGGCCTGGTACGCGTCGAGCATGCGCGTGGCGCGCTCGGCGTCATGCGTGCCGGTGGGCAGGTCGATGCACCAGTCGTTCAGGCACACGGCCAGGTCAAACAGCCAGGTGTCCACACCTGCAAAGTAGAAGTCGAAGAAGCCCGTCAGCTCTTCCCCCTCAAACATCACGTTGTCGCGGAACAGATCGGCATGCACGGGCCCGCGCGGCAGGGCGGCATAGGCGGAGCTGGCGGCCACATGGTTCTGGTAGGCCAGCTCGGACCGCAGCAATGCGGCCTGTGCGTCGTCAATGTGGGGCAGCACCACCGGCACCGTCTCGTTCCACCAGGGCAGCCCGCGCAGGTTGGGCTGGTGGCGGTCAAAGTCGCGGCCCGCCAGGTGCATGCGGGCCAGCATGGTGCCCACGGCCGCGCAGTGCACGCCCTGAGGGGCCAGCTGGCTCTTGCCGCGCAGCTTGTTGACCACGGCGGCGGGTTTGCCACACACGGTGTGCAGGATGTCGCCGTTCTTGTCGGCACGCGGGTCGGGCACGGGCACGCCGCCGTGCGCCAGGTGCTTCATCAGGTACAGGTAGAAAGGCAGCTGCTCGGCCGTGAGGCGCTCGAACAGTGTCAGCACGAACTCGCCCTGGTCGCTGGTCAGAAAGTAGTTGGTGTTCTCGATGCCGCCCTCAATGCCGCGCAGCTCCACCAGCTCGCCCAGTTGCAAACGGCGCAGCAACTCGCGCGCCTCGGGATTGGAGACTTCGGTAAAAACGGCCATCGCTCAGGGGGTCGAAGAAAAGAGAAGGGGAAGGGGCGGGACAACGGGCGGGGCTCAACCGGTGGCAATGCAGTGCGTGCGCGCCACCCTGCCACCCATCAGAACTTGAACACGTTCCAGACGCGGGGCGCCGTGGTGGTTTCAGCGCCATTGTTGCCACCGGCGCGGCTGCGCGCGCCATCAGGCGACTGCACTTCGTAGGCGGGCAGGTTGCCAGTCTTGGGCTGCACCGAGATGTTCTGGGTTTGCCCGCCGACCCGCAGCTCGTCCACACGGGTGCCCGCGTCTTCGATCTGGATGCGCTCCGTGCGCTGGTTGGTGCGGCCAGACAGGGGCTCGGGATCGGGCAGCGCATCGCGCTGGTTACCAGCGCCTGCGGTGGTGGCAGCAGGGGATGGGGACGGGGTTTGGGCCAGGGCATTGCCGCAGGCCATGCCCAGCAGCAGGAGAAGGTGAACAGCGCGCATCGGGCGATTGTAGAGCGCCGCCCGGCGGGCGCTGCCCGTGCACAATTGCCGGATGAGCAACAAAAAGACCCTGGTGCTGGTGGACGGCTCCAGCTACCTCTACCGCGCCTTCCACGCCATGCCCGACCTGCGGGCCGTGCCGGGCGACCCTACAAGCCCTGCCACCGGTGCCATTCGCGGCATGATCAACATGATGCAGGCCCTGCGCAAAGAGGTGGTGGCCGACTACGCCGTCTGCGTGTTCGACGCCTCGGGCCCCACCTTCCGCGATGCCCTGTACACCGAGTACAAGGCCACGCGCTCGCCCATGCCCGACGACCTGCGCAGCCAGATCGAGCCCATCCATGAGGTGGTGGACCTGCTGGGCTGGAAGGTGGTGGCCGTGCCCGGCGTGGAGGCCGACGACGTGATCGCCACCCTGGCCAACGCAGCAGCCGCACAGGGCATTGAGGTCATCGTGTCCAGCGGCGACAAGGATTTGAGCCAGCTGGTCAATGAGCACATCACCATCATCGACACCATGAGCGGCAAGCGCCGCGACGTGGCGGGCGTGACGGCAGAGTTTGGCGTGCCGCCCACGCTGATGGTGGACTACCAGGCGCTGGTGGGCGACACCGTGGACAACGTGCCCGGCGTTGCCAAGGTGGGCCCCAAGACGGCCGCCAAGTGGCTGGAAGAATATGGTTCGCTCGACAACCTGATCGCTAACGCCGACGCCATCAAGGGCGTGGCGGGCAACAACCTGCGCGAGGCGATTGCCAGCGGCCAGCTGGCCTTGAGCCGCCAGCTGGTCACCATGAAGACCGATTGCGCGCTGGCTGACTACATCCCCGGCCTGCCTGCGTTTGACGACATCACGCTTGACGCGCCCGACAACGAGGGCCTGCTGCCGTTTTACGAAAAGTACGGCTTCAAGGGCCTGGCCGCCGCCATCAAAGGTGCATCGGCTCCAGCGGCTACTGCCCCCACCGTCGCCATGCCCGGCCAAAGCGGCGATCTGTTTGCCGACCACTCCGCCAGCACCGTGGCCGAAGAAGCGCAGCACCGCACCGTGGTGTACGACACCATCCTGAACTGGGCGGACTTCGACCAGTGGCTGGAGCGCCTGCACAAAGCCCCACTCGCGGCCATCGACACCGAAACAGACTCTCTCGACGAAATGCGCGCGCAAATCGTCGGCATCAGCTTCAGCGTGCAGCCCGGCGAAGCCGCCTACATCCCGCTGCGCCACGAAGGGCCCGATGCGCCCGCGCAACTGCCGTTGGATGAAGTGCTCGCCCGCCTCAAGCCCTGGCTGGAAAACCCCAAACACCACAAGCTGGGCCAGCACATCAAGTACGACCGCCATGTGTTCGCCAACCACGGCATCGAGGTGCAGGGCTACGCGCACGACACCATGCTGCAAAGCTATGTGCTGGAAGTGCACAAGCCCCACAACCTGACCAGCCTGGCCGAGCGCCACACCGGCCGTAAAGGCATCACCTACGAAGACCTGTGCGGCAAAGGCGCGCACCAGATTCCGTTTGCCCAGGTGCCGGTGGACAAGGCCGCTGCCTACTCGTGCGAAGACTCCGACCAGACCCTGGACGTGCACAACGCCCTGTGGCCGCTGCTGCAGGCGGATGACAAACTGCGCTTCATCTACGAGCTGGAGATGCAAAGCAGCGAGGCCCTGTACCGCATCGAACGCAACGGCGTGCTCATTGACGCGCCCACGCTGGCCGCCCAAAGTCACGAACTGGGCCAGCGCATCTTGCAGCTCGAAACCGAGGCGTACGAGATTGCAGGCCAGCCCTTCAACCTGAGCAGCCCCAAGCAGCTGGGCGAAATCTTCTTCGACAAGCTGGGCATGCCGGTTGTGAAGAAGACCGCCACCGGCGCCCGCAGCACCGACGAAGAAGTGCTGGAAAAGCTGGCCGAGGACTACCCCCTGCCCGCCAAGCTGCTGGAGCACCGGGGCCTCGTCAAGCTCAAAGGCACCTATACCGACAAGCTGGCCCAGCTGGCGCTGCCACGCACAGGCCGCGTCCACACGCACTACGCGCAGGCCGTGGCTGTGACTGGGCGCTTGTCCAGCAACGACCCCAACCTGCAGAACATCCCCATCCGCACCCCCGAAGGTCGCCGCGTGCGCGAGGCCTTTGTGGCCCCCGCAGGTCGAGTCATTGCGAGTGCCGACTACTCGCAGATCGAGCTGCGCATCATGGCCCACCTGAGCGGCGACCACTCGCTGCTGCACGCCTTCCACGCCGGGCTGGACGTGCATCGCGCCACCGCTGCCGAAGTGTTTGGGGTGGAGGTGGATCAGGTCACCAGCGAGCAACGCCGCTATGCCAAGGTCATCAACTTTGGCCTTATCTACGGCATGAGCAGCTTTGGCCTGGCCAAGAACTTAGGGATAGAGACCAAAGCAGCCGCCGCCTACATCGACAAGTACTTCCAGCGCTACCCCGGGGTAAAGCAGTACATGGACGACACCAAGGCCGCCGCCAAATCCATGGGCTATGTCGAAACCGTGTTTGGCCGTCGCCTGTACCTGCCCGAAATCAACTCCCCCAACGGCCCCCGCCGCGCAGGCGCCGAACGCGCGGCCATCAACGCCCCCATGCAGGGCACGGCGGCTGACCTAATCAAGCTGGCGATGGTGGCGGTTCAGAAGGAGCTGGACGCGCACAAGCCGGGCATCCAAATGATCATGCAGGTGCACGATGAACTGGTGTTTGAGCTGCCTGAGAGCGAGGTGGACTGGCTCAAGACCCACATCCCACGCCTGATGGCGGAGGTGGCGGCGCTGAAGGTGCCGTTATTGGCGGAGGTGGGGGTGGGGGCTAATTGGGACAAGGCGCATTAAGGCCAAGGGATAAGCGAGGCAGGTCAACATATTGAAGTGTTTTTGGCCGTTAGCGCTTATCCATCCATCGCTGACCGCTATCAAATTTTTAGCGTACTGCCCAGTGTCGTTTATATGAGTAAATAGCTCCGTGTTTGCGGTAGTTGAGAGCTTTGGGCGGGCATCGCAATGGATTATGAGTGGATTGAGAATCCCTGCGGGAAATGAGTTAATTGACGATTTTATCGTCAAATTTTAACGTGTGAAATAATTGGGAGAACTATCTTGAGGATAATAAATTTTTCTGTGCAAGGAATGCACGGGCATCAAAATATAAGCCTTAATTTCAATCCGGATATAACATTTTTGGTTGGAGCAAACGGAAGTGGGAAAACCAGTGCGCTTCGTTTGCTACAAGCCGCTCTGGCAATTGATTTGTTGGTTTTGTCATCTATACGATTTTCAAAAATAGAAATAACGCTGGATCAAATGGTTAGACATAATCTCATCATTTATCACGACGGCCCATTTTTGTCTTTTGAGCTGGACGGGGCTAAGGCTGAAACAAAAATTCCTCTGCCCGCCGATGATGAGCGTAGTGTTTATCAAAGTACGGGGCGTCTTTCTCAATACATGGAGGAGCTTAGAATTAGATTCTTAAAGGAGTCTAGTCCCCGTTTTCGTGAGTTCTCTAATCAAGTTCGCCCTCTTTTCTTGGGGCTGGAGCGACGCACGGGGAGATATGATGACGAGGGCATAGACGATGAGCTCATGTTCAGAACTAAGCGTGTCATAGGACGCGGCACGCGTGATGTAGTCGAAGGTATCGATAATTGCCAAATGCTGATTGAGAGAGCATATCGAAAATTTCGTCGTACAAACGATCTGAATTCCAGCCGTCTTATCAATGTAATTGTCGAATCTCTATTTGACTACATTGAGTTTGATCATTCGATGATGGGTGGCGTTCGTGAGCAGCAAGAGCTCCAAATTCTTGTGCAACGCCGGAAAGAGATTGAAAGATTCTCTAGCGATCTGGGTGGAGGTGATCGCGCAAATAACCAAATCTCAAACTTTTTCTCAAGAATATCGGATATTCTTGAGAAAAATTCCCGGGCTGAAAATGCGGTAAATATTGAATTGCTCCTCAATAAAGCCCAGATTCAGCGCATTATGAAGATATTGGCTGAAATGGATAGGCAGAAGAAGCAGTCGGAAAAATACTATGCCCCGATCAAGGAAATTACCGATACATTGAATGAATTTTTCAATCAATCGAGAAAAACTGTGGAGGTGGATTCGGTTGGGAAAATTAAGGTGTCGCACAGGGGCGCACAAATTCCCTTGGAGCATCTTTCGTCGGGTGAAAAACAACTTTTGATTTTGCTTACACACGCTCATTTTTCGCCCAATCGTGGAGGCGTATTTATTGTGGATGAGCCAGAGCTCTCGCTTCACATGATGTGGCAGGAAATGTTAGTTGATGGCCTGTTGAGTAGTAAAACAAATAACCAATTTATTTTTGCTACTCATTCCCCGGAGATTGTCGGATTTCGCAAAGCGAATTGCGTTCAGGTGGGTTGAATTATGTTAGAGCGAGGTTCGGCTGCTCGATACGCATCAAGCGTATTTTTCGAGAATTTTAATGATTTTGATATTTATGTAGAAGATACTGCGGAGGGATATAGCAAGCTATACGCGATTATTCTCGGTAGAGTATTGTCATCGCATGTAAGTATAGCCAGAGTTTTTCCTTTGGGTGAGCGCGCTAAAGTTATAGAGGCGGCAAATAAGGCGTTAGAAATAGAGGTAAAAAGAAAATCCGTTTTTATAGTGGATGGAGATTTGTTTCTGCTGGGGGGTGAAAAACAAATTCTTCCTGAGAATGCAATCAGACTTCCTCGTTACTGTATTGAGAATTTTTTGGCAGACGCCAATTCTTTTCATGAGCTACTAGATGAGGAGTGCCCACATCTGGATAAAAAAATCTTGGAGGAAAAATTTGATTTCACGGGTTGGCGTGATTCTGCTGTTGAGCCTCTCAGGAGACTTTTTACCTCATTTGCGGTGTCTCATATGTTAAATACTGGAGCTAAAACCGTGTCTATGGGTGTTAATTCGATTTGTTCGAACTCGATGGGTGAAGTATGTTTTGATAAATCAGAAAAAATAGCTTATGAAATAGATAAATATGCGGCGGAAAAATGTGGGGATGAGGAGGTAAATAAGTCCTTAAAAGTGGTCAATGAAAATCTAGATGCCAATTGTTGCTTCATAACGACATATGTCTCTGGTAAGGATTTTATTCTTCCTTTGCTATTTACGAGATTTCGGACAATATCTAAGAGCAAAACTCCCAATATTTTGTTAAAACAACGATTAGCTCGAAAGTGTGATGTCGAGGCATTTCGCCCAGTCGTGGCGCAACTGGAGAGAATCGTCGGGAGGAAAAATTTAGGCGCAACACAAGAACAAAGATGAGATCAGTCTGGCGGAGCTCGGGGATGGGCTCAAGAAGGCTGGGCTTGCGTCGAGTTTCAGAAGTGCAGGCTGTGATAATTCGATCCACCAGTCTCCAATAGCGCACTCGCAACTACATACACATCGCAAACCATGTCGCTAGACTAAGCCAACGATTGCTGGCAATGCGGCTAATTTCCACTCACTCACCCGAACCCTTGCATGCCCAACGCTGTCCCCTACACCCCCCCAGCCATCTGGCAATGGAACAAAGAAAACGGCGGCCAGTTCGCCAGCATCAACCGGCCCGTTGCCGGTGTCACGCATGACAAGGAACTGCCCGTAGGGCGCCATCCGCTGCAGCTGTATTCACTGGGCACGCCCAATGGCGTGAAGGTGACCGTGATGCTGGAAGAGCTGCTGGCGCTGGGTCACAGCGGGGCAGAGTACGACGCGTGGCTGATTCGCATCAACGAGGGTGAGCAGTTTGGCAGCGGCTTCGTGTCTGTGAACCCCAATTCCAAGATCCCCGCACTGCTGGACCGCACCGACCCGGCCAACCCGGTGCGGGTGTTTGAGTCCGGCGCCATCCTGATGTATCTGGCCGAGAAGTTCGGCAGCGCCTTCTTGCCCAAAGACGGCGCTGCGCGCGCCGAGTGCCTGTCATGGCTGTTCTGGCAGATGGGCAGTGCGCCGTTTGTGGGCGGCGGGTTTGGGCATTTTTATGCCTATGCGCCTGTCAAGATCGAGTACGCGATTGATCGGTATGCGATGGAGGCCAAGCGGCAGCTGGATGTGCTGAACCAGCGCCTGGCGGTGACTGAGTACGTGGCGGGCGATGAGTACACGGTGGCCGACATTGCGATTTGGCCCTGGTATGGCTTGCTGGTGAAAGGGCAGGCCTACAACGCAGGCGAGTTTTTGCAGGTGCACGAATACACGCATGTGGTGCGCTGGGCCGAGCAGATTGCCAAGCGCCCGGCGGTGCAGCGCGGGCGCAAGGTGAACCGGGTGCAGGGCGACCTGACCAGCCAATTGCGCGAGCGGCATGATGCGAGCGACTTTGACACCAAGACGCAGGACAAGATCGAGGCTGCAGCAGCAGCTTCTTCACCTGCACGTTGAGTGTTTTTTGCAAGGCGTCTCCATGATCACCCTATACGACTGTTCCACCGCCCCCAGCCCGCGCCGTGCGCGCATCCTGCTGGCAGAAAAGGGTGTGGCCCACGACACCGTGCAGGTGGACCTGCGCAATGGCGAGCAACTGGGCGAGGCCTACCGCCAGATCAACCCACAGTGCACGGTGCCCGCGCTGCGCACTGAAGAGGGTCTGCTGCTGACCGACAACGCGGCGATCACGGCGTATGTGGAGGCGCGCTACCCGCAGCCCGCACTGCTGGGTGAGACGCCTGCAGAAAAGGCCGAGATTGCGAGCTGGAGCTGGCGCATGGAGTTCGAGGGCCTGCAGGCCATTGCCGAGGCGCTGCGCAACAGCGCGCCCGCCATGGCCAACCGGGCATTGCCCGGCGCGGTGGACTACCCGCAAATCCCGGCCCTGGCTGAGCGTGGACTGATGCGTGTGGGGCAGTTCTTTCAGCTGCTCAACGAGCGCCTCGCGGACCGCGAATTCATTGCCACTGACCGCTTCAGCGTGGCCGACATCACGGCGGTGGTGGCGGTGGACTTTGCGCGTGTGGTCAAGCACAAGCCCGGCGAGCAGCACCCGCACTTGCTGCGCTGGCGTGCGGCCATGGCGCTGCGGCCGTCGATGTCGCTTTAGCTGCAAGCGCGTGCGAGGCGCGCGGTTTGAGTGCGCGATTTCGCAATGGGTACATGCAAGGATTGCGCTTGCGGCCCATTCCTTGCATCGTCAGCATATGCGCCTTCGCCACATAGAAGTCTTCAACGCGGTCATGCTCACCGGCAGCGTGAGCGCGGCGGCCCGCCTCATCAACGTCACGCAGCCTGCGGTCAGTCGCATCCTGGCGCATGCTGAATTGCAGCTGGGCTTTCCGTTGTTCCACCGGCTCAAGGGCAAGCTGGTACCCACCACCGAGGGACAGACGCTGTACCCGCACATCGAGCGCCTGTTCACCCAGCTCGATGATGTGCAGCGCCTGGCCAACAGCCTCAAGAGCGACCGGCGTGAGGGTGAGTTGCACATCCTCAGCGTGCTGGCGCTGAGCTACGAGGTGCTGCCGCGTGCGTTGCGTTTTTTCAGGAAAAAGCACCCGGATGTGCAGGTGACCATCGACGCGCTGCACTCGCCCCAGATCGTTTCGGCCCTGGTGCTGCAGGAGGCGGATGTGGGCTTTGTGTTCAGCGCCATCGCCCACCCCGCGCTGACGCAGGAGCATCTGGCCGATGGGCGCATGGTGTGTGTGGCGCCCAAGGGCATGCTGGGTGCTGCGCTGGTGGCGGCCGGTGTGGTGCATCTGGCCGACCTGGCAGACACGCCGGTGGTGCGGCTGGATGTGCGCGACCCCATCGGCACGGTGGTCAACCACGCGTGCCGCGAGGCGGGCGTGGGCCTGCAGACGGCGTTCACGGTGCAGACCTACCATGCGGCGCTGGCGCTGGCGCACCATGGTCACGCCGTGGCGCTGGTGGACGCCTGCACGGCGGCATCGGCCGACCGCAGCAAGGTGGATGTGCTGGCGCTGGCGCCGCACATTGCCGTGCCCATCAAGTCGCTGCGTACTGTCAACCGCCCCAGCTCACTGCTGGCCAGTGCCATGACGCAATGCATGCGCCAGGCGGTGGCAGAGACGCTGGAAGCGGTGGGCCTGCAGCCCGAGGTGGAGTGAACGCGCCACCTGCCGAGGCGGGTGGTGCCTTGTGCGGCTGCAGAGCGTGGGAGTGCGGGAGCGTCAGGCGGGTGCCAGCAGCTCGGCCACCTGCGCCGCCGTGCCAAACGCCAGCGTGAACCCCAAAGAGCCATGGCCTGTGTTGAGCAGCAAGTTGTCCGGTGCGCCCACCCAACGGCCCACCACCGGCAGCCCGGTGGGCGTGGCGGGGCGCATGCCGGTCCAGGCATGCAGCTCTCCGCCTTGATGGCAGGTTGGGAAAACGGCGCGGGTGGCATCGCACAGGCCCTGGATGCGCGCGGCAGGTATACGGGCATCGTGCCCCACCAGTTCGGCCATGCCCGCCACCCGCAGGCGCTGGCCGATGCGCGCAAACACCACCTTGCGTGCAGCATCGGTCACGTTGATGCGAGGCGCTGCCGATGGTGCGGGGGTGGTATCGAGCGTGATGCTGTAGCCCTTTAGAGGGTATACCGGCAAGCGCAACCCCAGCGTCTGCGCCGCCTGGTGGCTGCGGCTGCCCAGGGCCATCACAAACTGCTGCGACTCGATGGCTCCTGCACTGGTCTGCACCGCAGCAATCCGGGATCCCTGGTGCACAAAGCCTTGAACCGTGGCGCCCAGCATGAAGCGCACCCCCCGTGCGGCCAGCACGGCCTGCAAGCCTTGGCAGACCTGGAGGCAGTCGGCAGCGCATTCACTGGGGGTGTAGATGGCCCCGGCAATGCGCGGGTGGTAGTGCTGCAGCGCGGGCTCAAGCTCCACGCAACGCTGGGCCGAAACCGCCTGCTGTTCACTGCCCCACTGGCGCTGCAGGTCCATCTGGCGTTGGGCAGCGGCCAGGCCGGCTGCGGTGTCGTACAGCACCAGCTTGCCGGTGCTGGAGAAGTTGCAGTCCAGGGACTCTGCCTGCAGCATGGTTTCCAGATGATGGCGGCTCAGGGCGGCCAGGGCCAGCAGTTGTGCGGTGCTGCGTTCGGAAGTCTGTCGGTTGCAGGCGCGCAGAAACTCCAGCCCCCAGCGCCACTGGTGCGTATCCCACTGCAGGCGCAGCTTGAGTGGGGAGGTGGGCGAGAGCAGCAACCGTGGCAGCTGCCGCCAGATGCTGGCGTCCGCCAGCGGTTGTACATAGCTGTAGCTCAGTTGCGCGCCGTTGCCACCGCTGGCGCCAGTGCCGGGCTGCGCCTGGTCGATGACCGTGACCTGCAGGCCGCGCTGTCGAAGTTCATACGCCGTGGCCAGGCCGACGATGCCTGCGCCCAATACACATACCTGCATCGGAGAGAGTGAAACGGTTGGAGGAGATGACAACGAATGTAGGCGGCAGTGCACCTGCTGAACAATGCCAAAGCAGTGCCTTGCCATGCCAGGAAGTTATGCACTGGTCAGCGCCTGGTGTTTTCAGGATGGGCCGGCGGGAGAGGGGTGGGGGCACCGGGATGCAAGGGCCGCAAAGAAGGCAGGACGATCCACGATGGTGCGCGGAGGTGCACCGAAACAGAGCCATAACTTTTCATCATGGTGGACCCGTGCAAATGAATTGTTCAAGACGGCCGCAAATTTTTACAGTGCCCCTGCATCTTGCTTTCTCGTCTGTCCGACTGTCTGTTCACCTGATTTTTTTGCAAAGGGATTCCCATGAAGCTCTCCGCTGTCACCGCTGCTGTCCTCGTGGTCGCCGGTGTGCTGGCCAGTACCGTGGCCAGTGCCGACACCCTCAAGAAGATTGCCGACTCCGGCAAGATCACGCTGGCCTACCGCGAGTCGTCGGTGCCCTTCAGCTATCTGGCGGGCCCGGGCAACCCGGTGGGCATGTCGGTGGACATCTCCAACGCTGTGGTCGACGCGGTGAAGAAACGGTTGAACAACCCTGCCATCAAGGTGGAGCTGCAGGCCGTGACTTCGCAAAACCGCATTCCGCTGCTGACTAACGGCACCGTGGACCTCGAGTGCGGATCGACCACCAACAACACGGCGCGCGGCAAGGATGTGCAATTTGCCATCAACTATTTCTACACCGGCACCCGGCTGCTGACCAAGAAGGCCTCGGGCGTCAAGAACTACGCCGATCTCGCCAAGAAAAAAGTGGCCAGCACCTCGGGCACCACCAACGCGCAGGTGATCCGCAAGTACAACCGCGACAACAACCTGGACATGGACATCGTGCTGGGCAAAGACCACGAGGACTCGCTGCTGCTGGTGGACACCGGCCGTGCAGAGGCCTTCGCCATGGACGACATCCTGCTGTTTGGACTGATGGGCAACACGCGCAACCCGGCCGACTGGGTGGTGGTGGGCGATTCGCTGCAGGTCGAACCCTATGCCTGCATGCTGCGCAAGGACGACCCGCAGTTCCAGACGCTGGTCAACGGCGTGATCGGCGGGATGATGAAGTCGGGCGAGTTCGACAAGCTCTACACCAAGTGGTTCATGTCGCCAGTGCCCCCGCGCGGCCAGAACCTCAACCTGCCCATGAGCAAGGAGCTGCGCGACAACCTGGTGGCCCAGAGCGACAAGCCTGCGCTGTGATGGGCGTGAGCATGTTGTCGTCCACCCCGCACCCTCCGGCCCCGCAGGTGGTGGGCATTCTGGGGGGCATGGGGCCTGCTGCGGGTGCCGACTTTGTGCGCCTGTTTGTGCAGGCCTGCACCGACCGCATGGCGGCGCTGGGCATCCCTGTGCACGACCAGGCTTATCCTGAGCATTGGCTGGCGCAGGTGCCCATTCCCGACCGCACGGCGGCCTTGCACGACACCCGCCCCGGGGCCCACCAGCCTGCAGACCCGATGCTGCAGGCCACGGGCCGCCTGGCGGCCCTGGGCGCGCGCGTGGTGGCCATTGCCTGCAACACGGCGCATGCCTGGCATGGCCTGCTGCAGCAACGCTTTCCGCAGTTGATGGTGCTGCATGGTGTGCAAGAGGTCGCTGCAGACCTGGCGCTGCACAAGGTGCATGGCGTGGGCCTGTTGGCCACGCAGGGTGCCTACGAGGCGGGCTTGTACCAGCGCGAACTGGAGCACCGCGACATCGACTGCTTTGTGCCCGAACCCCGTGAGCGCGATGAGCTGATGCAGGGTATCTACGACGGTGTGAAGGCCGGCAACTACGCGCTGGCCCGCCAGCGGTTCGAGTCCGTGTCGCTGGTGCTGCAGCAGCGCTATGGGGTCTCCACGCTCATCATGGGCTGCACAGAAATTCCACTCGCACTGTCAGAGCACCCCCGGCTGGAGGGGCTGACGCTGGTCAACCCGTCCATGGTGTTGGCGGCTGCCTTGGCGCGGCATGCGTACGGAAACACGGGCATGGAAGCCCCGCCCCCCACTGGGCCTTCAGCTTCGCGGGCTGCGGTATAGCGCTGTAGAGCCCTGGTGCCGCTGCGCCCTGGTACGCCAGCCAGCGCACAGGCCATTGCCCAGGTGGCATCACGAAAACTTCGAAGAGGCAAGCCATGACATGTGAAGCGAATCCCGCGAGGTTTGGGATGGTGCGTGCGCTGGCTGCTGCCTGCGCTGCGTGTGCGACGGCGGGAGTCATCGCGCAGAACACGGGGACCGCTGCGGGTTTATCGACCTCTGCGAAGGCGGAAGTGCCAAGCCCCGCCTTGGCGCGCACAGCGGAGCCTCTGGGCCAGACGCTGCAGCGCATCCAGGCCACGGGAAGAGTGGTCATCGGCCACCGCGAATCTTCTCTGCCGATGTCCTATGTGGCCAATGGGGTGCCCCTGGGCTACAGCGTGGACGTGTGCCTGCAGATCGCACAGGCCATCGGTCGCCATCTGCAGCGGCGCGATCTGCGGGTGGACTACCGTCAGGTCACGTCGGGCAACCGCTTTGAGGCCATCGAGCGCGGCGATGTGGACCTGGAATGCGGCTCCACCACCAACACGGCTGCGCGCAGGCAGCGGGTGGCTTTCACCATTGCGCACTTCATTGCGTCATCACGCATCGTGGTGCAAAGCCAGCGCCCCTTCGAGCGTATCGAAGACCTGGACGGCAAGACCGTGGCTTCGACGGTGGGCACCACCAACATCGATTCGCTGGCGCGCGAGGCTGCCAACAAATCAGTGCGCCTGCGCATCGAGCCCGCCCGTGACCATGCCGAGGGCTTTGGCTGGGTGGTGGATGGCAGGGTGGACGGCTTTGCGATGGACGATGTGCTGCTCTATGGCCTGCGTGCCAGCCATGCCCGCCCGCAAGACCTGAAGGTGATTGGCAAGCCCATGACCATCGAGCCCTATGCGGTGGCGTTCGAGCGCAACGACCCTGCGCTCAAGGCCGTGGTCGATGCGGAGCTGCGGCGGCTCATCCAGACGCGGGAGCTGCACCGCCTGTACGACAAGTGGTTCACCCAGCCCATTCCGCCCCACGGCATCAATCTGGGCATGCGCATGTCGCACCTGCTGGTGGATTCGCTACGGTATCCGTCGGACTTCGTGCCCCAGTGACGAGGGCACAGACGTTGCACGTCAGCGCCAGGCGGTCGCCACCAGCTGGCTGTAATGCACCGCCTTGCGGCCCAGCAGCTGCTCGAACACCGCAGGGTTGCCCACGTTGTCGCTGCCCAGCATGGTGAGGGTTTCGGTGCACCAGGGCACGCTGGGCACTGCGTCGCCGAGGCGGGCGCTCAGCTGGGTGAGCGGGTCGGGCAGGCGCAGCACATGGGCTTTGCCGTGGCCCAGTTGCTGGCGCAGGCTGGCAATGAAGTCGCCCATGGTCAGGGCCTCCGGCCCAGCGCACTCGACGATGCCCTGGGTGGAGATGGCGGGCCCCAGCAGTGCAACGATGGCGGCGGCCAGATCGTGCACCGACACGGGCTGCACCCGCGCCGTGAGCATGGGGCCGGGGAACAGCGCCACTGGCAGGCGCGCCAGGTTCATGAACAGCGCACTGCTGTCGCCGCCTTTGCCAAACACCACACTGGGGCGCAGGATGGCGGGGTGCAATGCACCTTGTTTGGCCAACGCCAGCAGGTGCGTGTCTGCCGCGCGCTTGGTGGTGGCATAGCGGGTGGCACTGCCCTCAATGCCCAGGGCCGAAACATGCACCACGCGCCGCACACCCGCCTGGGCGCAGGCATCAAACAGCGCGACAGGCGTGTGCTGGTGCACTGCGTCGATGGGGCGCGCACGGCTGTCGCGCAGCACCCCCACGGCGTTGACCACGGCATCGATACCCGCTAGGCGCGGCAGCCAGGCCTGGGCCGAGGTGTCGCGCGCAAAGTCCATGGGCACCTGCAAGGCGCCGGGTTACCGGTGCCGGGGTGATACGCCGCCGTGCACCTGGTGTCCTGCACGGGTGAGTGCGGCAGCCACGGTGCGGCCCACAAAACCGGTGGAGCCGGTGAGCAAAATGTTCATCAGCGTTGTCCTGCGAAGAAGGTGAAGCGTGCAAAAACCGGAAGGCCCGGCGCGGACCTGCTCAGGCCGTCGCCACCCCCGCAGGCAACACCGTCACTGCGCAGGCGTGAAGACCTCGAAGCGGTTGCGGCCGCCGTACTTGGCGCGGTACAGAGCCGCATCGGCCGCGTGCACAAGTGTGTCAGAACTGGCGCCGGGGCGTGGCACCAGGCTGGCAATGCCCATGCTGAGCGTGATGTAGGGCGCCGTGGGGGAGCGGGGGTGGGCCAGGGCCGCCTCGCGCAGGCTGGCCATGCAGCGCTCTGCCACCGTCACTGCCTCGGGCAGGGGCACATCGGGCAGCAGCAGCACAAACTCCTCGCCGCCGTAGCGTGCGGCCACCTCGTCGGCCCTGCGGATGGTGCCCTGCAGCAGTTGCGCCACGCGGCGCAGGCATTCGTCACCGGCCAGATGGCCGTAGTGGTCGTTGTAGAGCTTGAAGTGGTCGATATCGATCAGGATCACGGCCAGCGGCAGCTGGTGCCGCCCGCAGCGCATCCATTCGGTGGCCAGCCGCTCGTCAAAGCGCCGGCGGTTGCCAATGCCCGTCACACCGTCGGTGGTGGACAGAAGGGCCAGCTTGGCGTTGGCGGCGGCCAGTTCCTGCTCCTTGCGCACCAGTTGGGTCACGTCGGTGCGCACACCGGCGATGCCACCCTGGGGGGTGCGCCGCTCGTCGGCCTGCAGCCAGCGGCCCTCGGGCAGGCGCTGCAGCACGGCATGGTTGGCCGCACGGTGGTCGGCCATGCGCTGGGCGAGCCAGGCCTCTTCGTTGCCAATGGCGTCGGGGTACTGGCCGCGCTCGGCGCCGTAGCGTGCGATCTGTTCAAACGTGCTGCCGGGCACGATCATGGGGGCCGAGATGGGGTACAGGCGCCGGTACTGGGCGTTGCACACCACCAGCTTGTCTTCTGCATCGAACAGTGCAAAGCCTTCGGGCAGTGACTCCACGGCGTCCTGCAGCAGCTGGCGGGCCTGCTGCGCCGCCTGCTGCGCGGCCTCCAGGGCCTGACGCTGCTCGATGAGGTTGGTGATGTCCAGCCGCACGGCCACGACGTAGTTCTCGGGGGTGCGGGTTTCGTAGATGTTGATCCAGCGGCCATCGCTCAGACGCTGCACCAGGGTGGATGTGCTGCTGCCGTGCTCTGACAGGCGCTCTGCGATCCATGCCTCCTCGCGCCCCTTGGCCGAAGGGATCAGGCCGCGCGAGACCGAATAACGCAGGATGTCCACAAAACCCTTGCCCAGGTGGTCCGCATAGTTGATGTACGGATACATGCGGGACAGCTGCTGGTTGTAGAGCACCAGCCGGTCCTGCTCGTCGAAGATCTCGATGCCCACGGGCAGGGCCTCCACCGCGCGCTCCAGCAGCTGGCGCATGCGCTGGCTTTCCTGTCGGGCGGTCTCGACCTTCTGGCGCTGTTCGATCAGGTCGCTGATGTCCAGGCGCACGCACACCGTCATGCCGGACGGGGTGCGGCATTCGTGCATGTGCATCCACGTGCCGTTGGGGTAGTGGCGCACTTCGGGGCCGGGCCGATGGCCCCGGATGGCCAGCTCATGCGCCAGCCAGAGCTCTTCCTGGTCCTTGGCCTCCTCGGGGATGCCGTGGCGCAGGCCCTCGCGCAGCAGTTCCTCATACGTCTTGCCCAGGGACTCAGCCACGGGCAGGTGCGGACGCAGGCGCGCCATCTGGTCATTGCACAGCACCAGCCGGTCTTGCTCGTCATAGATGTCCAGCCCGGCGGGCATGGCATTGACGGCCTCGCGCAGGCTGCGTTCGGCACGTTCGGCGTCGTGCAGGGCCTGCTTGAGTGCGCGTTCCTTGTGCACTGCGTCCGTGATGTCGGCGCGCAGTACCACCATGCCGCCCTCGTCTTGCAGGCGCTCGGTGATGAGCATCCAGCGGTCGCCCTCGACCTCCTGCACCTCGGGCTGGCCGGGCGAGCGATGGCGGGCCATGCGGTCGGCCAGCCAGGCATTGGTGTCCTGCCGCGCAGCCACGATGTGGCCGGATTCGGCAGCGCGGCGCAGCACGTCTTCAAAGCGGGTGCCGTAATCGACGGCCATGGTGGTGCCGGGGCTGACTTCCCGGTACCGGGGATTGCACAGCACTAGGCGGTCGTCAGCGTCGTAGATGGCCAGCCCGTCGGGCAGGATGTCCAGCGTGGCGCACAGCTGGTTGGTAGCCCGCTGCGCAGCATCCTGGGCGGCCCTGGCGGTGGCATGCATCGCCAGCAACCGGAGGCTCAGCCACCAGCACAGTACCGCACTGGCCACCAGCGCCAGCCCGGCACCCGCGCTGGCCAGTCGCATGGCCGGGTCCATGCTTTGGCGGGCCAGCGCCCAGGTCAGCAACCCCAAGCCCCCCGCGCCGCAAATCCCGACCACCAGTCGGACCAGCAGCTGTCCGCGCAGGGGGAGTGGTGTGGGATGAGGGGGCATGCGCTCGGGCCGGTGCGGATGGTCTAAGGGAGGTGGGCGGGTGGATGAAGAAAGAAAATGCAAATGTGGGCGGGCGAGCAGGCGTTTGCGCGGTAGCGGGTTGGTGGCGCATGCCCACGGCGACGGTGCTCGCGGAAAGTCTAGCAGTGCTCCCCGTTTTTCGGTAACCGAAAATGCGGAGGCGGTGCAAACCCCATAGACTCCGGGGCTGGCAGTTTCCACCCCGTGGCCCATCCCCCCTTTTTTTTGGAGAAAACCGATGTTCAATGACGACCTCCATGCCGACGCCCAGGCGCTGTTGCCGGGCCGCACCACCGAAGCGGGCGCCACGCGCCGTACTGCGCTGCAGGCAGCGCTGGGCCTGGGTTATGCGGTGGCGGCCGCCCCCATCATGGCGCAGACGGCCATTGCCACGCCGGCAGACGGCCTGACGGTGGGGGAAGTGAGCTTCACGGTCAATGGCTTCAAGGTGCCGGCCTACCGCGCAGCACCGGCTGGCAAGACCGGCCTGCCCGTGGTACTGGTGATCCAGGAAATTTTTGGCGTGCACGAATACATCGCCGACACCTGCCGCCGCTTTGCCAAGGCGGGTTACCTGGCCATTGCCCCACAGCTGTACGCGCGCCAGGGCGACGCCACCACCTATACCGACATTGCCAAGCTGATGGCTGAAGTGGTGTCCAAGGTGCCCGATGCCCAGGTGATGGCCGACCTGGACGGCGCTGTGGCATGGGCCGCAGCCAACGGGGGCGATGGCGCCCGGGTGGGGATCACCGGCTTTTGCTGGGGTGGCCGCATCACCTGGCTGTATGCCGCACACGGCCCCGTCAAGGCCGGCGTGGCATGGTACGGGCGGCTGGTGGGGCAAGCGAGCGAGCTCACCCCCAAGCACCCTGTGGACCTGGCCCCCATCCTCAAGGCGCCGGTGCTGGGCCTGTATGGTGAAAAAGACACCGGCATCCCTCTTGACACGGTTGATAAGATGAAAGCGGCCTTGTCCAGTGGCTCGCCACAGGCCAAGGCGTCGGAATTTGTGGTGTACCCCGATGCACCGCATGCCTTCCATGCCGACTACCGCGCCAGCTACCGCAAGGAAGCGGCCGAAGACGGCTGGAAGCGTGCGCTGGCCTGGTTCAAGACGCACGGTGTGGTTTGATGCACAAACCCCCGGCCCACCAGGCCACCCGCAGCCGCCCCACACCCGGGGCGGCTTTTTTCATCTTGCATCGGGCGTGCAGAATTTGAACAAACATAAGCTCCAAGGCTTACAAATAAAGCGTAAAAAGCTATGACTTTGGTAGCAATCATTCTGGCCACACTGGCCGCTGGTATCGGCAGCGTGTGGCTGGCCGCCTTGCTCATGCGGCTGGGCCTGGGTGGGCGGAGCGACAGCGTGGGGCCGCAGCACCTGCTCAGCCTGGCCGCGGGTGCCTTGCTGGCCACGGCCTTCATGCACCTGTTGCCCGAGGCGTTCGAGAGCCAGGCGGGCGCCCACGACCTGTTTGCCACCCTGCTGGTGGGTGTGGTGTTCTTCTTTTTGCTGGACAAGGCCGAACTGTGGCACCACGGGCATGAGCACAGCCACGCAGAGACTGCAGCCCATAGCCATGCCCACCATGACCATGGCCATGAAACCGGCCATGACCACGGCCACGCGCACCACCACCACGGCCCGCGCTCGGGAGGCTGGGCGGTGCTCACGGGCGACAGCGTGCATTGTTTTGGCGACGGCATCCTGATCGCCTCGGCCTTCATGGCTGACATTCGCCTGGGGGTGATTGCCGCAGTATCGGTACTCGCGCATGAGGTGCCGCACCACATGGGCGACCTGGTGGTGCTGCGCCAGACCAGCCCCAACCGCCGCATGGCGCTGGTGAAGGTGTCGCTGGCGGGGGCCGTGACGGCGCTGGGCGGGGTGGTGGGCTACTTCCTGGTGGGGCAGTTGCAAGACTTTTTGCCGTACTTCCTGGCCGTGGCGTCGAGCAGTTTTGTGTACGTGGCGCTCGCCGACCTGATCCCCCAGCTGCAAAAACGCCTGACCGCGCGCGAAACCGTGTTGCAGATTGCCTGGCTGATTGCCGGCATGGCGGTGGTCACGCTGGTGAGCGGGGCGGCGCACGCGCACTGAAGCACTTGACCTGGCTCAAGGCCGTGCCGGACGGTTCTGCCATGCTGGGCCCATGACTGCCCCACACGCCACCCCCATCTCCCTCGGGCTGCTCGCCCAGCCCACGCGTTTCCTGTTCTTCACGGGCAAGGGTGGGGTGGGCAAGACATCGCTGTCCACGGCTGCGGCCATTGCCCTGGCGGATGCGGGCCGCCAGGTGCTGCTGGTCAGCACCGATGCGGCCTCCAACCTGGATGAAATGCTGGGCGTGCCGCTGTCCAACCAGCCAGTGGCCGTGCCCGGGGTGCCGGGGCTGCACATGCTCAACATCGACCCCGATACCGCCGCCGAGGCCTACCGCCAGCGCGTGCTGGCGCAGCTGGAGGCCACCGCCAGCAGCGATGAACGCGCAACAGTGCGCGAGCAACTCTCGGGCGCCTGCACCACCGAGATCGCTGCATTTGACGAATTTGCCGCGCTGTTGGCCAGCGAGGGCAGTGACACCGGCCATGTGTTCGATCATGTGGTGTTCGACACGGCCCCCACCGGCCACACGCTGCGCCTGCTGAGCCTTCCCAAGGCCTGGACCGGATTCCTGGCCGGCAATGACCGGGGCGCCTCGTGCCTGGGGCCGCACTCGGGCCTCAAGATGCAGGAGGCGCGCTTCAACGCCGCCCTGGCCGCGCTGAGCGACCCGGCCCTGACCACCGTGGTGCTGGTCACCCGCCCCGACCCCCGCCCCATGCAAGAGGCCGCGCGCACCGCGCGGGAGCTGCGCGCCCTGGGCCTCGCCAACCAGCGCCTGGCCATCAACGGCGTGTTCCATGCCAGCCGACCGGGGCAGGACGCGGTGGCCGACGCCATCGAGGCCCTGGGCCGCGAAGCCATGGACCAGATGCCCGATGCGCTGGCGCATTTGCCGCGCGACGAGGTGCCGTTGCGCGCCTTTGACACCGTGGGCCTGCCCGCGTTGCGGGCCCTCCTGGGTGGCGGCGATGTGACGTTGCGCGCGCCCACTGCCGCAGCGGGTGTGCCGTTGCAGGCGGAGCCCCTCGCCGCCCTGGCCGACGCGTTGGCCGCCAAGGGCCACGGCCTCATCATGGTGATGGGCAAGGGCGGCGTGGGCAAGACCACCATCGCCGCCGCGCTGGCCGTGGGCCTGGTGCAGCGCGGGCACAGCGTGCACCTCACCACCACCGACCCGGCGGCCCATGTGCAAAGCCAGCTCGATGGCAGCCTGCCGGGGCTGAAAGTGGGGCGCATCGACCCACAGGCCGAAACCCAGGCTTACATCGACAAGATCATGGCCACGCGCGGCAAGGTGCTGGTCGACGCGGGCCGCGCTCTGCTGCTGGAAGACCTGCAATCGCCCTGTACCGAAGAGGTGGCCGTGTTCCATGCCTTCAGCCGCGTGGTCAACGAGGCCCGCAGCGCCTTTGTGGTGCTGGACACGGCGCCCACCGGCCACAGCCTGCTGCTGATGGACGCCACCGGCGCCTACCACCGGCAGATGACGCAGCAGTACGAAGGCAACGTCAACGCCAAGCACATCATCACGCCGCTGATGCGCCTTCAGGACGCGGACATGACCCATGTGGTCATCGTCACGCTGCCCGAGGTCACGCCTGTGAGCCAAGCCGCCGCGCTGCAGGACGACCTGCGCCGCGCCCGCATTGAGCCCTGGGCCTGGGTCATCAACAAAAGTGTGGCGGCCACGGGCACCAGCGACCCCTTGCTGCAGGCCCGGCTGGAGGGCGAGCAACAGCAGGCCGCACGCATCGCCAGCGGCCTGGCGCAGCGCACCTACGTGCTGCCCTGGCTGGCACAGCCGCCTGTGGGCGTGGAGGCGCTGGGGCGGCTGGTGGCCGCACCGCCTGCAGTCACAGGAGATTTGCTATCTCATTGATAGCTGCTCAGGCATATGGGACTAGCACTGGCGGCCAAAATGGCTAAAAAAATATCTGTAGGGGTGTTCCAAGGCCCTCAAAGGCCTGTGCACCTCTGCTGCTAGCGCGCCAGCTCCTCGCGCACAGCCGCCACCTGCCGCCGCGACACCGCCAGCAGTTCGGTCGAGCCTTGCAGCCGCACCGCCCAGCCTTCGCCCTCCTCAGGGTCGTAGTGCTTTTCCAGCGCGCGCACGGCGCGGCGCGCCACCAGCGCATTGCGGTGGATGCGCAGGAAGCGCGGTGCAAACTTGGCTTCCAGCTCGCTCAGCGAGCCGTCCATGATGTAGCTGCGCGTGGTGGTGCGCACGGTCACGTATTTCTGCTCGGCCTTGAAGTACAGCACCTCGGTCAGCGGCAGGCGTTCGGTGCGGCCCCGGTCCTGGATCAGCAGGGTTTCCCCCTCGGGCAGGCTGGGCACGGCGCTGGGCCCTGCGGGGCGGCTGGTGCGCTGCACCTTGGCCAGGGCCTGCTGCAGGCGCTCGCGGCGCACGGGTTTGGTCAGGTAGTCCACGGCATCCAGCTCGAACGCGCTCACTGCGTGGTCGGCGTGGGCCGTCACAAACACCACGGCCGGGGGCTGGGGCAGGGCCTGCAGTGCATGGGCCAGTGCCAGGCCGTCCTGGCCGGGCATGTGGATGTCCAGCAGCACCAGGTCGTACCCACGCCCCCCGGTGGGACCCAGCAGCGCCATGGTCTCGGCGGCGTTGGAGGCCTCTGCCACCGTGCAGCGCTGGATGTCCGAGCAGTCGGACAGCAGGGTGCGCAAGCGGCTGCGCGCCAGGGCTTCGTCATCAACGATCAGGATGTTCATGGGGTTTGGAGGGGGTAGGTTCGGTCGGGGCCACCGCGCCTCGGCGGTAGCCGCCCCGCAGGTCGCCACGCCCGCGCAAGGGCGTACGTGGGCGGGCGGCAGGGGTGGGGTCGGCGGCGGGCAAGGTGATGCGCACCTGGTACAGCCCGTCCTGCACGCCAGCGGTGAATTCGCCCTGCACGTCATGCAGCAAGGCCAGCCGCGCGCGCACGTTGGCCAGTGCGATGCCATGGCCCCGCGTGCTGGGCTCGTCGTGTTTGCCGGTTTTGCCCTCTTTGGGGGGCAGGGTGTTGGTGATGCGCACCACCACGCGGGTGCCGCGCTGCTCGGTCAGCACGCGCAGCTTGCCGCCCCGGGCGCTGGGCTCCACGCCATGTTTGACGGCGTTTTCCACCAACGGCTGCAGCAGCAGCGGCGGCAGGCGCGCGCTGTCGGTGCGTGGGTCCAGGTTCCACTGCACCTGCAGTCGCTTGCCAAAGCGCACCTGCTCAATGCCCAGGTAGCGGCGCGCCAGGGTGATCTCCTCGGCCAGCGTGGTCGATTCGCCCTGCTCGATGAGGGCCACGCGGAACAGGTCCGACAGGTCTTCGAGCAGCGACTCGGCCTTGGCCGGCTCCTCACGCACCAGCGCAATGGCGCTGTTGAGTGTGTTGAACAAAAAATGCGGGCGGATGCGCGACTGCAGCTCGGTCAGGCGCGCCGTGGTGGCGGCCGGGGTGCGGCCCCGGGCGCGCAGCACCAGCGCAGCCACCAGCATGGCAGCCAGCAACGCGCCTGTCGCTGCGCTGGCCAGCCAGGGCGGCGATGCCGACAGGCCCACCAGCGCCAGCATGGCGCAGGCATAGGCACCGGCCACGGCCCCCAGCAGCACCCCGGCGGCATATTGCTGCGCGGTGGACAGGCGCTGCAGCACCGTCTTGAGGCTGCAGGCCGTGATCAGCCACACCAGCGTGGCCGGCAGCGCGCCGCCGGTCAGCAGTGCCAGGCTGGCCAGCCATTCGACGGGGCTGCCGGCGCCATACATGGCACCCACGCCCACCACCACCTCCACAAACAGCACGGCCCGCAGCACCACACCGACCTGGCAGGCATCGAACACCAGGGCCCGCCCACGTGGCGGCTGCCCGCCCGGCCCGGCGCCCGCAGCGGCCCGCACGCTGCGCGCTGGCCTGTCTGGCAGGGCGGAATCCGGCGGCGGGGGCTGGGTCGATAAAATTTGGGTGTTTTGCATTGCGGCATCCGGACAGTCCGGGTGTCTGAACCACCGGATTATTGCCCTCCTTATGTCCAAAGCCCAAGCCACCAGCGCCGACTCTGCGCCGTCCCACAACCAGCTCGACACCAAGGCCCAGGCCTGGTCGGCGCTGTTTTCCGAGCCCATGAGCGACCTGGTCAAGCGCTACACCTCCAGCGTTTTCTTCGACAAGCGCCTGTGGCAGGCCGACATTGCAGGCAGCCTGGCGCACGCCGAAATGCTGGCCGCGCAGGGCATCATCAGTGCCGAAGACCACGCCTCCATCCAGCGCGGCATGGCCCAGATCACGTCGGAAATCGAGTCTGGCGCCTTCGAGTGGAAGCTGGACCTGGAAGACGTTCACCTGAACATCGAGGCCCGCCTGACCCAGCTGGTGGGCGACGCTGGCAAGCGCCTGCACACCGGCCGCAGCCGCAACGACCAGGTGGCCACCGACGTGCGCCTGTGGCTGCGCGGCGAGATCGACCTGATCGGCGACCTGCTCAAAGAGCTGCAGGTGTCGCTGGTCGATGTGGCCGAGCAGAACGTCGAGGTGATCCTGCCCGGCTTCACCCACCTGCAGGTGGCGCAGCCCGTGAGCTTCGGCCACCACATGCTGGCCTACGTTGAGATGTTCAAGCGCGACGCCGAGCGGATGGCCGACGTGCGCCGCCGCACCAATGTGCTGCCGCTGGGCAGCGCGGCCCTGGCCGGCACCACCTACCCGCTGGACCGCGAGCGCGTGGCCAAGACGCTGGGCATGGTGGATGCGAACGGGTCCCCCGTGGTGTGCCAGAACAGCCTGGACGCCGTGAGCGACCGCGACTTCGCCATCGAATTCACCGCTGCCGCCAGCCTGTGCATGGTGCACGTGAGCCGCCTGTCCGAAGAACTCATCATCTGGATGAGCCAGAACTTCGGCTTCATCAAGATCGCCGACCGTTTCACCACCGGCTCGTCGATCATGCCGCAGAAGAAAAACCCCGACGTGCCGGAACTGGCGCGCGGCAAGACGGGCCGCGTGGTCGGTCACCTGATGGGTTTGATCACGCTGATGAAGGGCCAGCCCCTGGCCTACAACAAGGATAACCAGGAAGACAAAGAACCGCTGTTCGACACCGTGGACACGCTCAAGGACACGCTGCGCATCTTCGCCGAGATGGTCGGCGGCCAGTTGAACCCCGCCACGGGCAAGAAAGAGGGCGGCATCACCGTCAACGCCCAGGCCATGGAGCAGGCCGCACTCAAGGGCTATGCCACGGCCACCGACCTGGCCGACTACCTGGTCAAGAAGGGCCTGCCCTTCCGCGATGCGCACGAGACGGTGGCCCACGCCGTGAAGGCGGCCACCACCCATGCGTGTGACCTGTCGGAGCTGCCCCTGACCGTGCTGCAGGGCTTTCACCCCGCCATCGAGAAGGATGTGTACGAGTGCCTGAGCCTGCGCGGCTCGCTCAACGCCCGCAACACGCTGGGCGGCACGGCCCCGGCGCAGGTGCGTGCCCAGCTGGCGCGCCACCGCGCCCGCCTGGCCTGATCTTTGCACCGCCTGTTGACCCTCTACCCTGGAGCTTTTTCATGACAACTTCCCGCCGCAGCCTGCTGTCCCTCCTTGTGCGCACTGGTGCTTTTGTGGGGGCCGCGCTGGCCGTGGGCCTGGCGTCCGCCCAGCAGGCCAAGCCCATCCGCCTGCTTGTGGGTTTTCCGCCCGGCGGCGGTACGGACGCCATCGCGCGCACGCTGTCCGAGAAGCTCAAGGATGAGCTGGGCCAGCCTGTGGTGGTCGAAAACCGCCCCGGCGCGGGCGGCCAGATTGCCGCGCAGGCACTCAAGGCCTCGGCGCCCGACGGCACCACGCTGTTCCTCACGCACGACCACACCATCTCCATCCTGCCCCAGGTGGTGAAGAACCCCGGCTACGAACCCGCGCGCGACTTTGTGGCGGTGGGCGGTTTTGCCACGTTTGTGAATGCGTTTGCCGTGTCGGGCGGCACGCCGGCCAAGTCGTTCACCGAGTACGTGCAGTGGGTCAAGACGGCCGGTGGCAGCAAGGGCGCGGTGGGTATTCCTGCGCCAGCTTCCACTCCAGAGTTTCTGGTCAAGCTGGTCGGGCAAAAGTACCAGCTGGACCTGGTCTCGGCACCGTACCGGGGCAGCGCCCCCATGATGGCTGACATGCTGGGCAACCAGATCAGCGCGGGCGTGGCCTCGGTGCAGGACTTCATGGAAAACCACAAGGCCGGCAAGGTGCGCGTGGTGGGCGTGCTGGGCACCAAGCGCCAGGCCTCCATGCCCGATGTGCCCACGTTCGACGAGATGGGCCTCAAGGGCTTTGAAGACCTGCCGTACTACGGCATCTACGCACCCACCGGCACGCCGCAAAAGTTCATCACCGACTTCTCGAACGCGCTGGCCAAGGTGGTGGCCCAGCCCGATGTGCGCGAGCACCTCACCGCCATGGGCCTGACGGTGGGCTACATGTCGCCCCAGCAACTGGCCACGCGCGAGAAGGCCTACACCGAGGCCTGGACGCGCATCATCAAGACCAGCGGGTTTGTAGCGCAATAAAGGACGGGGAGGGCTGCTGCGAAGCCGCCTGACCCCGCCCGCATTCGCATCACCGGCGGTGCGTGCTGTGCGTGTGGTACGTGCTGTGCGTGCCGTGGGGCTGTGGCCACAAGGGGCCGTCTCACCGACCGGCCTGGGTGTCTCCAAAGCGGCCAGCCCCAGCGCATTCGGTGCTGGCCGGTCTGCACAGACCATGGCACCATCCGGCACCCATCCCGGACCTCATTCATGCCCACCAGCCGCCTTCCTTCGAACTGGATCCATCACCGGTACCTGCCCCTCGCGGTGGGCGTGTGCAGCAGCACACTGGCCGCCTTGCTGGCCTGGATGGTCATCGACATCTCTCACACCAAGGCGCGGGCCGAGATTGCTGCGCAGGCGCAAAGCCACCTGCTGCAGATCCGCGACCGCCTGGACAGGCAATTGCAAAGCACGCTGTCGGTGCCCGAAACGGTATCCGCCTTCATTGCCGCACAAGGCAGCATGTCGCCCGACATCTTTGCCACTGTAGTGGGCCGCCTGCTGGAGCACCAGCGCAATATCCGCAACCTGGCTCTGGCGCCCGACAACGTCATCAGCGATGTGTACCCGCGCGTGGGCAATGAGCGAGCGATTGGCCTGCGGTACCTGGACAACCCGCAGCAGCGTGGTGCGGTGGAGCGGGCCATCCAGACCCGCCGAACCGTCGTTGCAGGTCCCATTCCGCTGGTGCAAGGGGGGCTCGGCATCATCAGCCGCACGCCGGTGTTTCTGGCGCATCCGCCGGGGCGTGCACCGGTGGGTGGGCCCCGTTACTGGGGCATCGTGTCGCTCACCGTCAATGCCGACACCCTGTTCGCCGACGTGGGCCTGAACTCCGACCAGATGGGTTTTCAGGTGGCGGCACGTGGACTGGACGCCATGGGCGCGCAGGGCGCGGTGTTCATCGGCCGCCCTCAGTTGTTCGACGAGGATCCGGCCACGCTCGATGTGCCCTTGCCGGGTGGCGGCAGCTGGATCCTGGGCGCGGTCCCCACCGGCGGGTGGGGGGCTGCAGGCCGTGCACCCGCGCTGGTGGTGATGCTGGCCTACGCGTTCGCGCTGGTGCTGGGGCTGTTGAGCGCTCGGCTGGTGCGCGCCCACCAGCAGGTGCTGGCCCTGGCCAGCCACGACCGCCTGACGGGGCTGCCCAACCGGCGCCTGTTTGAAGACCGCTTGTCGCAGGCGGTGCTGACGGCCTACCGTGACCACCGTGCGGGCGCGTTGTTGCTGGTCGACCTGGATGGTTTCAAGGCGGTCAATGACAGCCTGGGGCATGGCAGTGGCGACCAGGTGCTGGTGCGTGTGGCGCAGCGTCTGGCCGGGCTGGCCCGCGCCAATGACACCGCCGCCCGCCTGGGCGGCGACGAATTTGCACTGGTGCTGAACGCTGTGGCGTCCCCCGAGGCCGCCATGGAACTGGCCCACAAGGTGCTGGCAGCGCTGGTGGCGCCCATCGGACTCGACAGTGGCCAACACGTGCTGACTGGCGCAAGCGTTGGGGTCGCTTTGTTCCAGGGCCCTGCTGTGGAATCCATGCCCGCGCTCATGGACCGGGCGGACCGGGCGCTGTACACCAGCAAGCGCAGCGGCAAAGGGCTGGCCACATTGGCCGAAGCCCCCGGCGCTGCAGAGTTGCCGCAGGAGACCCCGCCGCCGTTAGCCTGAGAAGCATGTTTTGCGTGGAAATCAAGTAAAAATAGCTGCAGGCGCTAGTACATAAAGCGCTTGCAGCTATATTTTTAGGAGCGTTTTCTGCCACGGGGCCTGTCGTCGTGCAGCCCCGCAACCCGGTCACAGCATGGCCGTGCGCTGCTGCTCGGCGCGCGATGCGCCAATGGCGGTCTCCACGTTCTTGACCTCCTCGGGCGGGGGCAGCACGGCGGGCATGCCCAGGGCCTGAATGGCCAGCTCGCGGCACCAGCCTTTGGTGTGGTACAGGTGGTGGTCCTCGTCTTTTTCCACGGCCTTGTGCGCTACCTTGAGGGTGTGGCCCACATCGCCCGTGGCCACCTTGGCGACCTGGCCCAGCAGCTCCCAGTTGGCGTGATCCTTGGTCTCCGCGTGCACCACACATTCGCATGCCACCAGCTGTGCGGCGTCGGGGCTGCCAGACTTTTTGGCCAGCTGCATCGCCTGCACCAGGGACGTGCCAATGTGCTTGACCACGGCCCGCGTGGGCGACTGCGTATCAGGGTCCAGGCCCAGCGCATCGCAGATGCCGCGCACCACGTTCTGGTGCGCCAGTGTTTCTTCCAGATAACCTTGCCATTCCTTCTTCAGGTCGGTGTTGATGGCGCAGGTGAGGGCGGTGCGGTACACCTGTTCGCCGCCGAGTTCGGTCTCCATCATCTGCAGGACGAGGTCGTCGAGTTGATGGCTGTCGTAGTGGCTTTTGGGCATGGGTGCTCCTTGGGGTGGTGGGGTGAACGAAAAGGTGGGGCTTCAGGCCAGGGTGCGCACTTTGGGTTCGCGCTCCCACTGGCGGGTCTGGGCGGCGGCGATGAAACCCTGGGCGTCGGCCGGGTCCACCACGCCCGCATCGGGCTCGATACCACCGGCCTGCAGGATGGCCCGCGTGCCCTTGCAGGCGGCAATGGCTTTGAGGTGGCCGAACGCGTCGCGGAACCAGTCGACGGCCGCCGCCTCCTTGGCCAGCTGTGCGCCCATGTCGGGCGACAGGATGGAGGCCACGGCGTCAAACACCACCGATGGTGTGCCCGCCAGCTGCCCATCGGCGGGCAGCAGCGTGCCGTCTTTCAGCACGGCACCGCCCACCTTGGGGGCCACGATCTTCACGGTGGCGCCGACTTTCTCCAGCGCCTTGCGCAGGTTGGCCACCGAGGCGCCGTTGGAGCCGTCGGCCACCAGAATGCCGATGGAGCGGCCCTGCAGCGTGGGCTTCATGCGGTCGATGATGCGCAGGGCGGGCGACAGGGGCAGGTCCTGCACCGGCTCGGTGGTGGCCGGGGCAGGGGGCAGGGCTGGGAGCCCCAGGCCATCGGCCACGCGCTGGGCCAGGTCTGCGTCCACATGCAGCAGATGGCCCACTACGGCTTCGCGCACATGGGGTGTGCCCACCTTGGACAGCTCGAACACCAGCGCTGAGGCCATGTGGGCCTGCTCCAGCGGGCTCTGGCTGCGGTAGAACATGCGCGCCTGGCTGTAGTGGTCGGCAAAACTCTCGGCCCGCACGCGGCCCTTCACGCCATCGTCGGCCTGCGCGAAGTGGCGAAAGCCTTGCGCGAGCGAGGCGCGGGGCGTGTCAGGCTGCAGGCTGCTGGGTTCGTAGTTGACGCGGCCCTTGGGCACCTGCATCTGCATGTGCCCGTCCCGCTGCATGTTGTGGAACGGGCACTTGGGGGCATTGATGGGGATCTGCGCAAAGTTGGGCCCGCCGAGGCGGGACAGCTGCGTGTCCAGGTACGAGAACAGGCGGCCCTGCAGCAGGGGGTCGTTGCTGAAGTCGATGCCGGGCGGCACGTTGGCTGGGCAGAACGCCACCTGCTCGGTCTCGGCGAAAAAGTTGTCGGGCCAGCGGTTGAGCACCATGCGGCCGATGGGCTGCAGGGGCACCAGTTCTTCGGGGATGAGCTTGGTGGGGTCGAGATGGTCAAACGGAAAGCGTTCGGCATCCTGCTCAGTGAACAGCTGCACGGACAGCTCCCACTCGGGAAAGTCCCCCGCCTCGATGGCTTCGAACAGGTCGCGCCGGTGGTAGTCGTTGTCGGCCGATTGCAGTTTGACGGCCTCGTCCCACACGGTGGACTGGATGCCCAGCTTGGGCCGCCAGTGGAACTTCACAAACGTGCTCTCGCCCGCCGCGTTCAGCAGGCGGAAGCTGTGCACGCCAAAACCTTCCATCATGCGCAGGCTGCGGGGAATGGTGCGGTCGCTCATGGCCCACATCACCATGTGCAGGGTTTCGGGCATCAGCGAGACAAAGTCCCAGAAGGTGTCGTGCGCGCTGGCCGCCTGCGGAAAGCCCCGGTCGGGCTCCATCTTCACGGCGTGCACCAGGTCCGGGAACTTCATCGCGTCCTGGATGAAGAACACGGGGATGTTGTTGCCCACCAGGTCCCAGTTGCCTTCTGGCGTGTAGAACTTGACGGCAAAGCCGCGCACGTCGCGCGGCGTGTCCACCGAGCCTGCGCCCCCGGCTACGGTCGAAAAGCGGGTGAATACAGGGGTCTGTACACCGATGTCGGTCAGCACCTTGGCGGTGGTGTACTTCTTGAGCGAGTGCGTGAGTTCGAAGAAACCATGGGCTGCCGTGCCCCGTGCATGCACGATGCGCTCGGGAATGCGTTCATGGTCAAAGTGCGTGATCTTCTCGCGCAGGATGAAGTCTTCGAGTAGCGTGGGGCCGCGCGGCGCAGTGCGCAGCGAGTTCTGGTTGTCGGCAACCGCAATACCCTGCTGCGTGGTCAGCACCGGGTGTTTGCCGCCCGCCTGTTGCTGCAGCTCGCCCGCGTTGCCGCGAAAGTTATCGGACTGGGTGGAAGAAGGCAGGGCAGACGGCGATTTGTGGGCCGCGCTGCGCGAGGTAGGGGGTCGTGCCATGGGCGCTCCTGGGTGGTGCGTGGGGTAAAACGAAGCCACCATCTTTGGGCGCTGAGCGTTCCCAGCGGGTAGGACATGGCCCCATCGGCGCGTCGTCGGGCGCGCGTGATGACCGCTTGCCCGGCCGATACGTAAGTGCTTGCAACACACACCCGGGCGACATGGCACTTTGTTACGCTTGCTGGTTCCTTCGGAGGGGATAGCGTGAACGCAAAAAAATGGATGTTGGCCGCCAGCCTGTCTCTGGTGGCCTGGGGGGCCCAGGCCCTGCAGATCACCAGCTTCTCGCCCCAGGGCGAGGTGGCGCGCGTGCGCCAGGCGGTGGCCAAGTTCGACGCTGCTGCGGTCAATTTTGGGGACCCCAAGGCGCCCGCGCCGCTGAGCCTGAGCTGCAGCGACGCCAGTGTGACCAAGGGCACGGGCCGCTGGACTGGCGAGCGCGAGTGGGTGTTTGACTTCGAGCGCGACCTGCCGCCAGGCGTGCGTTGCACCGCCAGCGTCAAGCCGGGCTTCAAATCGCCCGCTGGCGCAGAACTGACGGGCGCCAAGAGCTATCAGTTCAATAGCGGCGGGCCATTTGTGCAGAACCTCCGCCCCAGCACCTACGAGCAGATCGACGAAGAGCAGTTCTTTGTGCTGTTCCTCAATGGTCCGGCCACCACGGCCAGCGTGCAGAGCAACGTGTGGTGCACGGCCGAAGGCGTGGGCGAGCGCATCCCCGTGCGTTTGATCGAGGGGGCGCAGCGCGCCGAAATCCTCAAGGGCCTGGGCCTGGAGAAAGACGCAGCACGCGAGCCCCTGTCCTTTGCCACACTGGCCTGCAACCGCCGGTTCACCTCGGGCTCGCGCATGCAGATCGTGTTCGGCAAGGGGGTGGCCACCCCCAGCGGAGTCGCCAACACGGTGGAAAAACGCTTTGACTTCAAGGTGCGTGAGCCGTTCTCGGCCGAGTTCAGCTGCGAGCGCGAAAACGCCCAGGCTGCCTGCCTGCCGATCCGGCCGATGATGCTGTCGTTCAATGCGCCCGTGCCGCGCAAGCTGGCGGCTGCCATTCGCCTCAAGTCCGCCAAGGAAACCCTCAAGCCCCAGATCGATGGCGGCGCAGAAGGTGCCCAGGCCGATGCCCTGGTCAACAGCCTGCAGTTCAACGCGCCGCTGGCCGAGAACACCGCTTTCACCATCGAGCTGCCCAAGGACTTCAAGGACGCCTCGGGCCGCGCGCTGCGCAATGCGGACAACTTCCCGCTCAAGGTGTCCACCGGCGGCATGCCGCCGCTGGCCAAGTTTGCAGCGGCGCCTTTTGGCATCGTGGAGCGTTTTGCCGAAGGCCCTGCGTCGGACAACCCGCCTGCGCTGCTGCCCGTGACGCTGCGCAACGTGGAGGCTGCCCTGCGCGTGCAGGGCCTGCAAGCAGGTGTTGGGACAGCCACCGTACCGGCGGGCAAGGTGAGCACGCTCAAGCCCCGCACCGACGCGGACATCATTGCCTGGTTTCGCAAGGTGCAGCGCTATGACAGTTACGTGGTCAACCGCAAGCAGGCGCGCCAGGACGTGACCGGCCCCCTGCCCAAGGTGCTGGATGACGACAAGGAATACGTGCAGTCGCGCATGCTGTCGCTGCTGGCAGGCAAGGGCGGCGTCAAGACGCTGGACCTGCCCAAGCCATCGAGCAACGACCCGCGCCCGTTCGAGGTGGTGGGCATTCCGCTCACACCCGGCTTCCATGTGGTGGAGATCGCGTCGCAAAAGCTCGGCGCCTCGCTGCTGGACGACCGCCATGGCGAAGGCCGCACGATGTACGTGCGCACCTCGGCGCTGGTGACCAACCTGGGCGTGCATTTCAAGCTGGGCCGAGAAAACGCCATGGCCTGGGTCACCACGCTGGACAAGGGCCAGCCCGTGCAGGGCGCCATGGTGCGCGTGTCGGACTGCCGGGGCAACGAACTGGCGCAGGCCGTGACCGACGCAAAGGGTATTGCCCGTGTGGAGGGCCTTTCGTCCGAACCGCCCGGCTGCAATTCCAATTCTGAGGACGAGGTCGGCCAGTCGTACTTTGTGAGCGCGCGCCACAAGGGGGTGGATGGCGTGGAGGACATGGCCTTCACCTGGAGCGACTGGCAGCGGGGCATCGAGCCCTGGCGCTTCAATGTGCCCACCAGCCGGGCACCGTCGCCGGATGAGCGTGCCCACACGATTTTTGACCGCACGCTGTTCCGCGCGGGTGAAACGGTGTCGATGAAGCACCTGCTGCGTGCCGAAACACGCCAGGGCTTTGCCCTGCCGGGGTCGCGTCCTGACACCCTCCTCATCACCCACCTGGGCAGCGGCCAGCAGTTCACCCAGCCCCTGGTGTGGCGTGGCACGGCCACGGGCGGGCTCAGCGCGCAAAGCACCTTTGCCATTCCGCCAGCAGCCAAGCTGGGCGTGTACCAGGTCGAGTTTGCGGGCAATGGCACGATGAACGGCAACATCGCGTCCGGCTCGTTCCGCGTGGAGGAGTTCCGCCTGCCCGTGCTGGAAGGCCGCATTGCCCCGGTCGATAAAAAGGCGCTGGTGCGCGTGCGCTCGGTGCCCACCGACGTGCAGATCAACTACGTGGCCGGTGGCGGCGCCGCCAACCTGCCGGTGCGCGTGTCGGCCCTGGTGCGCGGCAAGTCCCTGGAGTTCAGCGACTACGACACCTTCCGCTTCAGCCCGCCCCGCAAGCGCGAGCAGAGCAACGCCAACAGCGACGACGAAGAGGCCACCGCCAGCCAGGACGCGCGCGTGATTGCCGATAAGCTGCCGCTCACCCTCGACAAGAACGGTGCGGGCAAGGTCACCATCGACAATGTCCCCCAGGCCCGCCAGCCGCAGGAACTGCTGCTGGAGGCCACCTACGCCGACCCCAATGGCGAGGTGCAGACCCTTCGCAGCACGCAGACGCTGTGGCCCGCCGGTGTGGTGGCAGGCATCAAGACCGAGGGCTGGGTGTCTGCGCGCCAGAAGATCCGCTTCCAGGCGCTGGCGCTGCAACACAACGGCAAGCCCGCGGCCGACACCGCGCTGCAGGTGCAGGCCATGGCCCGCATCACCACCACCACGCGCAAGCGCATGGTGGGTGGCTTCTACAGCTACGACAACCAGACCGATACCAAGGACCTGGGCACACTGTGCAGCGGCAAAAGCGACGCGCGCGGCCTGTTGCTGTGCGAGGCCAAGCTCGACGAGGCGGGCGAGGTGGAACTGGTGGTCACGGCCACGGACAAGGACGGCAACACCAGCGTGGCCGCTTCGTCGGTGTGGGTCACGCGCCAGGGCGAGCTGTGGTTTGGTGGTGAAGACCACGACCGCATCGACCTGCTGGCCGAGAAGAAGAGCTACCAGCCCGGCGAGACCGCCAAGTTCCAGGTGCGCATGCCGTTCCGCTTTGCCACGGCCCTGGTGGCTGTGGAGCGCGAGGGCATCATCGACACGCAGGTGGTGCAGCTCAACGGCCAGGACCCCACGGTGAGCCTGAAGGTGCAGCCCGACTGGGGACCCAATGTCTACGTGAGCGTGCTGGCCTTGCGGGGGCGCCTGCGCGAGGTGCCGTGGTACAGCTTCTTCACCTGGGGTTTCAAGGCGCCGCGCGAGTGGTGGACCTCGTTCTGGTACGAAGGCAAGGAATACCAGGCGCCCACGGCGCTGGTGGATCTGTCCAAGCCCGCCTACCGCCTGGGTGTGGCTGAAATTCGCGTGGGCACACAGGCCCACCAAATTGATGTGAAGGTGCAGGCTGACAAGGAGAGCTACGCCGTGCGCGGCAAGGCCCAGGTCACCATCACCGCCACGCTGCCGGGCGGCAAGCCCGCCGCCAACGCCGAAGTGGCCCTGGCCGCCGTGGACCAGGCGCTGCTGGAGCTGATGCCCAACAACAGCTGGAACCTGCTGGAAGCCATGCTGCAGCGCCGCAGCTGGGGCGTGGAGACTTCCACCGCGCAGATGGAAATCATCGGTCGGCGCCACTATGGCAAGAAGGCCGTGCCCGCCGGCGGTGGTGGGGGCAAGTCACCCACGCGCGAGTTGCTGGACACCCTGCTGCTGTGGGAGCCCGCGCTCAAGCTCGACGCCAACGGCCAGGCCAAGGTCACCGTGCCGCTCAACGATGCGCTGACCACCTTCAAGATCGTGGCGGTGGCCGATGCGTCCACCGGGCTGTTTGGCACCGGCAGCACCAGCATCCGCGCCACGCAGGACCTGCAGATCATCAGCGGCCTGCCGCCGCTGGTGCGTGAGGACGACCAGTTCCGCGCGCAGATCACGCTGCGCAACACCACCAAGGCCGCCATGAAGGTGGAGGTGGCACCACGCGCCACGCTGCTGGACCTGAAGCCGCAGACCATCGACATCCCGCCAGGAGAGGCGCGTGAGGTGGCTTGGGACGTGACGGCCCCAGCGCAACTGGCGCAAACGCGCGCCGAGGCCATCCTGTGGGAGATCGAAGCCAAGGACCAGGTCAGTGGTGCCCGCGACGCCCTCAAGGCCCGCCAGCGCATCGTGCAGGCGGTGCCGCTCACGGTGCAGCAGGCCACGCTGGTGCAGGTGGACGGTAGCTACAACCTCGATGTGAACCCACCCGCCGACGCATTGCCCGGCCGGGGCGGCCTCAAGATGTCGCTGCAGCCCAAGCTGGCCGAAGGCCTGCCCGGTGTGCGCGACTGGTGGGCGCGCTACCCGTTTGCCTGCCTGGAGCAAAAGACCAGCAAGGCCGTGGGCCTGCGTGATGGCGCGCTGTGGCAGACCGTGGTGGCGCAGTTGCCCACCTACCTCGACAGCGATGGCCTGGCCAATTACTTCCCGCCGCGCGACGGCGACGCCAACCGGGGCAGTGACACCCTGACGGCTTATGTGCTGGCCGCCACGCACGAGGCCGCCAGCATCAACCCCGCGTTTGCCTTGCCCGACGAGGCCCGCGCGCCCATGGAGCGTGGCCTGATCGCGTTTGTGGAAGGCCGCATCCAGCGCAACTTCTGGAGCCCGCGCAAGGACCTGGACATGCGCAAGGTAGCTGCGCTCGAAGCGCTGTCGCGCTACGGCAAGGCCCAGGGCCGCATGGTGAGCAGCATCACCATCGCGCCCAACCAGTGGCCCACCCACACGGTGATCGACTGGGTCAATGTCTTGAAGCGCGTGGCCGATGTGCCCGAGCGCGACAAGCGCCTGGCCGAAGCCCTGCAGATCCTGCGCGCCCGCCTGTCGTTCCAGGGCACCAAGCTCATCTTCAGCAACGAGCAGGACGACTACTGGTGGTGGCTGATGCAGAACGGCGACGTGAACACCGCCCGCCTGATGCTGGCCGTGATGGACGACCCGGCCTGGAAGGACGACATGGGCCGCCTGGCCAACGGTTTCATCAGCCGCCAGCAGGCAGGCGCCTGGCACACCACCACCGCCAACCTGTGGGGCGGCCTGGCGCTGGAAAAATTCAGCGCCAAATTCGAGGCCACACCCGTGTCGGGCGCCACCAAGGCCAGCATGGGTGGCAACACCGCCAGCGTGGACTGGAGCAAGGTTGATCGCGTGAAGGCGTCGGACGCCACCGGCGCTCCCAACCAGATCACCTGGTTTGGTGCACCCGCATCGCCCGGCAACCTCAAGAACAACGGCATGTTCCTGCCTTGGGCAAGTGCTGCGGGCAAGGCGGGCGGCAAGGAGCAGCTGGCCGTCACGCACCAGGGCCCGGGCAAGCCCTGGCTCACGCTGCAATCCGTGGCGGCCATTGATCTCAAGGCTCCGTTCGCAGCGGGCTATGCGATCAAGAAGACCATCACCCCGGTGGAGCAGGCCAACAAGTCGCTGCCCGCCGGCCAGTACACGCGGGGCGACGTGCTGCGCGTGACGCTGGAGGTCAACGCCACGGCCGACATGACCTGGGTGGCCATCACTGACCCCATCCCGGGTGGCGCCACCATCCTGGGCAGCGGCCTGGGTCGCGATTCCGAGATCGCCACGCAGGGCGAAAAGAAGAGCGGCGCCGGCTGGCCCGCGTTCGAGGAGCGCAGCTTTGAGTCCTTCCGCAGCTACTACGAGTACCTGCCCAAGGGCATCGTCAAGATGGAGTACACCGTGCGGCTGAACAACGCGGGCGACTTTGCGCTGCCACCGAGCCGGGTCGAGGCCATGTACGCGCCCGAGATGTTTGGCGAGTCGCCCAACGCACGGGTGAAGGTGCAGGTGGCCAAATAAGTCGCCACACCCCAACGCCACTTCGTCATAACGTCGCCATGCACAGCCTTGCCCGTCGCCCACCCCAGGCGCGCATGCCATGAGCCTCAGCGTCTTTCTGGAGCTGCGGTTCTGGCTGCTGGTGGGGTTCTCGCTGGTGCTGCCGGTGGGCATTTATGCACTGCTGCTGGTCACGCGGTCGATCTCGCGCTGGGCGGTGCTGGGGTTTGGTGTGGCCCTGGTGCTGATCGCGGGTGTGGATGTGTACCTGCTGCAGTCCATGGCAGCACAGGCCAAGAGCACGCCGTCGCTGGCTGACGATGTGTGGTTCAGTTCCGAGCTGACGATTGCGCTGTACCTGCTGCCGGTGGTGTTCGGCGGCATCGGCGTCAACCTGATTTCGCATGTACTGCTGCGCCACCTGACCGAGGCCGAGGGGCGGTTTGACCGTGAGCACTCCGATCGCTGAGTCGTGAGGGGCTTACGATGCTCCGATCCCTTCGTTTTCAGAAAGTCAAACCGCCATGATCCTGGGTCTCGCTGCCAATCGCCTGCACCACCACACCGAAGACGCGGCGCTCTTTTCCTGGTTGCGCGTCTGCGAGGCGGGCATCCGGGAACTGCAGCTGGGGCTGCACGCCGTGGGCCGCACGCACGATGCCATCGTCGCTGCGGGCATGTTGCAGGGGTACCGGCCGCTGGTGCGCTATCCCTACGGGCGCGACGGGGGGCTGATGAAAGTGGTGGCAGAGGTGGTGGGCATGGGGGAAGGGCGCACGCTCGATGGCGCGATCTACCTCACCGACCCCGTGGACCCTTCTTCCTTCTTCCCCGAGGCGCTGGCCCTCAAGCGGCAGTGTGTGATCCACGGCAAGCCGTTTCTCTCCACCGTGGCCAGCGCACGCGACTGGATCGAGATGGAGCGCATCCACGCCGGGTTGCCGCCCGATCAGCAGGCCGACCGGTTTCATGACCATGGCACCCAGACGCTGGCCCTGATTGCGCACGACGCGTGCAAGCAGGCCATGCTCGACTTTGCGGATCGCAACTTTGATGTGCTGTCGCAGTTTCGCCATCGGGTGGCCACCGGCACCACGGGTCAGCGACTGAACGCCCTGGCGTGGAGCAAGGGCTGGCCCGAAGGGCAGCCCTGGGTGCAGCGTTTTAACAGCGGGCCGCTGGGTGGCGATGCGCAGATTGCCGACCTGGTGTTGGAGCGCCGTTGCCACCGCGCCGTTTTTTTTGAGGACCCGCATGTGGCGCGCCAGCACGAGGCCGACATCCAGCTGCTGGAGCGCGCCGTGACCACCGCCACGCACGACGCGGTGTGTGTCACCGTACCGGGCGTGGCGCAGCGCTGGTGCGACGCCGTGCGCCTGCGCGCAGCGCGCTGATGGCGCTTTTATCTCTGTGCGTTTGTGTTCCTTCCCTTCGCTTCCTTCGTCACCTTGCGCATGCGCACCCAGGCCACCGCTCTGGTGCTGGCGGCCTGCGCCTCGGGCGCCTGGGCCATTCCCACGTTTGACGAGGTGCGCGCGGACTTCAAGCCCTCGGACACCCTGATCCTCTCGCGCGAAGGCGAGGTGCTGCAGCGCTTGCGCACCGACGCCACCGTGCGGCGTGGCCAGTGGGTGCCACTGGCCGATGTGTCGCCCGCGCTGCGCCAGGCGCTCGTGCTCAGCGAAGACAAGCGGTTTTTTGAACACAGCGGCGTGGACTGGCGTGCGGCCTCGGCCGCCGCCTGGGGCAACCTGTGGAACCAGCGTACACGCGGGGCCAGCACCATCACCATGCAGCTCGCGGGTCTGCTGGATGGGGACTGGCGCCAGGGCCCCGGAGGGCGCACGGTGGTGCAGAAGGTCGGCCAGACCGTGGCGGCCCAGGTGCTGGACCGGCGCTGGCGCAAGGACCAGATCCTGGAGGCGTACCTCAACCTGGTGCCGTTTCGTAGCGAGCTGGTGGGCATCGATGCATTGAGCCGCACCTTGTTTGATAAGGCGGCCCACGGCCTGGACGACCGCGAAGCCGCGGTGGCAGCGGCCCTGGTGCGCGCACCCAACGCAAGGCCTGCGCTGGTGGCTCAGCGTGCCTGCGGCGTGCTGCGCGACATGCAGCAGCGCCCTTCCACCCCCGCCTCGCCCGCTGCACCGGCGGTGCGCGTGGATTGCGATGCGCTGGATCTGTTCACTACGGCCGCACTACAACGCCGTGCCTTCGAGGCGAGCGAGGGGGTGGCGCCGCACTTTGCACGCTACCTGCTGCGCCAGCGGGACAAGGACAGCGTTGTGCCCGAGCGGGTGGCCACCACCCTGCGCGCGCCGTTGCAGCGTTTTGCCATGCAGAGCCTGCAGCAGCACCTGCGCGAGTTGCGCGGGCGCCATGTGGAAGACGGCGCGGT
Source organism: Acidovorax sp. K2F (assembly GCF_025246485.1). Classification (NCBI taxonomy): domain Bacteria; kingdom Pseudomonadati; phylum Pseudomonadota; class Betaproteobacteria; order Burkholderiales; family Comamonadaceae; genus Acidovorax; species Acidovorax sp. K2F. Next base: position 66,945 of record NZ_JAOBSQ010000026.1, read on the forward strand.
GCTGGTGCTGGACAACGCCACTGGCGCGGTGCTGGCCTGGGTGGGGTCATCCGGCCAGCTCAGCCAGGCCAGCGAGGTCGACGGGGTGCTGGCGTTGCGCCAGCCGGGCTCCACGCTCAAGCCGTTCTTGTACGCCCAGGCGATTGCCGAACGGCGGCTCACGGCGGCCTCGCTGGTGGAGGACTCGCCCGCGCAGATCACCACGGCGGGCGGGCTCTACATTCCGCAGAACTACGACCGCCAGTTCAAGGGCTGGGTGTCGGTGCGCACGGCACTGGCGGCGTCGCTCAACGTGCCCGCCGTGCGCACGCTGGTCATGGTCACGCCCGATGCGTTCCACCGGCAGCTCGGGGCCATGGGATTGCCGCTGCGCGAAAGTGGCGACTACTTTGGCTACAGCTTGGCACTGGGCAGCCCCGAGGTACCGCTGCTGCATCTGACCAATGCCTATCGCACGCTCGCCACCGGCGGGCGTGCCAGTCCTGTTGCAGTCACGCTCGCCAACGGCGGGCGACAGGGCAGCGTAGCCCCGGCCGATGCCAAGCCCCGCTTCACGCCAGCCATCGACCCACGCGCCGCCTTCATCGTGGGCGACATCCTGTCCGACGGCAATGCACGCGCCCGCACCTTCGGCACCGACAGCGTGTTGGCCACCCGCTTCTGGACGGCGGTGAAAACCGGCACCAGCAAGGACATGCGCGACAACTGGGCGGTGGGCTGGTCCGAGCGCTACACGGTGGGTGTGTGGGTGGGCAATGCCAGTGGCGCGGCCATGCACGAGGTCAGCGGCACCAGTGGTGCAGCGCCCATCTGGGCAGCGGTGATGGGCTTTCTGCACGCCCGCGAGCCCAGCCGGGCCCCCAAGGCCCCTGGGGGCCTGGTCAGGGCGGCTGTGCGGTTTGGTCCGGGCCAGCCGCCCTCTGCAGGCGTGCCCCAGCCACTGGAGGCTGCGCGCGACGAATGGTTTGTGCCTGGCACGCAGCAGTCTTTGTTTGCTATTGATTCGATAGCTTCCGAGCCATATTCCACTAGCACATCCGGCCAAAAAGTCTCCAAAAGCGCTGCCTCGACCCCTACGGCGCCTCCTGCAGGTGCCTCTGCCCGCATCACCGCCCCGGCATCCGGCACGGTGATCGCGCTGGACCCGGACATCCCGCCGATGCGACAGCGCCTTCAGTTCACCGCCACGGGCGATGCAGTGCAGTGGCGGCTGGACGGCAAAACCCTGGGCCGGGGGCCTCGGGTGGCCTGGATGCCGTGGCCTGGGCGGCATGTCGTGCAGATCACGGATGCCCAGGGCAAGGTGCTGGACGAAGTCCGGCTGGAGGTGCGTGGTGCCGGTGTGGTGGCAGCGCCCCCCCGGGCAGGTGCGCATTGACGCTGACAAACCCGAGGAATACGGTGTGAATTCGGGCTAAGTCCCGGTTAAGGCGACTGTTTAAAATAGTTACAAACTATCCCTATGCCCTCGCTTCGCCAGTTTTTCTCTCACCGCCTGATCTGGCTGGCTTTGCTGGTGGCTCTGGGTATTGGTGCGTTGTTCGCCCGCACCATCTGGACCATTCGCAATGACGAGTGGAGCTATGCGGTCCAGACTAATTCCAACCTGGTCCGCACCTTGGACCAGGGGCTGGCCTGGGCGCTGGACTCTTTCGACAAATCCCTGGAGGGCGTGGCCCGTGAGGTCGCGCGACCCGAGGTGTGGGCGCTGCCACCCGACCTCCGTTCACGGGTGGTGTTCGACAACTCGCTGCGTGCGGGGGGGGCGGGCGACGTGCTCGTCCTGGATGCTGAGGGCAATGTCGTTCTGGACTCGGGCTCGCTCGTTCCTCGTCGGGTCAATTTGGCCGACCGCGACTACTTTCAAGCGTTTCGTGACCAGGGAAAGCAAGGGCTGTTCTTTGGCAAGCCCGTACCTTCGCGGGTGACGGGCCTCAACATCCTGCCGATCTCTCGTGCTTACTACCACCCCGATGGCAGCTTTGCCGGGGTGGTGGTGGGTGCCATTCGCCTGAGTTATTTCAAAGAGCTGTATGGGTCTTTGGATCTCGGAAACAACAGCGGTATCAACCTCTTCCGGCAGGACGGGGTGGTGATATCGCGCTTTCCCTACGGAGACGCCGATGTTGGCAAATCCATCGCGGGCTCTCCGAACCTGGTGCGCTTCCAGACCGAGGGCGCGGGATCGTTCGTCGGTGTAGCGGCGCTTGACGGGATTGAGCGCCTGTATTCCTTCCGGCCCGTGGGCAACTATCCGCTGATCCTGAACGTCGCCCAGTCCACCGACACCATCCTGGCCAAGTGGCGGAGCAGCGCCTGGGTGCTGGGCGGCTTTGCCGTGCTGCTGATGTTGGGCTGCCTGGGGCTGGCCCTGCTTTTTGTGCGGGAGCTGGTGTTGCGCCAGCAGGTGTCGGCGCGCCTGACCGAGGCCGAGCACGACCTGCGCACCACCCTCGACAACGTGCCCTCGATGATTGCCTACTGGGATGCCGGTATGCACAACCGCTTTGCCAACCGCGCAGCGCTCGAGGAGTTTGGTACCTACCCGGCACCGGTGCGTGGCCGCCACATCAGCGAGCTGCTGAGCGAGGCCCGGTACGCGGCCAGCAAGCCCAACTACGACTTGGCGTTGGCAGGCAAGCCACTGCGCTTTGAGCGCACGGACGAGGACCAAGACGGCCTGCCGCGCCACTGTATCGTGTCCTATCTACCCGATACCGATGAGCGCGGCGTGGTCACCGGGCTGTTTGTGCAAGTGACGGACATCACCGAGCGCAAGCGCATGGAGAACGAGCTGTTCGACGAGAAAGAGCGCGTGCGCCTCACGCTGCAATCCATCGGCGATGCCGTGATCTGCTCGGACGCCAGGGGCATGGTGACCTACCTCAACCCCGTGGCCGAGCGCCTTACGGGCTGGCAGGCGTTTGATGCGGCCGGACACAACGTGGACGAGGTGGTCAGCCTGCGCAGCCCCGACAACGACGAGCCCTTGCCCAACACGCTGCGCACTGCGATTCAGCATGGCGCGGCCACAGAACCCGTGCGGGGCGTGCTGGTGCACCGCACCAGCGGCCAGCGCTTCCAGGTGGAGGAGACGGCCAGCCCCATTGCCGACCGCCATGGAGCCGTGACCGGCGCAGTGGCCGTGCTGCGCGACGTGACCGAGGCCGTGGCCATGGCCGAGCGCATGTCCCACCTGGCCCAGTACGACGCACTGACCGACCTGCCCAACCGCGTGCTGCTGCAGGACCGAGCACAGCTGGCCATGGCGCAGGCGCGGCGCGAAGGCAAGTCGCTGGCGGTGATGTACCTGGACCTTGATGGCTTCAAGGAGGTCAACGACCGCTTGGGCCACGATGTGGGCGATGTCCTGCTGGTGCAGTTTGCCCAGCGCCTGCAGGCAGCGGTGCGTGCATCCGACACGGTGTGCCGGCAGGGGGGCGATGAGTTTGTGGTGCTGCTGCCGGGGCTGGATGGGGTGGAGCACGCCTGCCTGGTGGCGCGCAAGATCCTGGCGGCCTGTGACGCGGCGTTTGCCCTCGCGGGGCAGCCGGTGCGGGTGGGCGTGAGCGGTGGCATTGCGCTGTTCCCGCAGCACGGCAGCACGTTCGATGAGCTGTCGCGCCATGCTGACGGCGCCATGTATGCGGCCAAACGCGGCGGGCGCATGCGCTTCATGCTGTACCAGGGCCCGGATGCCGATCCCGAGGTGGTGTTGCCCGAGTCCTCTCAAGTGGCTGCGGCCCAGTAGTCCATCTGCTGAAGTCGGGCGTCCGGGTGGCATGGCGCTGTCCGTCGCTGGAAATTTGTTGCAAGCCGTCGAAAAAATTTTGATGGCTGGCCCCCGCGCCACCGCCTACCATTCGGCGCATTCCCCATCCTGGAGAGCCTGCGTGCCCAATCTGTCCAAAATCACCTGCATCGAAGACCTGCGTGTCATTGCCCAGCGCCGCGTGCCGCGCATGTTCTATGACTACGCCGATTCGGGCTCGTACACCGAGGGCACCTACCGCGCCAACGAGAGCGACTTCCAGCGCATCAAGCTGCGCCAGCGCGTGGCCGTGAACATGGAAGGCCGCACGACCCGCACCACCATGGTGGGGCAGGACGTGGCCATGCCCGTGGCCATTGCACCCACCGGCCTCACCGGCATGCAGCATGCCGATGGCGAAATTTTGGGCGCCAAGGCGGCGAAGGCGTTCGGCATTCCGTTCACGCTCTCGACCATGAGCATCTGCTCCATCGAAGACGTGGCCGAACACACGGGCCGCCACCCGTTCTGGTTCCAGGTGTATGTGATGCGGGACCGCGACTTCATCGAACGCCTGATCGACCGCGCCAAGGCGGCCAACTGCTCGGCGCTGCAGCTCACGCTCGATCTGCAGATCCTGGGCCAGCGCCACAAGGACATCAAGAACGGCCTCTCGGCCCCGCCCAAGCCCACCATCGCCAACCTCATCAACCTGGCCACCAAGCCGCGCTGGTGCATGGGCATGCTGGGCACAAAACGCCGCAGCTTTGGCAACATCGTGGGCCACGCCAAGGGTGTGGGCGACCTGTCGTCGCTGTCGTCGTGGACGGCAGAGCAGTTCGACCCGCAGCTCAACTGGGGTGATGTGGAGTGGATCAAGAAGCGCTGGGGCGGCAAGCTGATCCTCAAAGGCATCATGGACGCCGAAGATGCGCGCCTGGCCGTCAACAGCGGTGCCGACGCACTGATCGTCAGCAACCACGGCGGGCGCCAGCTCGATGGCGCGCCATCCTCCATTGCCGCACTGCCCGGCATTGCCGCAGCAGCCGGCAAGGACATCGAGGTGTGGATGGACGGCGGCATCCGCAGCGGGCAGGATGTGCTCAAAGCCCGCGCTTTGGGCGCGCAGGGCACGCTGATTGGCCGCAGCTTCTTGTACGGCCTGGGGGCCTACGGCGAGGCGGGCGTGACGCGTGCGCTGCAGATCATCCAGAAAGAGCTGGACATCACCATGGCTTTCTGTGGCCATACCAACATCAACAACGTCAATTCGTCGATCCTGCTGCCCGGTACCTTTCCCACGGCCTGAGCGGCTGAAAGCCCTTTACCGGGCGGCCGTCGCCGGCGCCGGCAGGCGTTTGAGCGTGGCCAGGTAGGCCACCACGTCCTCGCGGCCCTGTGCATCGTCGAGCTGGTAGTCCATGCCCTGTCCGGGGATCAGCGCCTCGGGGTCGGTCAGCCAAGCCTTGAGCGTGGCACGCGTCCACAGCAGCTTGCTTGCACGCAGCGCGGGCGAGTAGTCAAAATCCTTCAGCGCGCCCGCGCGGCGCCCCACCACGCCCCGGTGCGCCGGGCCGTCGCCATGCTGGTCCGGGCTATGGCAGCTGCTGCAATGCGCCGCGTACAGCGCAGCGCCACGCTCCACCGACTGGGCCGCAGCGGGGCTGTGGGCCCCCCACAGCAAGGTGGCCGCAACGGCAACCCAATGAACAGGGAACAGTGGGCGAGGCAGAGGCATGGCGGGCAGCATGGGGTGGAAAGCGCGAGCGTTGTGGGCAGAGGTGACTCTTGCAGTACGGACGATCCCGCCGCCTGGATTCATGCCCGTCGCGGTTGGGGTGCCCGGTACTCGACTACACCAATTCACGGAGCCAGGGCACTGTTTTTGTGTCCGGCGACATCCAAAGTGCCTGCTGTGGCGTATTCACCTACAGCAAAGCCCCGCAAGGCCTGCCAACCCGATCAATCCAAGACAATGGGCGCATGAGCACCCTCCACCCAGACAGTGAACTGATGGACCTCCTAGACCGCATCGCCGCGCAGGACGACTCCGCGCTGAAAAAGCTGTACGAGCGCACCTCGTCGCAGCTTTTTGGCCTGGCCCTGCGCATCGTCCGCAACCGCGATGCGGCGGAGGATGTGCTGCAGGAGGCGTTTTTGACCATCTGGCGCGGCGCGGGCAACTACCGCGCATCGCTGAGTCCGCCCATGGCCTGGATGGGTTTGATCGTGCGCAGCCGGGCGCTGGATGCCCTGCGCAAGCGCGCCACCGACCGGTCCGATCTGATGAACGAGCTGGATGACGAGATGGCGCAGACGCTGGAGGGCGACATGCCCAACCCCATGGACGCCGCCGATGCCAGCGAGCAGGCCTTTGCGCTGCACCACTGCCTGGGAAAGCTCGATCACAAGCAGCGCGAGGTAGTGAGCCTGGCCTACCTGCGCGACCAGAGCCACGGCGAGCTGGCAGAGCAACTCAAGCTGCCGCTTGGCACCGTCAAGACCTGGATCCGCCGGGGCCTGGAACAGCTGCGCACCTGCATGGCGCGTTTTGCGTGAGGTTGCCATGAACATTACCCAACACCCCGAACTGCTCGACCGCCTGGCTGCCAGCTACGCCCTGGGCACACTGCGTGGCGGCGCCCGCCGCCGATTTGAAAGCCTGGCCCGCGAACACGCCACCGTGCGCGCTGCCGCGCTGGTCTGGCAGACCCGCTGGTCCGGCCTGACCGAGTTGCAGCCCGCCATCCACCCCGCGCCCGCCGTGTGGACGCGCATCGACAACCTGGTGCAGGCCGACCGGGCTGCGGCAGCCATGCAGGCGGCCCGTGTGCACCAGGCCGCAGTGGCCCCCAGCGGCTGGTGGCGCAACCTGCTGGTGTGGCGCGGTGCGGCGGCTGCGGGCGCCATCGCCACGCTGGCGGCTGTGGTGGTGGGCGTGCAGGTCAATGGAGGCCTGCGTGCCACCACGGGCGCGCAGATCGCCGCACTGCAGCAACAACTGCAGGCCACGCCCCAGATCCAGTACGTGGCGGTGCTGGCCGATGACAAGGCCGACGCGTCGATGCTGGTGACGTTCGACCCCAAGAACAACCAGCTCGTGCTGCAGCGCGTGGGCGGTTTCCAGGAGGGGACGGACAAGTCCTTGCAACTGTGGGCGCTGCCGCCCGCTGGCGGCCCGCGCTCATTGGGCGTGCTGGGGCAGGACAAGCTGCTCAAGCTGGTGGCCCAGGAGGGCGATGTGAAAGAAGTCCCCACGCTGGCCATCAGTCTGGAACCCAAGGGGGGTGTGCCCAGCGCCACAGGTCCGACCGGGCCGGTGCTGTTCAAGGGCGCTCTGATCCGCAAGGCCACCTGACACCTGGGTTTCAGGCAGTTGCGTACAGGTCTGGAAGAACCGGTGGCAAAAGAAAAGAATAGTCGCCACCATTGAATCCACGGGTTTCTCTTCGTCGTATTCAAGGTGGGGTGCTTGGCACCCCACCATCCACCTACGAGGAGATCCCCATGCCATTGAAAAAAATCAGTGTGGCCGTGCTGGCTGTTCTGGCTGCCAGCGCAGCGGGCGTCAGTCTGGCGTCCAGCCACCGCGAGGCGCCGTTCATCACGACCCAGCCCAAGGTTGACGGCAGTGACTTCTACCTGTTCAACAGCTACGAACCGGGTCGAGCGGGTTTTGTCACCATGATCGCCAACTACCTGCCGCTGCAGGATGCCTACGGCGGCCCCAACTACTTCAGCCTGGACTCGAATGCGCTGTACGAGATCCACATCGACAACAACGGCGACGCAGCGGAGGACATCACCTTTCAGTTCCGCTTCAAGAACACGCTGAACAACGGTGGCAACGGCATCACGCTCGATATCGGTCCTGATGGTGCCCGCAAGAAGGTGGCCATTCCGCTGCGCAACGCCGGTGGCATCAGCGGCGCAGCGGGCGACCCGCTGGCCTACCGCGAAGAGTACGAGATGTTCATCGTGCGCGGCGACCGCCGTACCGGCAAGCGCGAGCAGATCACCATGGCCGGTGGGGGCACCACCTTTACCAAGCCCATCGACTACATCGGTGAAAAATCGCTGGGCAATGCGGCTGCCTACGACGCCTATGCCGGCAAGTATGTGTATGGCATCAACATCCCCGGTTGCGCCACCCCCGGCAAGGTGTTTGTGGGCCAGCGGCAGGACCCGTTCCCGGTGTCGTTGGGCACCATCTTTGATCTGGTGAATGCACCTGCCGCCGTCATCACCAGCGAGTCGAATGCTGCGGCCTTCGGCGCGGGCCAGATTGCCAATAAGAACGTGACGTCGCTCGCGGTGGAAGTGCCCACCAACTGCCTCACGGCGGCATCGGGCGAGAAGGTCATTGGCGGCTGGACCACTGCCAGCCTGCGCCAGGCCCGCTTGCTCAATGGCAAGCCAGACTCGGGCCTGCAGGCCAGCGAGAAGGCCGGTGGCGCATGGACGCAGGTCTCGCGCCTGGGCATGCCGCTGGTCAACGAGGTGGTGATTGGCCTCAAGGACAAGGACAAGTTCAACGCATCCAAGCCCAAGGATGATGCGGCCAACTTTGCGGACTACGTGACGCACCCCACGCTGCCCGCGCTGGTCGAGACGCTGTTTGGCGCCAAGGCCCCCACGAACTTCCCGCGCACCGACCTGATGACGGCCTTCCTCACGGGGCTGCCCACCGTCAATCGCCCCGGCAACGTCACCGGCCTGGGTGCCGGCGGCCCCCTGGCCGAAATGCTGCGCTTGAACACGGGCATTGCCGCCACAGCTGCGGCTGCGCAGAACTCGCTGGGGGTGGTGGCAGGGGATGCGGCCGGCTTCCCGAACGGCCGCCGCTTGGGCGACGACGTGGTGGACGTATCGCTGCGCGTGGCCATGGGTGCGCTGTGCACGGTGACGGGTGCCACGGACACGCTCAAGGTGGGCTGCAAGCCGGGTGATGCCCCGGCAGGAGGGGTAGCGTTTGTGGACGGCTCGCGCACCAAGGCGACGGACTACCGTACGGCGTTTCCGTATGTGAACCCACCGCTGCCTGGTGCCAAGAACTTCTGATCCGAAGGAGCCACACCATGCAAAAGAACCTTCGGATTCAGCACCTGGCCCTTACTTCGGTGGCGGCATTGGCCATCACCGGTTGCGGCGGGGGCGGTAGCGGCGACAACACGGCAGACCCTGGCAATGGGGGCCCCGTGATGGTGAATGCGTTCGCGTATGTGCAGCCCATTGTGGCCAGCGGCGCGTCGGACACCGCCGAGCCTCAGGCGGTGGACCAGCTGGTGCTGTCCAGCACCGAGGCTGAAGAGCCCGATTCGCGGCTCTGACCCTCGCGCGATGTCCTGGCTGCGCCCTGAAGGGGTGTGGCCAGGGCGTGCGTGGCTGATTGTGTCTCTTTCGATATCCGCTGTTGTCACGAGCCCATGAAGAAACCTCATCGCTGTGTGTGCGTGGCCTTGTGCCTGGTGCTCTGGGCGGGCACGGCCCTGGCGGCCTTGCCGCAGGACTTGCCACCTGGCCTCGATGCCGATGTGGTCGAGCGTCTGCCCGAGCGTGTGAGCGCAGCCCCCGTCACGCCCCAGGCCGCTGCCGCCACGGCCCGGCGCTGGATCACGCTGTCACGCGAGACGGCGGACCCGCGTTACCTGGGCCGGGCACAGGCGGCCCTGGCTCGCTGGTGGGGCCAGGCAGACGCCCCGGCCGATCTGCTGGTGTTGCAGGCCACCGTAGAGCAAGGGCGCCATGAATTTTCAGCCGCGCGCGCCACGCTGGAGCGCGCCTTGCAAACCAACCCCGCACAGGTGCAGGGCTGGCTCACGCTGGCCACGCTGGAGCGTGTGGCCGCGCGCTATGAGGCCGCCGAGGCCGCCTGCCGCAACGTAGCCCGCTATGGTGCTGCGCTGTACGCCACCGCCTGCCTGCTCGAAACCCGTTCACTGCAAGGCCAGCACGATGCCGCACGCAATGGCTTCACCGCCCTGCGACAGCAGGTTGCGGGGGATGCCGCCCAGCGGGCCTGGATCGGGTCGCTGCTGGCCGAGAGCGAAGAGCGCGCAGGGCGCGATGACGCTGCCGACGCGGCCTACCGCCGCAGCCTGGCCGATGCCCCCGACGGCTACACCGCGCTGGCCTATGCCGACCAGCTGTTGCGCCGCAATCGTGCGAGCGCCGCGCTGGAGGTGCTCCGGCACCAGCCCGACAGCGACTCCGTGCTGCTGCGGCGCGCGCAGGCCCTTCGGCTGATGGAGGACGCCGCGTGGCAGCCCCTAGTGCGCGACCTGGAAGCGCGTTTTGCCGCCATCGCGGCGCGCGGAGAGGGGCTGGACGCCCACGCCCGGGAGCGTGCCTTGCTGGCGCTGTGGTTGCAGGGGCAACCCGCCGCCGCATGGAAGGCGGCCCGCACCAACCTTGCCCTGCAAAAAGAGCCCCTCGACTGGTGGCTTGCACTGCAGACCTCTGAGCAGTCGGGCGACGCTGCTGCCCACCAGGCCGTGCGGCAGGCCCTGCAGCAAGCAGGGCTGCAAGACCTGCGTCTGGCGCGCTGGCAGACCCGGGGAGCCCAATGATGCGCTGCATGCACTGGATAACGGGCCTCCTGCGCCCACACGGGCGTTCCCTGCGGGCCATGGTGGCTGTCGCGTTGACTGCCGCAGCACTGGCGCCCAGCGCCTGGGCCCACAAGGCCAGCGACGCCTATCTGCAGGTGACGGATGCGCTGGCACCCCAGGGCACTGCAGGGGCGGGCGCATCGATAGGCCTTGTGCTGTCGGTGGCCTTGAAGGATGTAGATGCCGCGCTGGAGCAGCTCGATGCCGATGGCGACCGCCAGCTCACATGGGGCGAGGTGCGGCAGTCCATGCCCGCCATCGTCCAGTGGGTGGGTCAGGGCATGTTGTGGCAGTGCGACGGAGCGGCGACGGTGCCTGCCTGGCGCTTTGAAGCGCTGGAGCAGCGCACCGATGGGCGTTACGCGCGGCTGGCTGCCACGCTGCCCTGTGCGCCAGCCCAGGCGGTCACCCTGCGCTACGGCCTGCTGCAGGGCATCGACCCCACACACCGCCTGCTGGTGGGCGGCGCGTTGAGCGGCCAGACGCTGGCAGCCGTGCTGGCCCCTGACGGGCGCTCGGGCACCGACCTGCGCTCTGCGGGCAGCCGCGCAGGACAAGCGGGGGCAGACGGTGCGGAAGGGGCTCAAGGTGCGGACGCAACAGAGCCCGGCGCCCCACGCGGCGGGTTGGCCACGCTGCTGCACTTTGTGACCGAGGGGGTGCACCACATCCTGTCTGGCTACGACCACCTGGCCTTTTTGCTGGCACTGTTGCTGCCCATCTCCCTGGCGCGGCCGCAGCCCCGCCACCGCGATCTGCCATTGCACGCGGAGTCCGGCACAACGCCGATCGCTGAAACCCCGGCCTCCGGCGCCAGGGACCGCTTCGCCGGGATCAAGGCGCTCCTGCTCACGGTGACCTGTTTCACCGTGGGCCATTCCATCACGCTGGCACTGGCAGGCCTGGGCTGGGTCACCGTGTCGGGCAACTGGGTGGAGCCCGCCATTGCCATCAGCATCGGCATCTCGGCGTTGCTGAACCTGTTTCCCGTCCAAGGCCTGCGCAGTAGCTGGCTTGCTCTGGGCTTTGGGCTGGTGCACGGGCTGGGTTTTTCCGGGGTGCTGGTCGAAGCGGGCGTGGTGGGGGCTTCGCTGTTGTGGGCCCTGGCGGGGTTCAACCTGGGGGTTGAAGTGGGCCAACTGATGGTGGTCGCCCTGTGGTGCGCGGTCTCGGTGGCATTGGCGCGCAGGGCGTGGTACCGCTCGGTGGTGGTGCGTGGGGGCTCCGTCGCGTTGCTGGTGCTGTCGCTGTACTGGACCGTGGAGCGCCTTGCCTTCGCTGGCTGACGAGAACGGTGCCCGGTCCGTCGTGGGGGCCAGACCCTGATCAGGCGCTAAAGACCCTTTGCGGCACTCTGGATTCACATCTGGACGCCGCCCGTGTGCGTAATGACGCTGTCGTAGCAATTATTTACAAACACGAGGAGCGCCCCATGAAGAGTCCCCTTTCCATCGCCGTGCTGGCTGGCGTTGCACTGGCCTGTAGTGCGGCCCAGGCCGATACCGGCAAGCTGCTGCTCACCGGTGGTGTCAGCACCATCGCCGGATCGGCGGGCGGCGGGCTGACCCCCTGGGCAGTGATTGGCAGCAACGCCACCGAGGGCGAGGTGGGTGTCAGCGCCTATGCCACCCGTGCTGCGACCCAGGATTACAGCCTGAACGGCTATGGCGTGGCCCTGGGCCTGCACGACCGCCTGGAGCTGTCGCTGGCGCGCCAGGACTTTGATGCCTCGCCCGCGATCGCGCTCAACGGCATTGCGCCGTTTGGCGTGATACCCGGCCAGCACATCAAGATGGATGTGCTCGGCATCAAGCTCAAGGTGGCGGGCGACGCGGTGCTCAACAGCGACAGCTGGATGCCCCAGATTGCGGTGGGGCTGGAGCACAAGCAGGTGCACCCGGGCTCCATCAGGTCAGTGCTGGACTTTCTGGGCACCAAAACCAGCGGCACCGATGTGTACGTGAGCGCCACCAAGCTGCTGCTGGCGCAAAGCGTGCTGGTCAATGGCACGCTGCGCTACACCAACGCCAACCAGAACGGCCTGCTGGGCTTTGGCTCGGCCGTGCCCGGCAAGAACAGCCGCAGCCTGCAGCCCGAGTTCTCGGTGGCGTACCTGATCAGCAAGAACCTGGCGGTGGGCGCCGAATACCGCTTCAAGCCCAACAACCTGCAGGCGCTGGGCGCTGCGGCCGGCCTGGGTGCTGCGCTGCGCGAAGACGACTGGAAGGACATCTTTGTGGCCTGGGCGCCCAGCAAGAACGTGTCGCTCACGTTGGCCTATGTGGATCTGGGCCGCATCGTGCCCGGCATCACCCAAAACCGCCGCCAGACGGGCTACTACCTGTCGGCCCAAGTCGCTTTCTGAGGAGATTTTCATGACCCACTCCAAAAACCTCATCGCCCTGGCCATCGCCCTGAGCGGCTTGCTGGCTGCCCCGGCCTTTGCGCAGACCGCTGCGGCTCCGGTGGCGAACACTGCAGCCCCTGCCGGCCTGTACCAGGCCCTGGGCGAAAAGCCTGGCATCACCCGCCTGGTGGACGATTTTGTGAACCGTGTGGTCAAGGACCCACGCATCGGCAGCCACTTCAAGGACACCAAACCAGCCGCCCTCAAGGAGAGCCTGACCGACCAGTTTTGCCAGTTGAGCGGGGGTCCTTGCAAATATGAAGGCGCTGACATGAAATCGGCCCATGCCGACATGGACATCAACAAGGGCCACTTCAACGCCCTGGTGGAGGTGCTGCAAAGCGCCATGGATGCCCAGGGCATACCGTTCGCTCAACAAAACCGCCTGCTGGCGTTGTTGGCGCCCATGCACCGTGACGTGATCACCAAGCGGTAAGACAATGAAAAACGCTATATTTTTAATAGCTGCTAGCGCAATATTCACTAGCGCTTGGGCCGGAAATGTTCAAATTCAGGTGCTGGACCGCGAGGGCAAGCCCGTGCCCGACGCCGTGGTGGTGGTGTACCCCGGTGCCACTGCGGGCGCGGCCCCCAGCCTGCTGCAGCCCAGCCCCACCATTGAGCAGGAGCGCATGCGTTTTGTGCCTGCCGTCACCGTGGTGATGCCCGGCACCACCGTGCGTTTCACCAACCAGGACCGCTGGGATCACCATGTGCGCGGCAACCCTACAGGCGTAGCCGCTGCAGCGGCCCCTGCTGCGCCCGGTTCCAATTTTGAGTTGCGCCTGGCCGGCAAGGCCGACGGCAAGCCCGCCAACTTTGCGGACGTCAAACTCGACACCCCTGGCGTGGTGCTGCTGGGCTGCCACCTGCACGGTTCCATGCGCGGCCACGTGTTTGTGACCGATTCGGCCTGGACACTCAAGACCGACAACGATGGCATTGCCCGATTTGCCAGCGTGCCGGATGGCGCCGCACAGGTGCGCGTGTGGCACGCCGAGCAACTGGTGGACCTGCCTCGCAAGGCGCTGAATGTGGTGCCCGGCCCGGTGCTCGATACCGTGCAGCTCAGCGTGGTGCCACGGGTGCGCCGCGCACCGCCGGCTGCACCCACCGGCCCTACCAACAGCCCCGGTGGGCCCATGGGGTCTTACAGCCTGGCGCCCGTCTCGCCTCCCCAGGCACATCAGCACCCTGGCAGCTGACCCGCCACCACAGCGGGTGGTCCAAAGGGGGCGGGTCAGCAGGGCAGCGATTTTTGGGGGCGTGGTCCGTCGCCTGCTCTTTCGTCCGAGTGTCTGCGGGCGTCCCCCTGCGGGGCCGTCCACAGGCTCTCAAGTCAACCCGGCAGCTTGAGCCCGCCCGGGCCGGAGGGCACGGTGTTGGCGCTGCTCTTTTGGCTGCCGGCCGTTGCACTGCCCACGTCCTGCTTCACGCTGCCAGGGGGTGCGTTCAGGTACAGGTACAGCGCTTGCGCATCCACATCGCTCAACTGACCCAGCGATTCGAAGGGCATCACCTGGATGGGTGTGCCGTCAGGCCGCTTGCCTGTGCGCAGCATGGCCACAAAGCTTGCGGCGTTGGGGTAGCGTGTCAGGGCACTGTCGGCACTGTGTGTGCCAGGGCGGATGTCTGCCGCCGCAGGCCAGTCAGGCGGGCCGCCGGGGATTTTTCCGCCCGACAGGTCGGCACCATGGCAGCCGATGCACATGTTGGCCACGTACTGGCCGTTGGCCAGCGTCACTCCGGCAGCCGTCGGCCGCGAGGGAGCCAGTTGGTGGTCAATGCGCGAGGCCGCGTCGGGAATCGCACCCAGCCCATACAGCACCCAGGCAGGGTGCGGCAGATCGACCACGGCCTGCGTGCCCTCCTTGGGGGGGAACTGGCGCACATACGACACCAGGGCGTTCAGGTCTTCGTTGGTGAAGCGGTTGTAGTCCTCGCTGGGCATGACCAGCACCGGGCGGCCATTGGGCTTGACGCCGTGGCGGATCACGCTGTTCCAGTCCTCGGGCTGGTAGCGCGCCACCACGCCAGCCGGCGTGATGTTGGGCCCCACGATGCGCGTGCCCTTGCCATCGTTGACGAACTCGCGGCCCGTGCCTTGTGCGCCATGGCAGTCGGTGCAGCCACGCGATGCATACAGATAGCGCCCACGTTCGATGGTCTGCGCATCGGTGGTGTAGGCCACGGGGCGGGGCTTGATGTCGATGTAGCGGTTGCGCTTTTGCTCGGCCAGGTACAGGCCGCTGGCGGCGGTGGCGACAACGATCACGCCCAGCAGCAGCGCGCTGCCTGCGGTCCATTTGATCCAGCGTTTCATGGTGGTATCCCTCTTCTTCGAATGGTGGCGGACGGGCTGAACGAATCAGCATGCCCAGGCGCCGGATTCTGAAGTCGAAGAAGCGGTTTGTGGCACCCCACCACCGCAGGGTATGGCGGGGCCGGTGACATTTGTCACAAACGGCCCGCCAGTGTGAGCAGGTGTAGCCTGTTCACACGCGCTCCATATCCTCTCAGCGCTCGATGGTCTTGTTCCAGCGCGCGTTCCACGCAGGGCGGTTGGCGTTCACGCTGTCCCAGTCCAGCGTCACGGCGTTTTTCATCCACTGGCTGATCTGCGCGACCTGGGCGGCACCTTCACCCACGGCAGGCGCCTTGGGGTTGGTGGGGATCTGCGCGCCAAACTGCAGCACGTTGGCCTGCGCCAGGGGGCTCAGCAGAAATTCGGCCAGTTTTTGCGCCAGCTCGGGCTCGCTGTTCTTGGCGATCACGCACTGGCCTGTCATCAGCACCACCGAGCCTTCCTTGGGCTGGGCGTATTCCACCGGAATGCCCTTGGATTTGAGTGCAGCCACGGCCGTGGGCGTGAGCGGGAAGAGCGCGGCCTCGCCCGTTTGCACCATCTCCGAAATCTTGGCCGAGCTCGGGATGTACTCCAGCACGTTCGGGCCGATGGTCTTGGCCCAGTTGGCAAAGCCGGGTTCCACGTTCTTGTCGTTGCCGCCCTGGATGCGGTTGAACATCAAGAAGCCGTGCAGCCCGAACGATGAGGAGGGCATGGACTGGAACACCACCTTGCCCTTGTACTTGGGGTCGGCAAAGTCCATCCACGAGGTGGGTGCGGCCCAGCCCTTTTCGGCAAACATCTTGGTGTTGTAGGCGATGCCCGTCATACCCACGCTGACTCCGCTGGCCAGGTCGTCCTTGAAGCGCGCGGCGGGGTAGATGTCGTTCAGATGCTGGTTGGGCTTTTGCTTTTCGCACAGGCCCATGCCCATGGCGCGCACCATGATGCCGTCGTCCAGAAACATCACGTGCATCTGGGGCTTGTCCTTGTTGGCCTGGGCCTTCGCCAGGATGTCCGAGGACGTGCCGGGCACCACCACCACCTTCACACCGTGCAGCTTTTCAAACGCCGGGAACACGTACTGCGTGTACGCCTTCTCCATCGTGCCGCCATTCATGCCGATGTACAGCGTCTTGGTCTGCGCGGTGGCGGTGCCTGTGGCGGCCACGGCGGTCAGTGCAGCGGCCGTCACAAGGGCGCGGCGGGTGCGGCTGGCAAAGCGGGGGGAGAAGGTCATGGTGGTTTCCTTTCTGGTAGGGAGGGGAGTTTTTTCGGTGGCAAACGGGGTCAGTGGGCAGCGGCAGTGCTGGCCACGTCAGCCACCGTCGTTGGGAGAAATCGCTCAATCGCAAAGGCATCAATCGGCGTGGTGCTGCGGCCATCGCGTGCCAGCTCGGCCAGCACCTCG
This sequence comes from Acidovorax sp. K2F, assembly GCF_025246485.1. NCBI lineage: Bacteria > Pseudomonadati > Pseudomonadota > Betaproteobacteria > Burkholderiales > Comamonadaceae > Acidovorax > Acidovorax sp. K2F. The sequence goes on from NZ_JAOBSQ010000026.1 coordinate 83,472, forward strand.
CCCACGCCGGGGCCGATCTGAAAGCCCGCACCGGCAAAGCCAAAGCCATGGATCAGGCCTGGCGTGGTGTGGCTTTTGCCCAGCACCGGCTGGCGGTCAGGCAGGTAGCCTTCGGTGCCGCTCCAGGTGCGAATGAAGTGCGCATTCTTGAGGGCGGGCAGCAGCTCCACCGCCTGCACTGCCAGGGTAGCGATGGCGCTGCGCTCGGAGCGGGCGCGGTTGGCATCCAGCGCCACACCTGCGCCACCACCCAGAACGAGATTGCCACGCGCTACCTGTCGGCAGTAGATGCCGCCGCCTTCCACACCCAGGCTCCAGTGCATGAAAAAGGGCAGGGGCTCGGTCACCGCCATGGCCGGATGGCCGGAGTGAATGGGCACGGCCTCGCCAAACTGCGCGGCCAGCGCACCGGCCCAGGCTCCTGCGCAATTGATGAGCACGGGTGCACGCACCGCCACGGTGGTGCCCGAGCGCACGGTGAACAGCTGCCCGTCGTGCTCCACCGAGGTCATTGGAGTGCGCTCCAGAATCTGCGCGCCCGCGCGCTTGGCCGCCAGCGCAAACGCGGGCGACACCAAGCGCGGGTTGGCCTGGCCGTCGTCGGGGCACAGCGAGCCACCCACGGCGCGCCCGCCCAGCCAAGGGCAGCGCTCGCGCAGCGTGGCGCCCGAGATGAGCTGGATGCCCAGGTCGAAGTCGCGGCTCAAGTGGGCATAGGCTTCCAGCGAAGCCATGTCCGCCTCACTGCGTCCGATCTTGAAGTGCCCGCTGCGCTGGTACTCGCCATCGGTGCCAATCAGCGCGGGCAGGTCGGCCCACACCTGGTGGGCGCGCTGCGCCAGGGGCAGTTGGCTCACAGGCCGGCCCTGGCGGCGCACGCCGCCGTAGTTCACGCCGCTGGAGCGCGAGCCGCACAGGTCGCGCTCCAGCAGCACCACTGCCACACCTTTGCGGCGCAGCGCCAGCGCGGCCGATGCTCCCATGATGCCGCCGCCCACAATGGCGACGTCGGTGTCAATCGTTGGGGTTGCGGTCATGCGCGTGCCTCTGCCTGGGCTTGCAGGTGGATTGGGATGGGCTTGATGGGCGCCTGCCCACGTAGCCGCCCCACCTGATCGATAGGCTTGCCTGTGGCCTGGGCCAGGATTTCTGCAGCGGCCACACCGCACATGCGGCCTTGGCAGCGGCCCATGCCCACGCGGGTCAGGGCTTTAAGACGGTTCATCTCGTCTGCGCCCGCATCGCGGGCACAGGCGCGCAGCTCACCGGCTGTGATGTTCTCGCAGCGGCACACCACCAGCGCGTCGGGGGCGTGCGTTGCCCAATCTGTGGGGAAGGGGAAGGCGCGCTCCAGCCCTTGGCGGAATGGCATCAAGCCCGTGAGCTTGCGTTCCAGCTCCGCCGCGCGTGCAGTGTCCACCTTCACGCCGTGGTCAGCCAGCAGCGCCAGCGCAGCGCGCTCACCCGCCCACTCGGCCGCATCGGCGCCCATGATGCCCGCGCCATCCCCCGCCAGGTACACGCCGGCCACGCTGGTGCGCCCTGCGCTGTCGCGCTCGGGCAGGTGGGCGCGGTGCATCGGGGCCCAGGCAAAGCGGCAGCCCAGCAGGTCGGCCAGCTGGGTCTCGGACCGCAGGGCGTAACCAAAGCCCACGGCATCGCAGGGCACGGTGTGCTCTGTCTGGCCGTCGCTCCACACCACGGCGTTCGCCCGCGTGTCGCCTTCCACGCGCACGGGCCGCACGCCGGTGTGCACCGCCACGCCGTGCGCCCGCAGCCAGCCCACGTAGTACATCCCTTTGGCCAGCACGGCGGGCTGCGTCAGCATGCCGGGCAGGGCGGCCAGTTGGTCGGCAAATCGGGCGGTGTCCAGCACTGCTGCAACCGTCGCACCCGCCTTGGCATATTGGTACGCCACCAGATACAGCAGCGGCCCGGTGCCCATCAGCACCACGTTGCGGCCGATGGTGCAGCCCTGGAACTTCAGCGCCACCTGTGCGCCACCCAGCGTGTACACGCCGGGCAGCGTCCAGCCTGGCATGGGCAGCACGCGGTCGGTGGCGCCGCTGGCCACGATGAGCTGGCCGTAGGGCACCGTGTGCGTGGTCTGTGTGAGGCCGTGCAGCACATCGAGCAAGCCACCCTGGGCGTTCCACACCAGGCTGTTGGGTTGGTAGTCGATGTGGGCGGCCAAGCCATCCAGCGTGCTGTGCAATGCCGTGGCGCGTGATGCTTCGGTGCCGTACAGCGTTTGCGGGCTACGGGCAAAGTGGGCGGGCGGGCGGCGATAGATCTGCCCGCCGCCGCGCGCGGCCTCGTCGATCACCATAGGCCGCACACCATGAGCCACCAGGGTTTGCGCCGCACGGATGCCCGCAGGGCCTGCGCCCACGATCACGGGTTGCAAGGTGGGGGCGGTCATGCGGTCCCTCCGGTAGTCAGCTGCATGCCCGCCTGGATGAAGGTGGCGCAAGACCGTAGGCGTTCGCCGGTAGCCGTCATCACCCAGCAGTCCTGGCACGCGCCCATCAGGCAAAAGCCTGCACGCGGCTCGTGGCTGAACTCGTTGCGGCGCAGTTGGGCGCGGTGGGTGAGGATGGCGGTCAGCACCGTGTCGCCTTCGAGCGCAGCGGCGGGTTCGCCATCGAGCACGAAGGGCACGGGTGTGCGGTCTTTTTCGGCCACGCGGTGGAGCAGAGGTTGGCTGGAACTCATGGTTGCGGTGCTCATTTATTTCCGGCCGACCAGAACGCGATCGAGTCCATACACCCGGTCGAGAATCACCATCGCGCATGCCGTCAGGGCCACCATCAGTGCCGACACCGCAGCCATCAGCGGGTCAATCGACTCGGTGGCGTACATGTACATGCGCACCGGCAGCGTCACCGTGCTGGGCGAGGTGACAAAGATCGACATCGTCACTTCGTCAAAGCTGTTGATGAAGGCCAGCATCCACCCTCCCGTCACGCCGGGCAGGATCATCGGCAGCGTGATGCGCGTGAACACCGTGGCCTGGCTGGCACCCAGCGACAGCGCGGCATGCTCGGCACTGCGGTCAAACCCCACCAGCGCGGCCACCACCAGCCGCAGCGTGTAGGGCGTAACGATGAGCGCATGCGCAAACACCAGCCAGCCAAAGCTGCCCGTGCCCCCCAGCAGCGCAAACAGGCGCAGCAGGGCCACACCCAGCACCAGGTGCGGAATGATCAGCGGCGACAGGAACAGGCCGTTGAGAAAGCCGCGCCCCGCAAACTCGTAGCGTGTGATGGCAATGCCCGCCGGCACGGCCAGCACCGTGGCCAGCGTGGCCGATGCCAGCGCCAGCCACAGGCTGTTCCAGAACGACTGCACAAAGTCCGAATGCGCGAACACTGCCTTGAACCAGCGCAGCGAGAACTCAGTGGTGGGCAGCGTCAGCGTGTTGTGCGGCGTGAACGCCACGATGCACACCACCAGCAGCGGGGCGAGCATGAAAGTGATGACCAGCGCGTTGAATGCGAGGGCCAAAGGTCCGTTCTTCTGCATAGATTCAGCCCAGTGCTTTCTTGTAGCGGCCTTCAACCAAGCGGTTGTAGCTAAGCATGACCACCAGGTTGGCCACCAGCAACGTGAGCGCAATCGCCGCGCCCAAAGGCCAGTTCAGTTCGTGCAGGTACTCGTCGTACACCACCGTGGCCACCATCTTCAGGCGCCGCCCGCCCAGCAGGCCGGGGATGGCGAACGAGCTGGCCGCCAGGCCGAACACGATGAGGCTGCCGGACAGGATGCCGGGCAGCACCTGCGGCAACACAATGCGCCGCAGCGTGGTGAAGGGCGAGGCCTGCAGCGACAGCGCCGCGTTTTCCACACCGGGGTCCAGCTTCTGCAGCGAGGTCCACACGGGGATCACCATGAAGGGCAGCATCACATGCACCAGCGCAATCACCACGGCGATCTCGGTGTAAAGCATCTTCACGGGGCCAAATCCAAGTAGCCCGAACAGCCCATTCACCAGCCCCTCAGGCCCCAGCAGCATGCTCCAGCCAAAGGCCCGTACCACCACGGACACCAGCAGCGGCGCGAGCACCACCAGCAGCAGGATGGAGCGCCACGGGTTGCCCATGCGGCTCAGGATGTAGGCTTCGGGCGCACCAATCGCCACGCAGATCAGCGTGACCAGCCCGGCAATCCAGAACGTGCGCCAGAAGATCGTGTGGTAATACGAATCGGTGAACACATGGGCGTAATGCTCCAGCGTGAACTCATCCGCCTTCACTCCGGTGGCTGGGTCAAAGGCGTTGAATGAGAGTACGGCTGTGAGTGCCAACGGCACCAGCAACAGCACGGTGAACAGCACCAGCGCCGGGCCCGACAGCCACCAGGGCGCGGCCTTTTTGTGCAACAAGGTGGTGGCCAGGCTCATGGCGCCACCTCGGCGGCGGTGTCTTCGGCCTCCAGCTCGGCCATGGCGGTTTCATCGGCGGGCAGCAGGCGCATGCAGTGGTCGGGCCAGTCCACGCCCGTGCGCTCGCCCTCGGCCAGCGCAGCGCGGCCGTCGTTGGGCGCCAGCACCATCAGGTCGCCCACGGGGGTGCCCACACGGTACAGCCACTGGCTGCCCAGGAAGAACCGCTCGCACACCTGGCCATCCATCCGGCCCTGCACCGCGGGCACCAGTTGCACTTTTTCAGGCCGCACGCTCAGCAGCACGGCGGCGCCGGGGCGGTAGCGGGCACCGTCCACCTCCATCGTGAGGGCGCCCACCTTCACCTGCGTGTGCGTGCCATTGGCATGCGTTACCTGGCCGGGCAGCAGGTTGGCCTTGCCCACAAAGGTGGAGATGAAGCGCGTGCGCGGGTGCTCGTACACGCGATGCGGGTGATCGATCTGCGTGGCGCGGCCGGCCTCCATCACCACCACGCGGTCGCTGATGGACATGGCCTCGCTCTGGTCGTGCGTGACCATGATGGTGGTGGTGCCCACCTTGCGCTGAATCTGCCGCAGCTCAAACTGCATCTCCTCACGCAGCTTGGCGTCGAGGTTGGACAGTGGCTCGTCCAGCAGCAGCACGGGCGGCTCGATCACCAGTGCACGGGCCAGTGCCACGCGCTGGCGCTGGCCGCCAGACAGCTCGCGCGGGTAGCGCGTGGCGTGCTGCTCCAGATGCACCAGCGCCAGGGCCTGGGCCACGCGCTCGGCGCGTTCGGCCTTGGGCACCTTGCGCATCTCCAGCCCAAAGCTCACGTTGGCCGCCACCGTCATGTGCGGGAACAGCGCATAGCTCTGGAACACGATGCCCAGCCCGCGCGTGTTGGCCTTGGCGTGGGTGATGTCCTTGCCATCGAGCTCGATGCGCCCGCTGGTCACGGCTTCAAACCCCGCCACCATCTGCAGCGTGGTCGTCTTGCCGCAGCCCGACGGGCCCAGCAACGACACAAATTCACCCTTTTGCACCGTGAGGTTCATGGACTGCACCGCGCAGGTGCTGCCATAGAACTTGGTCACATCCGTGAGCTTGAGAAACGACATGGCGAAAGCCTTTCCGGTGGTGGCATCGCACGGTTTGCCTCGGGGCTGTGCGTGTCACCTGCTGTGGAGTTGCATGGATGGGCTGCGGGCCTTTGGTGTGCTTGCACCGGGGTGGTGCAAGTGCCGCACAAAGGCTGGAACAGCCGCTCGATTCAATTGAATCTATTGCAATAAACAAACCAGAATGCTTCGGGTATTCCATTAATCAGAATTTTTATTAAATTTATTCCGTTCAATGGAATATACTGCCTTCAGTTTGATCAACGAATTCCACAGGAGCGAGGTATGGAAGCCGCATCCACCGCCACCGGCGGCGTACCCCGGGTGTTTGCCGTCATCCGGGCCCTGTCGGCCGTGCAGGCCGAGGGCGGGCGAGTCACCCAATTGGCGCGTGCCGTGGGCCTCACGCAAGGCACCACGCACCGTTTGCTGCAATCGCTAGTGGCAGAGGGCATGGTCGAGCAGGACGAGCGCAGCAAGCTCTACCGCCTGAGCATGGACTTCTTCGCCCTGGCCGCCAAAGCGGGCAACCCAGGCGACCTGCGCACCCTGTGCCGCCCCGCGCTGCTGCGCCTGTGCGCCAGCCTGGGCGACAGCATCTTTCTGTTGGTGCGCAGCGGGTTCGATGCGGTGTGCCTGGACCGCAGCGAAGGCCCGTTCCCCATCCGCTCCTTCACCGGCGACATCGGTGGCCGCGTGGCCCTGGGCGTTGGGCAGGGTGCGCTGGCCATCCTGGCCTTCTTGCCCGAGGCCGAGCGCGAAGAGGTCATCCGCTTCAACCTCTCGCGCGTGCGCGAGTACGGTGTGTTTGACGAGGTGTATCTGCGTACCGAGATCGAGCGGGTGCGCCAGCTGGGGTACGCGGGCCGCAATACCGGCTTGCTCGAAGGCATGGCCGGTGTAGCCGTACCCATCCTGGACCGCGAAGGGCGGGCCGTCGCTGCATTGAGCGTTGGCACTATCTCCGCGCGCCTGAACGATGACCGTCTGCCGACCGTCGTGGAGTTGCTCAAACGCGAGGCGGCCGCGATTGGGCCGAAGATCAATCCGTTTGATGCAACGCTGAGAAGGCCGGCACAGAGTTTGTCATCCGTGCGAGCCGAGGCGCAGGTGATTGGGGTAGTGGGGGAGTAGAGGCAGTTTGCAGCCACTGCGGGCCCCGCCATTGAGTTATTCCGGAGAGCGCAAGCGAAACACTGCAGGAGCGGTTGCAGTTCTCCTATCCCGAGTGGCTTTAGATCAGGGGGCGGTTCTGATCAATCTGCCACTGATAGATGATGACGGCCTCCACGACGCGGACCTTTTCTGAAGCCTTTAATGTGCGCCCGATTTGTCGCTCCATGTCGTGTTGCATGGTCAGGTTGTCCTTAGACTGCTTCAACAGGATGTCTGCTTTTACTGTCTTGACGCTTGTAATCTTGATAAGCAACTTTTCGGTAGAGCGCGTTTTTTGTTCGTCGACTACAGCAACATCGGTTGGCTCCAGATGGCTGTATTGGGCGCCGACACCGTAAAGCGTGACTTCCTGGCGCCCGTTCTGAAGCATCGAACGGGTCACTTCATCAATTGCCAAGCGTTGGTCGTCGTGGATTTTTCCGAAGCTGGGCGCAGCGAACTTATTGGGAAAAATTTTCTTGCGGGTGAGATCCTTCAGGGATACCTGTGTGTGCTCATTGATCTCTAGGCATTCGTAGTATTCGGAAAAAGGGCCGCGCTTCGGCTCGTATGGCACATATAGGTGCGGCATCTCGAATTCGACGTCACCCTTGTCGTCTATGTAAGCGATTTTGTCGAAGCGGATTCGCTCGCGGCGCACCCAATTCGCGCGGTTCGCCCTTGGCAGTAGCTCCCAGAAACCCTTGACTGCGAGCCGCTGCTCTTGCAGCTGTTGCTCCTGAGTATTCCGATAGTGCAAGAAGTGCTGGTCCTCATTCACAGCCCTTGTGTAGTCCCATTCCCTGCTATCGCCGTCGAGGAAAGCGTAGTGTCTAGCCACAGTCACGATCAAACCAAGAGGGTCAAACGAATCGACCTTGTACGTCTTCCAACGAGGATTCGTGTCGAAGTCTGGATAGTTGTCCTCAAATGGATAGTTTTCGTCGTCCAGATCGCGGACAAGAATGCATCCGGTTGGGTTCTCTCCAAGGACACGCATCAGCTTGTTCTTGACCAACACCACAGAGCGAACGGAAGCCGTTCTGGATCGTCGCTTGGACACCAGTGATATGCCAAAGAACGCAAACAGGATGTGATCGTTCTTCGGCTGGAACAGCATGTCCTCAAGTTCGCCAGCACCCCATAGATAAAACTCCATAACTCCTCGAGATCGGAGTTCCTCTCGAAATCGATCATGCGCAGCTTTGGAGAAGTGCACAGGTGCAGCCAGGATGTAGCCATAAGGTGGAGCCTGTGCTGTCACCCCATCCGAAATGATTGTGGCGACTTTCTTGGGGCCAACTTCTTTTTCGCGCTTGCACTGAATCATCCAGAGGTTGCCTTCCATTGGATGAGGTGCATCTTCTGCGTCAACATCGTCTTCGAGAGGTATCACTGGTGTTTTCACCTCCTCAAAGGCTCGGACATCAAAACCATCGTCGGCGCCGCCACGACCTGTGGACTCAATGGACTTCCATGATCGGAAGTCGTATGCGAGCTGGCGAATCAAGTCCTCAAATCGGTGAGGGTCTAGGTCCTCGAAGTGAATTGGTCCGAGGGTTCGCGTGACGTGTGGTTGAGCCATTGCCTATGCCTTCCATTGATGCCTAGTGAATCTAGCTCACAGTCGCCCCAGAGAAGCCCCATTCCGTTGGCGACGGGTACCTGGCTCATTCGATGTTCCTGCGTGTTGTGTCTTTGTGCAGACCTGCTGGGATATTTCCTGCGCTCTTGTTTCTAACAACTGACAGCGCTGCTTCCATTTTTATAGCTACTTGCGCTTTACAGATAAGCGCCAGAGCTACTCCTGACTAGATTTTGTCTTTGACCACTTTATTGCTGGATTCATGTTGCTCGCCGCCGCTGCCCTGCACACTCCCCCACCACCCAATCCCTGAACGCTTTCACCAACGGCGTCTGCGCTCGCGCCTCGGGGTACACCAGGTAGTACGCATCGGTGCTCGTCAGCACTTGGTCTGACAGCTCCACCAGGCTCCCGGCCGCCAGCTCCTGCTCGATCAAAAAGCGCGGCAACAGCGCCGCGCCCAGGTGCGACACAGCGGCCTGCGTAATCATGGCGAAGTGTTCAGACTGGGGGCCACGCAGGGCCAGGGCGGTGGGCGCGCCTACCAGTTCAAACCACTCGGCCCACTGCGTGGGGCGGGTGCTTTGCTGCAGCAGCACCACACGCGTCAGGTCCTGTGGGGTGCGGATGTTGTGGCGGTCTCGGTAGGTGGGGCTGCACACGGGCACGGTTTCTTCGTGCATGAGGTATTCGCACACGGCGCCTGCCCAGTGCGGGGTACCGAAGTGGATGGCGGCGTCAAACGGCGTGCCCGCAAAGTCAAAGGGCTCGGTGCGGGCCGAGAAGTTGACCATGGCCTCGGGGTGCAGTGCCATGAAGCCGCCCATGCGCGGGATGAGCCAGCGGGTGCCCAGCGTGGGCAGCACGGCCAAGTTGAGCAGGCCGTCGGTGCTGGAGAACGCCATGGCTTTTTGTGTGCTGGCCGACAGTTGCTGCAGCACGTTTTGCACGTCGGCCGCGTAGACCCGGCCCGCGTCGGTCAGCACCACGCGCTGGCGCACGCGGTGGAAGAGGGCGGTGCCGATTTGCTCTTCCAACTGGCGGATCTGGCGCGACACGGCACTTTGGGTGAGGTGCAGCTCTTCGGCCGCGCGCGACACGCTCTGGTGACGGGCGGCGGCCTCGAAGGCCAGCAGGTCGGCGGTAGAGGGCAGGAAGGTTCGGCGCAGCAGGGTCATACTGGGTCATGCGTTGGGGGAATGATTGGTGACGCCAAAAATTGAGCCTTTTGAGCCCATGTCGCTTATTGGGTATAGGGTAGCGGTCCTGATATTTTCAGGTACTTCATGCTGATTTGTGATCAAGTAGTTCCATTTTTTTGCTATCCAGCGCGGCGCGATTGGCGGATATTGGCGGATTCACTGCGTGTGTTTTCCCACGCTGTTTCCCTTTCTCTGCCTCCATCCAAGCTAGCGAGCCGCCATGTCCGCCACCCCTGTCGCCACCTCCCTCGTGTCCGAAGTCGATCAACTGCTGCAACGCCTGGGCGTGCCCCGCACGGCGTACACCGGCGGCACGCTGGCGGCGCGCTCGCCCATCACGGGCGAGGTGCTGGCCCAGGTGCCACAGCAAAGCGCGACCGATGCCACGGCCGCCATCGGCCGCGCGCATGCGGCTTTCCAGGCGTGGCGCAATGTGCCCGCACCGCGCCGGGGCGAGCTGGTGCGCCTGCTGGGCGAGGAGCTGCGTGCCGCCAAGGCCGACCTGGGCCTGCTGGTGACCATCGAGGCGGGCAAGATCCCGTCCGAAGGCCTGGGTGAGGTGCAGGAGATGATCGACATCTGTGACTTCGCAGTGGGCCTGTCGCGTCAGCTGTATGGCCTGACGATTGCCACCGAGCGCCCCGGCCACCGCATGATGGAAACCTGGCATCCGCTGGGCGTGTGCGGCGTCATTTCGGCCTTCAACTTCCCGGTGGCCGTGTGGTCGTGGAACGCCGCGCTGGCACTGGTGTGCGGTGATTCGGTGGTGTGGAAGCCGTCGGAAAAGACCCCGCTCACCGCCCTGGCCACGCATGCGATTGCACAGCGCGCTATTGCACGCTTTGGCACCGACGCACCCGAAGGCTTGCTGGAGCTGATCGTGGGCCAGCGCGACCTTGGCGAGGTGCTGGTGGATGACACCCGCGTGCCCGTGCTCTCGGCCACCGGCTCCACCGCCATGGGCCGCGCCGTTGGCCCGCGCCTGGCAGCGCGTTTTGCGCGCGGCATTCTAGAGCTGGGCGGCAACAACGCGGCCATCGTGGCGCCTACGTCCGATCTGAATCTGGCCCTGCGCGGCATTGCGTTCGCCGCCATGGGCACGGCGGGCCAGCGCTGCACCACGCTGCGCCGCCTGTTTGTGCACGACAGCATTTACGACCAATTGGTGCCCCAGCTGGCCAAGGTGTACGCCAACGTGCAGGTGGGCGACCCGCGCACGCCCGGCACGCTGGTGGGCCCGCTGATCGACCGCCCTGCGTTTGACGGCATGCAAAAAGCGCTGGAGCAAAGCCGCGCGCTGGGCGCTACGGTGCACGGTGGTGGCCGCGTGGAAGGCATCGGCGGTGCGGATGCGTACTACGTGCGCCCCGCTCTGGTGGAGCTGAAAGCCCATGAAGGCCCCGCGCTGCACGAAACCTTTGCGCCCATCCTGTACGTGGTGCGCTACAGCACCATCGACGAAGCCATTGCTATGAACAACGCCGTGGGAGCGGGCCTGTCGTCGTCCATCTTCACGCTCAACGTGCGCGAGGCCGAGCTGTTCATGTCGGCCGCTGGTTCGGACTGCGGCATTGCCAACGTGAACATTGGCCCCAGCGGCGCCGAGATTGGCGGCGCATTTGGCGGCGAGAAGGAAACGGGCGGTGGCCGCGAAGCGGGCTCGGACAGCTGGAAGGCCTACATGCGCCGGGCGACCAACACCATCAACTACTCCACCGCACTGCCGCTGGCGCAGGGCGTGACGTTCGACGTGTAAGCCACGCGCTGGTTGCCCCGTTCATGCCTATCGCTAAGGACCCACACCCCATCGTCATCATTGGCGGTGGTGTCATCGGCAGCGCGATTGCGTACTTCCTCACGCTGCAGCAGCCGGACTGCGAGGTGGTGGTGGTCGAGCGCGATCCGACCTATGCACGTGCATCGTCGGCGCTGTCGGCCAGCTCCATCCGCCAGCAGTTCTCGACGGACATCAACATCCAGATCTCGGCGTTTGGCATCGACTTCTTGCGCAACGTGGGCACGCTGCTGGCCTGCAGCGGCGATGTGCCCGACATCGGTCTGCACGAAGGCGGCTACCTGTACCTGGCCACCCAGGCGGGCGAGGCCACGCTGCGCGAGAACCATGCGTTGCAAAAGCAGCACGGCGCCGATGTGGCGCTGCCCAGCCCGCAGCAACTGGCAGAGCGCTTTCCTTGGCTGGCGCTGCAGGACGTGGCGCTGGGCTCGCTGGGCCTGTCGGGCGAGGGCTGGTTTGACGGCTACCTGCTGCTGACGGCGCTGCGCAAGAAGGCGCAGAGCCAGGGCGTGCGCTATGTGGCCGATGATGCGGTGGGGCTGCACACGGCGGCCAGCGACGGCGTGTTGCATGTGAACGCAGTACGCCTGCAAAGCGGCGCCGTGCTGCCTTGCCGCTACGCCGTGAACGCTGGTGGCCCCTGGGCGGCAGCCATTGCGGGCTGGGCGGGCATTGATTTGCCCGTTGTGGGCAAGCGCCGCACGGTCTTCAACCTCGCCAGCCCAGCAGCGCTGCCAGGGTGCCCACTGCTCATCGACACCAGTGGCATCTGGCTGCGGCCCGAGGGCAAAGGCTTCATCTGCGGCTTTGCGCCCAACGCCGACAACGATGATGACTTTGCCCCGCTGGAGCCCGAGTACGACGCGTTTGACAACCACATCTGGCCCACGCTGGCTGAGCGAATTCCGGGCTTTGAGGCACTGCGCATGCAGGGCGCCTGGGCGGGCTACTACGAGATGAACACCTTCGACCACAACGCCATCGTGGGCCTGCACCCGGCGTGCGACAACCTGGTGTTTGCCAACGGCTTTTCGGGGCACGGCCTGCAGCAGTGCCCGGCTGTGGGCCGGGGCGTGGCCGAGTTGTTGCTCACGGGCCGCTACCAAAGCCTGGACCTGTCGCCGCTGTCCATTGAACGCATTGCGCGCAATGCGCCGCTGCTCGAAAAGAACGTGATCTGAGCGTCACCAAAGCCGCCCGATTTCTCTTTCACCGATTCATCCACCTGCCAACCACAAAACATACGGAGACAACGACATGGCAATTTCCCGCAAGACCTTCACTGCGATCGCTGCAGGCTTGGCCCTGGCCTGCATGGCCACCGCCCCCGCGCTGGCGCAGACGGTCACCCAGCCGACGCTGGAGAAGATCAAGGCATCGGGCAAGGCCGTGCTGGGCGTGCGCGAGACTTCGCCACCCATGGCCTACGCGCTGGGCGCCAACGAAAAATACGTGGGCTACCACGTGGAGCTGTGCGAGCGCGTGCTCAAGGAAATCGCGCCTGACGCCAAGCTCGAATATATGGCCGTGACGGCGCAAAACACCCTGCCGCTGGTGCAAAACGGCACGCTGGACATCGGCTGCGGGCCCACCACCAACAACACGGCGCGCCAGCAGCAGGTGGCGTTTGCGGTGACCACCTATGTGAGCGAAGTACGCATGGCGGTGCGCAAGGATTCGGACCTGAAGTCCATCAGCCAGCTCGCAGGTCGCACCATTGCGGCATCCACCGGCACCACCGCCGTGCAATTGCTGCGCAAGCAAGAGCGCGCGCTGGGTGGCGCGCCCATCAAGACCGTGCTGGGCAAGGACCACCATGAGAGCTTCTTGCTGCTTGAAACGGGCCGCGCCGACGCTTTTGTGCTCGATGACAACCTGCTGGCCGGGATGATTGCCAACTCCAAAGACCCCTCGGCCTACCGCATCGTGGGCGAGCCGCTGGGTGCCGAGCCCATTGCACTACTGTTTCGCAAGGACGACCCCACCTTCAAGGCTGCGGTGGATGGTGTGCTCACCAAGCTGATGCAAAGCGGCGAGATGGAAAAGATCTACACCAAGTGGTTTGTGAACCCCATTCCGCCCAAGAACATGAGCCTGAACCTTCCACTGGGCACCACGCTGCGCCAGCTGTTCGCCACCCCCAACGACAAGCCCCTGGAGACTTACCAGCAATGAATGCTGCCATCCCCGCCACGGCCTTCCGCGCGGCCGACCGCCTCGGCGCCATCGGTGTCTCGGAAATCGTGCGCCTGACGCAAGAGGCCAACCAGCTCAAGCGCCAGGGCCAGCCCGTGATCGTGCTGGGCCTGGGCGAGCCCGACTTCGACACGCCCGCGCACATCCTGGAGGCCGCGCAGCAGGCCATGGCGCGGGGGGAGACGCACTACACGGTGCTGGACGGCACGGCCGAACTCAAGGCCGCCATCCAGCACAAGTTCAAGCACGACAACGGGCTGGACTTTCAGCTCAACGAGATCACCGCAGGCGCGGGTGCCAAGCAGATCCTCTACAACGCGCTGATGGCCTCGGTGAACCCTGGCGACGAGGTGATCCTGCCCGCGCCGTACTGGACCTCGTATGCCGACATGGTGCTGATTGCAGGCGGTGTACCCGTGGTGGTGCCCTGCACCGAGGCCAACGGTTTTCGCATCACACCCGAGCAGTTGGAGGCCGCCATCACCCCGCGCACGCGCTGGGTGTTCATCAACTCACCCTCCAACCCCAGCGGCGCGGCCTACAGCGCCGAACAGCTGCGCCCGGTGCTGGAGGTGGTGGAGCGCCACCCGCAGGTGTGGTTGCTGGCGGACGACATCTACGAACACATCCTGTACGACGGCCGCGCTTTTGCCACGCCCGCCGCCGTGTTGCCCTCGCTGCGTGATCGCACGCTGACGGTGAACGGTGTCTCCAAGTCGTATGCCATGACGGGCTGGCGCCTGGGCTACGGCGCAGGCCCCAAGGCGCTGATTGCCGCCATGGCGGTGGTGCAGAGCCAGGCCACGTCGTGTCCCTCGTCCATCAGCCAGGCGGCTGCCGTGGCGGCGCTGACGGGGCCGCAAGACGTGGTGCGCGAGCGCTGCCAAGCGTTCCAGGACCGGCGTGACCTGGTCGTGGCCGCGCTCAATGCTTCGCCAGGCTTGCGCTGCCGTGTGCCGGAAGGCGCGTTCTACACCTTTGCCAGCTGCGAAGGTGTGCTGGGCCGCACCACGCCGGGCGGCATGCTGCTGCGCACCGATGCCGACTTCTGCGCCTACCTGCTGCGCGAGCACCATGTCGCCGTGGTGCCTGGCGGGGTGCTGGGTCTGGCACCATACTTTCGCATCTCCTACGCCGCATCTACCGCCGATTTGCAAGAGGCCTGCGCACGCATCCAACGCGCCTGCCAGGCCCTGTTCTGAATTTTTGATCCGATACCGTTGATATGAAAACGACCTCACTCACCCCACGCACCGGCGGCCAGATCCTGGTGCAGCAGCTCATCACCCACGGTGTACAGCAACTGTTTTGCGTGCCTGGCGAAAGCTACCTGGCTGTGCTCGATGCCCTGCACGATGCCGACATCGGCGTGACGGTGTGCCGCCAGGAAGGTGGCGCGGCCATGATGGCCGAGGCGCAGGGCAAGCTCACCGGCCAGCCCGGTATCTGTTTTGTGACGCGTGGGCCCGGTGCCACCAATGCATCGGCCGGTGTGCACATCGCGCACCAGGATTCGACGCCCATGATCCTGTTCGTGGGCCAGGTGGCACGCAACGCCATGGGGCGTGAGGCGTTTCAGGAGCTGGACTACAGCGCGGTGTTCGGCACCATGGCCAAGTGGGTGGTGCAGATTGACGACCCCGCCCGTGTGCCCGAGCTGATCTCGCGCGCATTCCATGTCGCCACCTCGGGCCGCCCTGGCCCCGTGGTGGTGGCGCTGCCCGAGGACATGCTGACCGAGGCCGCCACTGTGGCCGATGCGTTGCCCTACCAGGTGGCGGAGACCCACCCCGGCGCAGCGCAGATGGCCGAGCTGGCGCAGCGCTTGCAAGCCGCCAAAAATCCCGTGGCCATCCTGGGCGGCAGCCGCTGGTCTGAGCAGGCGGTGCGCGAGTTCACGGCGTTTGCCGAAGCGTGGTCCATTCCGGTGTACTGCTCGTTCCGCCGCCAGATGCTGTTCCCGGCCACACATGCCTGCTATGGCGGTGACCTGGGCCTGGGCGTCAACCCCAAGCTGCTGGCGCGCATCAAGGCGTCGGACCTGGTGCTGGTGGTGGGCGGGCGTCTGTCTGAAGTGCCCTCGCAGGGCTATGAGCTGTTCGACATTCCCACCCCCGCGCAGCCCCTGGTGCATGTGCATGCCGATGCGGATGAACTGGGCAAGCTGTATCGCCCCACCCAGGCCATCCACGCCACGCCACAGGCTTTCACAGCTGCATTGAATTCTGTGCGACCCACGGCGGCAGTGCCCTGGAAGGCGCACGCTGAAGCGGCCCATGCCGAGTACCTGGCCTGGAGCGACACGGCGCCCATCCGCATCCCTGGCAACCTGCAAATGGGCCAGGTGATGCAGCACCTCAAAAACGTGCTGCCCGCCGACACGATCTTCTGCAACGGCGCAGGCAACTTTGCCACGTGGATTCACCGCTTCTGGCCCTTCACCACCTACGCGAGCCAGCTGGCGCCCACCAGCGGGTCGATGGGCTACGGTCTGCCCGCAGGCGTGGGCGGCAAGCGCCTGTGGCCGCAGCGCGAGGTGGTGATCTTTGCGGGCGATGGCGACTTTTTGATGCACGGTCAGGAGTTTGCGACCGCCGTGCAGTACGGCCTGCCCATCATCGTGGTGCTGCTGGACAACGCCATGTACGGCACCATCCGCATGCATCAGGAGCGCGAGTACCCCGGCCGCATCAGCGCCACGCAGCTCAAGAATCCTGACTTCAAGGCCTACGCGAAGGCCTTTGGGGGCCACGGCGAGCGGGTGGAGCGCACCGAAGACTTCGCCCCTGCACTCGCCCGCGCCCGCGCCAGCGGTCTGCCCAGCGTGCTGCACTGCCTGATCGACCCCGAGGCGATCACGCCCACGGGCACGCTGCAGGGCATTCGCAGCGCAGCACTCTCCAAGAAGTAGGCTCCCGTTTCGTAAGCAGGCGCTAGGCGCTCAGCCGGTCACGCGGGCGCCGCCCGACTGCCGCAGGGTATGCACCAGCAGGTTCTGCAGGCTGTCCATCGCCTTGGAGCCGCGCGATGCGCGGCTGCGGTACACGGCCACCTCCATAGGGGCCAGCGGCCCCAGGCCATGTTCGGTGCCGAGCACCTGCAGTTGCGGTGGTACGCTGCAGTGGGTGAGGGCGGCCACGGCCAGGCCGCTTTCCACCGCTGCAATTTGCCCGGCCAGGCTGGAGCTGTGATAGACCACCTTGTAGCGGCGCCCCTGCTGCGCCAGCGCGTGGATGGCGCCGCGCCGCGCCAGGCTGGCCGATTCGTACACCGCAATCGGCAGCGGGTCACGCCTCCACAACTCGAACTGCGCCGACCCCACCCACACCATGGGCTCATGGAACAGCAGCGTGCCCCGGCGTGCGTGGTCGCGCGAGATCAGGGCCAGGTCCAGGTCGCCATTGGCCACACGCGGGATGAGTGCGGTGGACTGCTCGCAGACCAGCTCAATCTCCACCGCACTGTGCCGGGGCGCAAAGCGCTTGAGCACAGGCGTGAGGTAGCGCGCTGCGTAGTCATCCGGCACCCCAAGCCGCACCCGGCCTGTGAGGGCGTCGCCGTTCAGTGCGTCATGTGCTTCTGCGTGCAGTTCCAGAATGCGGCGCGCATAGCCCAGCAGGGTTTCACCCTCGGGCGTTAGGTGCTGCTTGCGGGCATCGCGCTCCAGCAGTCGGTGGCCTACAGCGTCTTCGAGCTTTTTGAGCTGCATGCTGACCGCCGACTGGGACCGGTGCACCTCGGCCGCCGCGCCGGAGAGCGAGCCTGCATCCACCACAGCCACCAGGCACTGAAGCCAATCGAATTGCAAATCGCGGTAGCTCATGGATTGCCCCAGTGATGATGTATTCGATGATCGAATGGTTGGTGTGAGAATTATGCGCTTTGGATTGCAAAGGCTGGCAGCCACACTGCGGGCATGCAGCAGTCTTCCTCTACCGTTTCAGGCACATCCGCACCCGTGGTTCCAGCGTCCGCTTCACCTGCGGGCAGCGCGCGTGGGCTGTCGTCTGCCCACCGGCTGGACGGCTGGATCGCCTTCGTGCTGGGCAACGCGCTGCTGGGCACCATCGGCGTGTTTGTGCACGAGGCGCAGGCGGCGCCGTTGACAGTGACGTGGTTCCGCTGCGCTTTTGGTCTCGTGGGGCTCACGTTATGGATGGCCTGGCGCCACCGGTCGTGGCTAGGACTGTGGCGGGGGCTCTGGGTGGGCTGGGCGGCTTTGCCGTGGGTGTTGCTGCTCAGTGGGCTCATGTTGGCGAGCTGGTGGCTGTTTTTCACGGCGATCCAGCAGGTGCCCACCGGGGTGGCGGTGGTGCTGTTCCATGTGCAACCGTTTTGGGTGTTGCTGCTGGGGGCGTGGTGGCTCAAAGAAGCCGTGCCTCGGCAGCGCGTGGTGTCAGTGCTGGTCGCGATTGTGGGGTTGGTGCTGGCCACGGGCGTGGCCGGGGGGCTGTCTTCCTCAGGTGCCGGGCATGCGTCTGGCTACTGGGTGGGCGTAGGGCTTTGTCTGGTCGGTGCGCTGTGCACAGCCACCGTCACCGTGGTTGCCAAGCGCCTGGGGGCGCTGCCGGTGGGCGCGCTGGCGTGGTGGCAATGCGCGCTGGGTGCAGCCGTGCTGTGGGTGGCCCCCGTGGGCCAAGGCTGGCCCGCCTGGGGTGCCCCATGGGCATGGCTGGCCGGGCTGGGGCTGATCCACACGGGACTGGCATACACCCTGATGTACGCAGGCATGGCCCGCCTGGCGACGGCCCGGGTGGCGGTACTGCAGTTTGCTTACCCCACGGTCGCCATCGTGGTGGACTGGGTGTACTTTCAGCACACTTTGGGCGGTTGGCAAATGGCGGGTGTGGTGCTGATGCTGGGGGCCATCGGGGCCGGGGAGCGCAGCGCGCGGCGCAATCGCTAATCATCCGCCTGCGGTAGGAGGGCGCCGCCCCGCACAATATCGGGTGTGACCGCCACCGAGCCCGATTCTCCTGAGACACCACCTCCTGCGCAGGCTGCCCCTACCGGCAAGCTGCGCCGCATCGCGCACCTGGACATGGACGCGTTCTTTGCGTCCGTCGAGTTGCTGCGCTACCCGCAACTCAAAGGCTTGCCTGTGGTGATCGGTGGCGGGCGGCGCAAGGTGGACGAGCTGCTGCTGCGCGGGCCAGACGGCACCGAGGAGCGCGAGCGGCGCTTCATACCGGTGGAAGACTTTCCGCTGCTCAAGGACTACGTGGGCCGGGGTGTGATCACCACGGCCACCTACCCGGCGCGGCAGTTCGGCGTGGGCTCGGCCATGGGCATGATGAAGGCCGCCAAGCTGTGCCCTCAGGCCATCGTGCTGCCGGTGGATTTTGAAGAGGTGCGACGCTTTTCTCGCCTGTTCAAGAGCACCATCACCGAGATCGCACCGGTGATGCAGGACCGGGGGGTGGACGAGGTCTACATCGACTTCACCGACGTGCCCGGCGGCCAGCGCGAAGGCGGGCGGGTGCTGGCGAGGCTCATCCAGAAAAGCATCTTTGATAGGACCGGGCTGACCTGCTCGATCGGCGTGGCGCCCAACCGGCTGCTGGCCAAGATGGCCAGCGAGTTCAACAAGCCCAACGGCATCTCCATCGTTTACGAGGAAGACCTGCAGAGCAAAATCTGGCCCTTGAACGTGCGCAAGATCAATGGCATCGGTCCCAAGGCGGGCGAGAAGCTGGCGCGGCTGGGCATTGAAACCATCGGGCAGCTTGCCGCGCAGGATGAGCAATGGCTGATGGGCCACTTTGGCAAGTCCACCGGCGCATGGATGCACCGCGTGGCCTGGGGCCGCGACGACAGCCCGGTGGTGACCGAGAGCGAGCCAGTGAGCATGAGCCGCGAGACCACCTTCGACCGCGACCTGCATGCGGTGCGTGACCGGGCCGAGCTGGGCACCATTTTTACCGACCTGTGCATGCGGCTGGCCGAAGATCTGCAGCGCAAGGGCTATGTGGCGCGCACCATCGGTATCAAGCTGCGCTATGACGACTTCAAGATCGCGACGCGTGACCATACCGCCAACAGCTACACCGCCGACGGGGCGACCATCCGGCAGCTGGCCGGGCAATGCCTCAAGCGCGTGCCGCTGGACAAGCGCCTGCGGCTGCTCGGCGTGCGGGCCAGCACACTGGCGCGGCGGGGGGAAGAACCAGCGCCAGAGCCGCGTGCCACAGCGGCCGCAGAGGGGCGTCGGCGCGGGCCTCGGGCAGAGGCGACCATGGAAACCGGGCAGCTTTTTTGATTGAGGCTGCGGATTTCCAAAAGGCGGTGAGCAGGCTTTCAGTGTTTGCGCTTTGAGGGGCGTGGGGAGGCACCTTTTTGGGGCAAAGCAGGGGAGGGAGCAGTTAGACTTGATTCGTATCAAGCGGTTACATACAACACGCCAGAAAAAGCCGCGCCGCCTGCCCCTGCCGCAGGCCCTTCAGGAGCCTCGAATGCGCATCAACCTGCCAGTGACCCAGCAGAATTTTGACTACCCCGGTGATGAGCTGCTGGTGTCCAGCACCAACACCAAGGGCGAGATCACGCACTGCAACCCGGCGTTTGTGCGCGTCAGTGGCTACAGCTACGACGAGCTCATCGGCCAGCCGCACAACATCATTCGCCACCCCGACATGCCGGCCGAGGCCTACAAGGACATGTGGCGCACCATTGGCCGGGGCGAGCCCTGGACGGGCTTGGTCAAGAACCGCCGCAAGAACGGCGACCACTACTGGGTGCGAGCCAACGTCACCCCCATCATGGAGGGCGGCAAGCCACGCGCTTATATGTCGGTGCGCACCAAGCCCAGTGCGGCCGAGATGGTGGCCGCCGAGGCCCTGTATGCCCAGATGCGCAGCGAGGCGGCTTCGGGCGCAAGCAGCTTCTACCTGGACTCGGGCAACGTGCGCTACCGGGGAGTGCGTGGCTGGCAGCAGCGCCTGGCGCAGATGGCGCTGCTGCCCCGCATGGCGATCCTGCTGCTGATGACGGTGCTGCTGGCCTTGTTGCCCGACGTGATGGGGCTGCAAGGCACCACCGCCTGGGTGGCCCGCCTGGTGCTGCTGTTGCTGGGGGCGGGGTGGACGCTGTGGCGCTTTCAGGCCACGGTGCTTCAGGGCGTGCACGATGCCACCCGCTTCGCATCCGACATCTCGGCCTGCAACCTTGCCACGTCGGTGGGCACCGACTACCCCCAACCCCTGGGCGCGCTGATGCAGCGCCTGCAGCAGACCCAGGTCAACCTGCGCGCCGTGGTGGGCGACGTGCGCACCGAGGTGCGCAATTTCATCGAATCGGCCGACGAAATCGCACGCGGCGGCATGGACCTGTCGGCCCGCACCGAGTCGCAGGCAAGCAGCCTGGAAGAGACCGCTGCTGCGATGGAGCAACTGGCCAGCACGGTGCTGCAGACGTCGGAGACAGCGGCCAAGGTGTCGCACGAGAGCGCACAGAGCAGCGACATCGCCACGCGCGGTGGCCAGGCGGTGCAGGAGGTGGGGGCGGCCATGCAGCAGATGAAGCTGTCGTCCACCAAGATCAGCGAGATCGTGGGCGTGATCGAGGGCATTGCCTTCCAGACCAACCTGCTGGCGCTCAATGCCGCCGTGGAGGCGGCCCGTGCAGGCGAGCAGGGCCGGGGCTTTGCGGTGGTGGCGGGCGAGGTGCGGGCCCTGGCGCAACGCAGCGCCAGCTCGGCCAAGGAGATCAGCGGCCTGATCGGCGTCACGGTGAACCAGATCGCCAGCGGCGCGCAGCAGATGGACCATGCGGGCACCACCATCGAGGGCGTCGTGCACGCCGTGGAGCGCGTGAGCACGCTGGTCCAGCAGATCAGCAGCGCCACCAAGGAGCAGTCGCAGGGCATTGCCCAGGTCAACGAGGCGGTGACGCAGCTCGACACCGTGACGCAGCAGAACGCCGCGCTGGTGGAGGAGTCGGCCGCCGCCGCCCAGGGCCTCAAGGAAAGCGCGGTGTCGCTGGGCCGCTCGGTGGATGTGTTCCGGCTGGGGTGAGCGGCGCTGCAACGAGCCGCCAAGGAATACTCGCACCTTGACGAATTCTTACTCGTAACTTACAGTGATTTTCCCGTTTTCCGGGAGATCACCATGACCCTCGACGAGCTGCAGCGCATCAAGCAGTGGCATGTGGCACACAAGGCCGACCACCCGCTCGAATACCACCTGTGGGACCTGGTGCTGACGGTCTGGATGCTGGGCTGGGTGGGCTGGTTTCCCATCTGCGCTTTTGGCGAGCCCTGCGCCGCGCCGGTCTGCCTCATCGGCATTTTTGTCCCCAGCCTGTACGTTGCCTGGCGCACCCGCGCGCACCTGCGCCACACCCTGCGGTGCGACTGGATCGATGCGCGTAGCTGACGGATGCGGTCGGTTGACGGGTGGCGGGGCCAGGCCTACTGCCGGGCAGTGCGCACGTTGCGCGGCAGGGCCTGCGGGTGGCTGGTGCGCAGGGGGTTGATGTCCAGCCCGCCGCGGCGGGTGTAGCGCGCGTACACCGTGAGCTTGATGGGTTTGCAGCGTGTCCACACGTCCATGAAGATGCGCTCCACACACTGCTCATGGAACTCGTTGTGGTTGCGAAAGCTCACCAGGTACTGCAGCAGCCCTTCCTGGTTGATCTGCGGGCCGCTGTAGCTGATCTGCACGCTGCCCCAGTCGGGCTGGCCGGTCACCAGGCAATTGCTCTTGAGCAGGTTGCTGGTGAGGGTTTCGGTCACGGGCGCTTCGTTGAATGTGGCCGTCAGCAGGTCGGGCGCGGGCTGGTAGCGCGTGCATTCCACGTCCAGCCGGTCCAGGCTCAGGCCGTCCAGCTCGTGCACGGGCTCCTGGTCGAACAGCTCGGGCGCGATGAGCTTCACCCCCACGGTGGCAGGGTGCTCGGCGCCACGCCACACGGCTTCGCTGATGTCGGCGCGGATGCGGGCCTGCACCTCGGCCGCATCGGCAAAGCGGGTGTTGTTGAAGCTGTTGAGATACAGCTTGAACGACTTGCTTTCGACGATGTTGGGCGTCTCGCAGGGCACGGTGATGTGCGCCAGCGCCACCTGCGGCTTGCCACGCGCATTCAGCCAGGACAGCTCGAACGCCGTCCACAGGTCGGCCCCGAAGAAGGGCGCCGCGCCGGTGATGCCGATCTCGGCCCGCTTGCCCGCGCGGGGGATGGGGAACAGCAGCGAGGCGTCGTACTGGTCCACATAGGCCGATGCCTTGCCGAGTTGGGATTGTTCTGGCGTGTTCATGGCATGGTCTTTCGGGTGTGTGGGTTCCAAGGGAGTTTGTGCTATTGCTACTATTTTTATAGCTGCTGGCGCATGTTCGACTAGCGCATGCCGGGGTTTTTACTGAAATTCCCGCTCACGCAGCCATTTGGTGGCAATCCATTTGTCCCCGGCGATCACGGGGGCGCCGCCATGCAGGGTACGGGTGGACGGGTGCGGGCGCTCGTAGCTGAAGAACACCGCGTTGCCACGCTGCGGCGCCACCTCCAGGTGCACGTCGGGGAAGGTGGTGCCGCCGCCTTTGTCAGGTGTGTTCAGGTACATCACCAGCGTGCCCACGCGCTGGCCGCCGCGCTGGATGATGCTGGGCGTGCCGGGCTCGGCGGGGTCGAAGTAGTCGTAGTGGGGCTTGTATTCGGCCCCGGGGCGGTAGTGCAGCACCTGCAGGCCTTCGCCGTTTTCGATGGGCCAGTGGAGCAGGCGCGCAATGCGCTCCTCGATGCGCTGGATCAGGGGACTTTGCCCGCGCTGGAAGAACATGCCGTCGCTGGTGCGGTCGGCATTGATCTCTTCGCCCCCGGTCTTGGTTGCCACGGTGAGCGAGCGTGCCATGCGGGGCTCTGCAGCGGCTATCAGGGCATCGCACTCCTCGGGCGACAGCAGGTTGCCAAACACCACGATGCGCGGCTGTGCCATGGCCAGCAGCACATTCACGGTGCGGTCTCCGCAGTCCACCTGGGCGGGGGATTCATCCAGCCGGGGCTCGGGCACCCGCACGGCCGAGGGCAGGCCCTGCTGCACGGCTAGGTCGTTAAGGTGCTCCTGCAGCGTGATCTCCAGCGCATCCGCCGCCACGTCTTCGTCCCAGCCTGCGTCACGCATGGACTGCAGCACCACGGGCGCAGCGTAGCCCGCCTGGGCCTGCTCGATGATCCAGCGGCGCAACTCGGGGGTGATGGCCTGCCGCGCTGCGCTGGCGTGCTGGGTGGTGGTGCTGTCCGGGTGCTGGTCAGAACGCGATGCCATGGCGGTCCTTCAACAAGAGCAGGGTGGTGGGCGGATTTATGCGGAGGGCGGAGTCTTGCGCCGGAAGACCAGGCGCTCGGGCTCGGATGATGCCGGGGCAAAGGCATAGCCGTCCAGGTCAAACCCTTCGAGCTGGTGGGGCGTGGCAAGGCGGTGGGTGATGGCATAGCGAGCCATCAGGCCGCGTGCGCGCTTGGCAAAGAAGCTGATGATCTTGTAGTTGCCGCCCTTCCAGTCCTCGAACACGCATTCGATCACGCGGGCCTTGAGTGCCTTGCGGTCCACGGCCTTGAAGTATTCCTGCGAGGCGAGGTTGATCACCACTGGCGTGGTGTCGGCGCGCAGCCGGGTGTTCAGGTGCTCGGCAATCTGGCGGCCCCAGAACTGGTACAGGTTGCTGCCTGCCTCGGTGACCAGGCGCGTGCCCATCTCCAGGCGATAGGGCTGCATGCGGTCCAGCGGCCGCAGCACACCGTACAGGCCGCTGAGGATGGCGACATGGCTCTGGGCCCAGTGCAGGTCGTCAGTGCTCAGGCTGCGGGCTTGCAGCCCCTCGTACACGTCGCCATTGAAAGCCAGCACCGCTTGGCGCGAGTTGTGGGCCGTGAAGCGGGGGCGCCAGGCCTGGTAACGCGCCACGTTCAGCGCCGCGAGCGTGTCGCTCAGTTCCATCAGCGACGCGATCTGCTGCGGCGACTGCTCCCGCAGGACGTCGATCAGGGCCGTGGACTGCGGCACAAACTGGGGCGTGGTGTGCGGCAGGCCTTCGGGAACGGGTGTGTCGTAGTCGAGCGATTTGGCGGGAGACAGCAGGAACAGCATGGGGGCGAAGGGTCCGTGGATCTCGGGGGTGAAGTGTGGCCTGGAAAGCGCGGGTTGCCGGCAGCACCAGCGGCCTGAAATGGTACCTGCTGGACGACCGTCTTCTGTCGCTTGCGGGTATTGGCGCCCAGCACGTTGCTTGCTCAGTTGCCCACGCAAAGAAGGCGGCCTGAGCCGCCTTCTTTGCGTGGGCTGCGGCCCTGGGGGCAGCAGCCATTGCAGCGCATCAGGCTGCGGGGGGCTGCTCAAACGGCAGTGCCATGGCCGACAGGTCGCGGCGGGTTTCCACCAGCACCAGCGGACCTTCGTCCAGCACCACCGCAGGGGGGCGCTCGCGGGGCACGCGGATGGGCTTGGGCTCGGCAGCGATGGCGGCCTGCACGGCAGCGATCTTGTCCGCGTCAGAGTTCACCCACTGCAGGCCCGATGCGGCAGCCACTTGCTGCAGTTCATCGATGGGCAGCGTGAACGCCTGAACGCGGGGCAGTCCCTTGGCTTGTGCAGCTGTCGCCACGGGGGCCTGGGCGGCTACCGCCGGTGCAGGTGCTGCGACAGGTGCCGGTGCAGCCACCGGTGCGGCTGCAGGGTTTGCAACGGGCGCTGCAACAGCTGCCGTGGTAACAGGCGCTGCGGCTGGCTCAGTGGCTGAAGCGGCTGGGGCTGCCACAGGAGCTGCGACAGGGGTTGCCGCCGGTGCCACAGGCTCGGCGGCGGGCGCGTTGCTGAAGTAGCTGCGGCGCGGCGCCTCGTCCTGTGCCGGTGCGGGCTCGGCCTGGGTGGGGTCAAAGTCCAGCATCGCTGGCGCAGCTGCTTCGGCGTTGCCGTTGTTGTCGCGCGGGCCACGCTCGCCACGTTCGCGGCGGTCACGGCCATAGCGGTCGCGGGAGCGGCGCTCGCGGCGCTGCTCTTCGGTGGCGCCATTGCCGTTGGCGGGTGCGTCATTGCCGCTCAGGTCCAGGTCCGGCAGCGATGCCAGTGGAGCGGTGTCCGCAAAGTCACCAGCGGCGGCTGTGGCGCCTGCCTCCTGGGCCTCGACCGCGCGGGGAGCGCGTTCACCGCGTTCACCACGGTTGCCACCGCGATCACCCCGTTCGCGGCGCGGACCGCGCTCGCCACGGGGTTGCTGCGCCGGCTGGCCTTCTGCGCCACCGGTGTTGCCTGCGTTGGGGCCTTCCACCGGAGTGGTAGCTGCGTTGTTGTCACCATTCACGCCAGCGTTCAGGTTGCGCGGCTCGCTGTCGCGGCGACCACGGCCCCCTTCACGGCCTTCGCCACGTCCGTTGCGGCCCCCTTCACGGCCTTCGCCTTCGGGACGGCGCTCTGCGTCGCGGGGTGGACGATTGTCTGCATCGCGGGGTGCGCGGCCTTCGGCCGAGCGTTCGCCACGGCGGCCACGGCCTTCGCCAGAGCTGCCTTCGCGGTTGCCATCACGCGGTGCGCCTTCGCGCTGGCCGTCCCGGTTGCCATCGCGGCCGCCACGGCGGCCACGGCTTTCACCGTTGCGGCCTTCGCGGCGCGGTTCGCCACGGCTGGTGGTTTCGGCAGCGGCAGGTGCGGCTGCGGGCGATGCCGTTGTGACCGGGGTGGGGGCTGCCGGTGCGCTGCCAAAGCCAAACAGGCTCTTGAGCCAGGCGAAGAAGCCTTGCTCTTGCGGTGCGGCAGGGGCGGGTGCTGGAGCGGCTACTGGTGCAGGTGCAGGGGTGGCAGCGGCTGCAGGGCGTTGGCCACCACGGGGTGGGCGTGCGGCGCCTTCGGGGCGGGGCTCAGCCACGGGGGCGGGTGCGTCAGGCAGCACGCCCTTGATCACCGGGGTCTGCTTGTTGGTGGGCTCCTGCGAGCGGCGCGTCACGGCCGTGGGGTCTTCCACTTCTTCGGCGAGCTTGTAGCTGGCTTCGATGTGGTCCAGGCGCGGGTCGTCGTGCTTGAGGCGTTCCAGGCGGTAGTTGGGGGTTTCCAGCGTCTTGTTGGGCACCATCAGCACGGCCACGCGCTGCTTGAGTTCGATCTTGGCGATCTCGGTGCGCTTTTCGTTCAGCAGGAACGAAGCCACTTCCACCGGCACCTGGCAGTGCACAGCGGCCGTGTTGTCCTTCATGGACTCTTCCTGAATGATCCGCAGGATCTGCAGGGCCGAAGATTCGGTATCGCGGATGTGGCCCGAGCCGCCGCAGCGTGGGCAGGGGATGGACGAGCCTTCGCTCAAGGCGGGCTTGAGGCGCTGGCGGCTCATCTCCATCAGGCCGAACTTGCTGATGGTGCCGAACTGCACGCGGGCGCGGTCCTGGCGCAGCGCGTCGCGCAGGCGGTTTTCCACTTCGCGGCGGTTCTTGCTCTCCTCCATGTCGATGAAGTCGATCACGATCAGGCCGCCCAGGTCGCGCAGGCGCATCTGGCGGGCCACTTCGTCGGCGGCTTCCAGGTTGGTGCGGGTGGCGGTTTCCTCGATGTCGCCGCCCTTGATGGCGCGGGCCGAGTTCACGTCCACGCTGACCAGCGCTTCGGTGTGGTCGATCACGATGGCGCCACCCGAGGGCAGCTGCACGGTGCGGGCGTAGGCCGATTCGATCTGGTGCTCGATCTGGAAGCGGCTGAACAGGGCGGCGTCGTCGCGGTAGCGCTTCACGCGGGCGGCATGCTCGGGCATGACGTGCGCCATGAACTGCTGTGCCTGTTCGTAGATGTCGTCGGTATCGATGAGGATGTCACCGATGTCATTGTTGAAGTAGTCGCGGATCGCGCGGATCACCAGGCTCGATTCCTGATAAATCAGGAAGGCGCCCTTGCCGCCCTTGGCGGCGCCGTCGATGGCGTTCCACAGCTTGAGCAGGTAATTCAGGTCCCACTGCAGCTCGGGCGCGGTGCGGCCAATGCCAGCGGTGCGCGCGATGATGGACATGCCGTTCGGGTATTCCAGCTGGTCCATCGCCTCCTTGAGCTCGGCGCGGTCCTCGCCCTCGATGCGGCGTGAAACGCCACCGCCACGGGGGTTGTTGGGCATCAGCACCACATAGCGGCCGGCCAGCGAGACGAAGGTGGTCAGGGCCGCGCCCTTGTTGCCGCGTTCTTCTTTTTCGACCTGGACCAGCAGTTCCTGGCCTTCCTTGATCACTTCATTGATGCGCGCCTGGCTGGGCGAGACACCGGGGGTGAAGTAGCTGCGCGAGATTTCCTTGAATGGCAGGAAACCGTGGCGGTCTTCGCCGTAGTCCACAAAACAGGCTTCCAGCGAAGGTTCGACGCGGGTGACGACGGCCTTGTAGATGTTGCCCTTGCGCTGTTCGCGCCCTTCGATTTCGATTTCGTAGTCGAGGAGCTTTTGTCCGTCGACGATGGCCAGGCGCCGTTCTTCGGGCTGCGTGGCGTTGATGAGCATCCGCTTCATGATGCGATTCCTTCAGTGTTTCGCGGACAGCAGCGGTGCAGCCCACCTGACCCACAGGGAGGGCTGCGCGGGCTGCCGCCCACAGTTTCCAAACCAATACAACAAGCTCTACAGGAGCTGTGAATGCCTGGACTGACGCATCGAAACGAAGGGAATTGCCGGGAATGCCAATGATCTGCCGCGCTCTAGCGCAGCATCGTGAGGCAGGGGCGCGTGGATGGGGGCGAGTGGTAGGAGCGCAGTTTTGCTAGCAAAAGAGTAGCTGATTGCGCTTGCTGGCTGGGCGTTGGGGCTGAATTGGAGCGTGCAGCCGGGGGCATCAGCCACCGCCACAAGGTCACCATCCAGCTCATCAACAACCACATGCTCGCTTTGATCCGCTGACAGGCTGCGCCCGGGTAGGGAACATCTGCCAGCTTGGGGGATTCCGTATCAGTGTTTCAATCTGTCAGCCCGCCGCACGGCGTGCTGGCCACCACAGGCATCTGGCCTGCAATCTGCGCGCACGACGCCCGGTGGCATCGACCTGCCTGCGTGAGGGGCAAGGGCTGTGTGGACTAAACTCCAGACAAATCAACCACTTACATAACAACGCGCAGGTGAAACACATTATAGGGGCCAAACCGCCCACAGCCCCTGCGGGGCTTCCCGCAGCCCGCCTGGTGGAAGTGGATGCTGACTCCGCTGGCCAGCGGCTCGATAACTTTTTGATACGCCACTTGAAAGGCGTGCCAAAAACGCATGTCTACCGCATCATCCGCAGCGGTGAGGTCCGCATCAACAAAGGCCGCGTGAGCGCCGACACCCGCGTGGAAGCAGGAGATGTGGTGCGCCTGCCGCCCGTGCGCATCTCCGACAAGGTGGCCGAGAAGGCCGAGCGTCCGGCGCCTGCGCGCGAATTTCCCATCCTGCTCGAAGACGAGCACCTGATTGCCCTGGACAAGCCTGCGGGCGTGGCGGTGCACGGCGGCAGCGGCGTGAGTTTTGGCGTGATTGAGCAATTGCGCCAGGCGCGGCCGGCGTCCAAGTTCCTGGAACTGGTGCACCGTCTGGACCGCGAGACCTCGGGCATCCTGCTGGTGGCCAAGAAGCGGTCAGCGCTCACTCACCTGCAAGACCAGTTCCGTGAGCGCGAGACAGGTAAGACCTATCTGGCACTCGTCACGGGCACCTGGCCTGCCAACAAAAAGGTCATCGACCTGCCACTGCACAAGTACCTGCAGGCCGACGGCGAGCGCCGCGTGCGTGTGACCACGGCCGATGACCCGGATGGCATGCGCTCCATCACGCTGGTCAAGGTGCGCAGCACCGTGCCCGCGCGCGCCGCTCAAGGCCTGCCGGCGATGTCCCTGCTGGAGGTGACCATCAAGACCGGCCGCACCCATCAGATCCGTGTGCACCTGGCCAGCCAGGGCCACGCCATCGTGGGTGACGATAAATACGGTGACTTTGACCTCAACAAGCGCCTGCAGAAGCTCTCGATGAAGCGCATGTTCCTGCACGCATGGCGGTTACAGTTCAACCACCCCGCCTCGGGCGAGCGTGTGCAACTGATTGCCGAGCTACCCCCTGAGCTGGCCGATTTTGTGTCCCCTGCCTGACGATCCTGCGCGAAGAACCCCCTCCATGTCTGCCAAAAACTTCCGTCCGCGCCGCTTCGACCTCATTGCCTTTGACTGGGATGGAACCCTGTTCGACTCCACCGCCATCATCGTGCGCTGCATCCAGGCAGCGGTGCGCGACGTGGGCGGCACGGTACCCACAGACAAGGAGGCCGCCTATGTGATTGGCATGGGCCTGATGCAGGCGCTGGCCCATGCCGCCCCCGACGTGCCGCCCGAAAAGTACACCGAGCTGGGCAACCGCTACCGCTTCCACTACATCCAGCACCAGGACGACCTGAGCCTGTTCGACGGCGTGTTGCCGCTGTTGAACGATCTGCGTGAACGTGGGCACCTGCTGGCCGTGGCCACAGGCAAAAGCCGGCGCGGGCTGGACGAGGCGCTGCATTCGGTGGATTTGCGCGGCGTGTTCGACGGCTCCCGCACCGCCGACCAGACCGCTGGCAAGCCGCACCCCCTGATGCTGCAGGAGCTGATGGCCGAATTTGACGTGGCGCCTGAGCGCCTGCTGATGATTGGCGACACCACCCATGACCTGCAGATGGCGGTCAACGCGGGCTGCGCGAGCGTAGGGGTGAGCTATGGCGCACACGAGCCCGACGCCTTTCATGCCCTCCAGCCGCTGGCGGTTGTGCATTCGGTGCGCGAGCTGCACGACTGGCTGCTGCACAACGCTTGACGCGGGTATCGGAGCGGGACGAGCCCATGACCATACTCTCCACTGATCAGCCTATCGCGCTGTGCAACAGTGCCGACCTTGTCGATGGAGGCTTGGCCGTGCCGTTTGATGTGCAGTACGCAGGCCAGACGTGCAGGGCCTTTGCGATTCGCTACCGAGGCCTGCCGCACGCTTACCTCAACCGCTGCACCCATGTGGCGATGGAGATGGACTACCAGCCCAACCGCTTTTTTGATGACACAGGCAACTGGCTGTTGTGTGCCACCCACGGGGCGGCCTACTTGCCCCATACCGGCCAGTGCGCGGGAGGTCCCTGCCGCGGTGGGCTGGTCAAAATTGCCCTGTCGGAGAGCGATGGTGTGGTGCGCTGGCATACTGCCTACAACCTGCAGCCTGTAGAGTTCTAGAAAATCCAGATGAATTACCCTGATGTGCTGCCGCCCGACGCGGGCCACCGCAACGCGCGGGCCGCAGCGGTGCAGTGCCCAGGACGCATGACATGACAGACCCCCAGCAGCCCGCCTCGTCGGGCTTTGACCCCAAAAGCAATTCCGCCCCCGATCTGTGGGCGCAAGCAGCTACTAATTCAGGAGCCCCTGTGAGCGATTCATCGCGTGAACCCGGGTGGGAACGCGCCACGCTGGAAAAGCTGGCCTTTGCCGCCCTCAACGAACA
The DNA here is from genome assembly GCF_025246485.1 of Acidovorax sp. K2F. Lineage (NCBI taxonomy): Bacteria > Pseudomonadati > Pseudomonadota > Betaproteobacteria > Burkholderiales > Comamonadaceae > Acidovorax > Acidovorax sp. K2F. The sequence goes on from NZ_JAOBSQ010000026.1 coordinate 114,351, forward strand.
ACGCAGCACCCGCCGCTGGAAGATTTTTTTCCGCCTGGCATGGCTGGTGTTGTTTGCTGCTGTTGCGTTCGTGGCCCTGCGTCAGGCGTCGCCCAGCACCAGCAAAAGCACGCCGCACACCGCCGTGGTGGATATCAAGGGCGAGATCGCCAGTGGCGCCGAGGCCAGTGCCGAGTTTGTGGTGGCCGCCATGCGCAGCGCGCTGGAGGATGAGGGCTCGCAAGCGCTGGTGCTGCTCATCAACTCGCCCGGTGGCAGTCCTGTGCAGGCCGGCATCATCAACGATGAGATCGTGCGCCTGAAAGCCAAGCACAACAAGCCGATCTACGCCGTGGTCGAAGAAACCTGCGCCTCGGCTGCTTACTACATTGCAGCTGCCGCCGACGATATCTACGTGGACAAGGCCAGCATCGTGGGCAGCATTGGTGTGCTGATGGACGGCTTTGGGTTCACCGGCGTGATGGAGAAGGTGGGCGTGGAGCGCCGCTTGCTCACCGCAGGCGAGAACAAGGGTTTTCTGGACCCCTTCAGCCCGCAGACCGAGAAGCAGCGCGCCTACGCGCAGACCATGCTCGACCAGATCCACCAACAGTTCATTGCCGTGGTGAAAGCAGGGCGCGGTGACCGTCTCAAGACCACGCCCGATACCTTCAGCGGCTTGTTCTGGACGGGCCAGCAGGCCGTGGAAATGGGCCTGGCGGACAAGCTGGGCAACCTGGACTATGTCGCGCGCGAAGTGGTCAAGGCCGAAGACATCATCGACTACACCCGCCGCGACAACGTGGCCGAGCGCCTGGCCAAGCGGTTTGGCGCGGCGGTGGGCATGGGCGCCGTCAAGTCGCTGGCCATATCGGGGCCACAGTTGCGCTGATATTCGCCTCGGAGTCGGCAGGGGGCGTGATCATCCGCGCAAGCCCTTGCATCGACGGCAGATGTCTATTCGAAGCCCCTGCAGAGGTATCTGCCGGGGCTTTTTTGTGGGGCCTGGTTGCGCTGTGCTGCGGTGCCGGTGTGGGGCCGTTGTGCAGCGGTCTGAGGGTTTTTGGGGGTGTTTTGGGGCGGTTGCGCTAGTGGAATATGCCTGGAATGCTCTTGAATATGTAGCATTCCAGGCGCCTCGCCCGTAGCGTGTTACTCCGTCGCTGCCTCAACGCCCCAGCGCAAACACCACGGGGGTGCGGTTGTCCGGCGGTGCGGGCTGCTGCTTCCACTGGCGTACCAGCTGACTTTGCACCCGCGCGTCGGGCAGGGTCAGGCCGCTGGCCAGCGCCAGCCGGGTGTGCGGCTGCAGGGTCTGAACCAGTGCCTGCCACAGGGCCGGGTTGCGGTACGGGGTCTCGATGAACAGCTGGGTCTGGCCCGTGCGCAGCGCGATGCCTTCCAGCTCCTTGATGCGCTGTGTGCGCTCTTGTCCGTCTTGTGGCAGGTAGCCGACGAAGGCGAAGTTTTGTCCATTGAGGCCACTGGCAGCCAGGGCCAGCAGCAGCGACACCGGCCCTACCAACGGCACCACGCGCAGGCCCAGGTCGTGCGCAGCCCGCACCACCGACGAGCCAGGGTCAGCCACTGCGGGCATGCCCGCTTCGCTGACCAAGCCGATGTCGTGCCCGTTCAAGGCCGCAGCCAGCAGCGGGCGGGCGTCGAACGGCGCCGAGCCTTTGTCGCCGTGGTCGCCTTTTTTGTGCACTTCACGCGGCAACTCAGTGATCTGCTGTTGCTGCAAAGAGAGGGCCAGGGGGTGCAGCGCGTCAATGCGCTTGAGGTAGGCGCGCGTGCTCTTGGCGTTTTCGCACACCCAGTGGGTCAGTCGGGCGGCTGTCTGCAGGGTGGCTGAGGGCAGGGCATCCTGCAGTGGGGCCTGGGTGTCGCAGCCAAAGTCGAGGGGGGCGGGCACCAGAAACAGCGTGCCGGTTTTTACGTTCATGGCAGCACCAGCCCTGCTGCGCGCAGCATGCGGCATGTGCGGATCAGTGGCAGCCCGATGAGTGCCGTGGGGTCGTCGCTGTGGATGGCGTCCAGCAGGGCAATACCAAGGCCTTCGCTCTTGGCGCTGCCTGCGCAGTCGTAGGGCTGCTCGGCGCGCAGGTAGCGCTCGATTTCTTCATCCGACAAGTCTCGGAACTTCACCTCCACGGGGGCGAGGTCCACCTGTTCAAAGCCGGTGGCCGCGCACACCACCGCCAGGGCGGTTTGGAACACCACCGTCTGGCCGCGCATCTGGCGCAACTGCTGCACCGCGCGATCGTGTTGGCCCGGTTTGCCCAGCGGCTCCCCGGCCAGGTCGGCCACCTGGTCGGATCCGATCACCACGGCTTCGGGGTGCTGCCGCGCCACAGCTTGCGCTTTGGCCAGAGCCAGGCGCAAGGCCAGGGCGCGGGGCGCCTCGCCGGGCAGGGGGGTCTCATCGACGTGGGGGGCGGTCACTTCGAAAGGCAGGTTCAGCCGTTCCAGCAATTCGCGCCGGTAGCGCGAGGTCGAGCCCAATACCAGAGGGCGTTGCGGGGAGGGGGATTGATGCATGCGCCGATTCTCTTACACTGCCGCCATGACCAAGGAATTCTCCGCACAGCGCCTCGACGTGAAAGCCTTCGCACAGGCGGGCGGTCGGCTGGCGGGACACGACTCGCTGCTGAAGTACGAACGCCTGGCGCAAGAGGCCAAAGGCCTGCACCCCGACCTGTTGGTGGACTGGGAGGCGACGGGCGAAGTGCGCACTGCCCTGGGAGGCATGGGGCAGGTCTGGCTGCACATCAAGGTGCGCGCCAGCTTTCCCATGGAGTGCCAGCGCTGCCTGACGCCGGTTGATGTGCCCCTGGAGGTGGATCGTGAGTTCCGCTTTGTGGCGGACGAAGCCACGGCCGAGGCCCTGGACGATGAGAGCGAAGAAGACCTGCTGGCCCTGAGCCGCGAGTTTGATCTGCACGAGCTCATCGAAGACGAGCTGTTGATGGCGTTGCCCGTGGTGCCCAAACACGACGAGTGCCCGACCTCGGTGCCGCTGGCGTCTTCGGACGACGATTTTGAAGAAGCCAACGCCGAAAAACCCAACCCGTTTGCCGCGCTGGCAGCCTTGCGCAAAGACGCCAAGGACTGATTCATCGACCCAAAAATCATTTGGGTTATAATCGTGGGCTTCACGCGAACCCCATCGTGTCTTTTTGGGCTGATCGCGTTTTTACCAACCTATTCCAGATCAGGAGCCATCATGGCCGTTCAGCAAAACAAAAAGTCCCCTTCCAAGCGCGGCATGCACCGCTCGCACAATGCCCTGAACGTGCCAGGCATTGCCGTGGAACCCACCACTGGTGAAACGCACCTGCGTCACCACATCAGCCCCAACGGTTTCTACCGTGGCCGTCAGGTGCTGAAAAACAAGTCTGAAGCCTGACCTTCACCCCATCCAAAGGCCCGTTGCTACAAACCCTGTAGCGCGGGCCTTTGTTTTGACCGTCGTATTCATCTCTCGGCCCTTTGGGCCGGCCGGACAAGTCGCCCATGATCACACTGGCTGTTGACTGCATGGGGGGCGACCATGGCCCCCGCGTCACGCTCGCGGCGTGCCGCCAGTTTCTCGACCACCACCCGGATGCCCGTCTGCTGCTCGTTGGCCTGGCGGACAGCCTGCAATCGTTCTCCCACGACCGAGCCACCATCGTTCCCGCTACCGAAGTGGTCGCTATGGATGACCCGGTGGAAGTGGCCTTGCGCAAGAAGAAAGATTCTTCGATGCGCGTGGCCATCCAGCAAGTCAAGGATGGCACGGCTTCGGCGGCCGTGTCTGCGGGCAATACCGGTGCCTTGATGGCCATCGCCCGCTATCTACTCAAGACTTTGGACGGTATCGACCGTCCTGCCATCGCTACCCAGCTGCCCAACGCCACCGGTGGTGCCACGACGGTGCTGGACCTGGGGGCCAACGTCGATTGCTCGGCCGAGCACCTGCTGCAGTTCGCCGTGATGGGCTCTGCCCTGGTATCCGTCCTTCAGGAGGGTGGCGAGCCCACGGTGGGTTTGCTGAACATTGGTGAAGAGGTCATCAAAGGCAGTGAGGTGATCAAAAAGGCGGGTGAATTGCTGCGATCTGCCGCTAATTCCGGCGATTTGAACTTCTATGGCAATGTGGAGGGCAACGATATCTTCAAGGGTACGGTGGATATCGTGGTCTGTGATGGTTTTGTGGGCAATGTGGCGCTCAAGGCCAGCGAAGGTGTGGCCTCGATGATCATCGGAGCACTTAAAACCGAATTTTCACGCCACATTTTTACCAAAATGGCCGCTATCGTCGCCTATCCGATCTTAAAAGCGTTGATGAAGCGCATGGATTACCGCCGTTACAACGGCGCGGCGTTGCTCGGCCTGCGCGGGCTGGTGTTCAAGAGTCACGGATCGGCAGACGCCATGGCTTTCGAGCAGGCGTTGAACCGGGCGTATGATGCAGCCCGCAACAACCTGCTCGACCGTGTCCGGACCCGGATTGCGCACGCGGCGCCCCTGCTGGCGCCTGCAGATGCCCAGCCCCAGCCTGGCGTTGCGGCGACCGCACAATAATGAGACGTTATTCCCGCATTACCGGCACCGGCAGCTACCTGCCTCCCCGCCGGTTGACCAACGCTGATCTGGTCGCCGAACTGGGCCAGCGCGGTATCGAAACCTCCGATGAATGGATTGTGGAGCGCACCGGCATCCGGGCGCGCCACTTTGCGGCGCCGGATGTGACCGCCAGCGACTTGGGGTTGGAGGCTGCGCGCAATGCCCTGCAGGCCGCCGGCCTGCAGCCCACCGATATCGATCTGATCATCGTGGCCACGTCCACGCCGGACATGGTGTTCCCGTCCGTTGCGTGTATCTTGCAGAACAAGCTGGGTGCCAATGGATGCCCTGCGTTTGATGTGCAAGCTGTGTGCAGCGGTTTTGTCTATGCCCTGTCGGTGGCGGACGCCATGATCCAGACAGGTGCTGCCAACCGCGCGCTGGTGATTGGTGCAGAGGTTTTCAGCCGCATCCTGGACTTCAACGACCGCACCACCTGTGTGTTGTTCGGTGATGGTGCGGGCGCTGTGGTGCTGGAGGCCTCTGACACGCCTGGCATTCTGTCGAGCGACCTGCACGCCGACGGCAAGCATGTCGATATTTTGTGTGTGCCCGGCAATGTGTCCGGCGGCAAGGTGCTTGGGGATCCGGTCCTCAAAATGGACGGACAGGCGGTCTTCAAGCTGGCAGTGGGTGTGCTGGAAAAGGCGGCCCACGCGGCCCTGGCCAAGGCTGGGCTGACCGAGGCCGATATCGACTGGCTGATCCCGCACCAGGCCAACATCCGCATCATGCAGAGCACCGCCCGCAAACTGAAGATGTCCATGGACAAGGTGGTGGTCACGGTGGACCAACACGGCAACACCTCGGCAGCCTCCATTCCGCTGGCTTTGGACCATGGGGTGCGCACCGGTCAGGTCAAGAAAGGCGAAACCCTGCTGCTCGAAGGTGTGGGTGGTGGTTTTACCTGGGGTGCTGTGCTCCTGAAGTTGTAGCTGCTAGCGCAATAGATACTAGCGCTACCGGCCGGTTTCATCATATTTCTGGATTTTTCATGAAGTCTTTTGCATTTGTCTTTCCGGGGCAAGGCTCGCAATCGGTTGGCATGCTCGATGGTTGGGGTGACCACCCGGTGGTGGCGCAGACCCTGCAGGAAGCCTCGGATGCTCTGGGTGAGGATGTCGGCCTGCTGATCAAGGAAGGCCCCAAGGAGGCTTTGGCCCTCACCACCAACACCCAGCCGGTGATGCTGGTCGCTGGCGTGGCGGCATGGCGGGTGTGGCGCGCAGAAGGTGGCGCAGCCCCGGTGGCCGTTGCCGGGCATTCGCTGGGCGAATACTCCGCCCTGGTGGCGGCTGGTGTGTTGACGCTCGCGCAGGCGGCCCCGCTGGTGCGGCTGCGTGCGGCGGCCATGCAAGAGGCGGTGCCTGTCGGCACCGGCGCCATGGCGGCCATTCTGGGCATGGAGGCTTCCAAGGTCATCGCTGGTTGTGCCGAGGCTTTGGCATCGTTCGGGCCAGGTACGGCTGAGGTGGTGGAGGCTGTCAATTTCAACGACCCGATCCAGACCGTGATCGCCGGTACCAAGGCGGGTGTGGACAAGGCCTGTGTGGTGCTCAAGGCGGCGGGCGCCAAGCGCGCATTGCCCCTGCCAGTGTCGGCGCCTTTCCATTCCAGCCTGATGAGGCCTGCGGCTGAAAAGCTGCGTATGGCGCTGGCGGAGGTTGCGCTTGCTACCCCTCAGATTCCGGTGGTCAACAACGTGGACGTGGTGGTGCAGCAAGACGCTGATGCCATTCGCGAAGCGCTCTACCGCCAGGCCTTTGGCCCCGTCCGCTGGGTGGAATGCGTGCAGGCGCTGAAAGGCCGTGGTGTGACGCACATCATTGAATGTGGCCCTGGCAAGGTGCTGGCAGGCCTCACCAAACGCATCGACCCTGAACTGGTCGGCGCAGCATTGTTTGACTCGGCCACGCTGGCTGAAACCCGGGAGTTGTTGGCATGACGGAATCGACCCAGACAGCAGTGCAGGCGGCGCAAGTGGCGCTGGTGACCGGTGCATCGCGCGGCATCGGTGCTGCCATTGCCCTGGAGTTGGCGGTGCGCGGCTACCAGGTGGTGGGTACAGCCACCACGGATGAAGGCGCTGCGCGCATCAGCCAGGCGCTGTCGGCTTACCCTGGTTGCCGCGGTGCCAATCTGAACGTGAACGATGTGGCTGCGGTCGAGGCCCTGATGGACGCCATCGTCAAGCAGCAAGGTGGCCTGCATGTGCTGGTGAACAACGCGGGCATTACGCGCGACACTCTGGCCATGCGCATGAAAGACGACGACTGGGATGCCGTGCTGGACACCAATCTCAAGGCGGTATTCCGCACGAGCCGCGCAGCGATCCGGCCGATGATGAAGCAGCGCTTTGGGCGCATCATCAGCATCACCAGCGTGGTGGGTGCGTCGGGCAATCCAGGCCAGGCCAACTACGCTGCGGCCAAGGCGGGTGTGGCGGGCATGACGCGCGCACTGGCCCGTGAGCTGGGCAGCCGCAGCATCACCGTGAACTGCGTCGCACCCGGTTTCATCGAGACCGACATGACCTCCGTGTTGCCCGAAGACCAGCAAAAAGCGCTCAATGCGCAGATCCCGCTGGGTCACATGGGCAAGCCGGCCGACATCGCACACGCCGTGGCGTACCTTGCCTCGCGCGAGGCTGGCTATGTGACGGGGCAGGAGTTGCATGTCAATGGCGGCATGTACATGTAGTTATTGAAAGTTAACGCCGGTTCATCCGGACGGCGGGTCGTTTAGGGGCTTCTCCTTAAGCGGCTAGAATCGCGGATTCATTCACAACCCCCAGAGGGAAACCATGAGCGATATCGAAGCACGCGTCAAAAAAATCATTGCCGAACAACTCGGTGTGGAAGAGTCCCAAGTCACCAATGAAAAGGCCTTCGTGGCAGACCTCGGTGCCGACTCGCTCGACACGGTGGAACTGGTGATGGCTCTGGAAGACGAATTCGGCATCGAGATCCCGGACGAAGACGCCGAGAAGATCACCACGGTGCAAAACGCCATCGACTACGCCAACACCCACCAGAAGGCCTGAGCAGCGCCCTGCGCCTGACTCAAGCGATCAGCAGAAGGTTTTATACGCATGAGCCGTCGTCGCGTTGTCGTGACCGGCCTGGGTTGCGTCAGCCCCGTGGGTAACACGGTGGCCGAGTCCTGGGCCAATCTCCTTGCCGGCCAGTCCGGCATTGATCTCATCACCAAGTTCGATGCATCGAACTTCGCCTGCAAGATTGCGGGAGAGGTCAAAGGTCTTGACCTGGAGTCGTACATCAGCGCCAAGGATGCGCGCGCGATGGATACCTTCATCCACTACGGCATCGCTGCTGCAGCGCAGGCCGTCCAGGACGCAGGGCTTCCCACGGGTGAAGCGCTCAGTGAGGAGTTCGCCACACGCATTGCCTGCGTGATCGGCTCCGGCATTGGCGGCCTCCCGCTGATCGAAAACACACACGCCGAGCTGGTCAGCCGCGGGCCACGGCGTATCACTCCATTTTTTGTACCTGCGTCCATCATCAACATGGTGGCAGGGCATGTGTCCATGCGCTTTGGCTTCAAGGGTCCCAACCTTGCCGTGGTGACCGCCTGCACGACAGGCTTGCACTGTATCGGCGAGGCCGGTCGCATGATCGAATACGGCGATGCGGACGTGGTCGTGGCTGGGGGCACCGAATCCACGGTATCTCCGCTGGGCATCGGCGGGTTTGCTGCCATGCGGGCCCTGTCCACTCGCAACGACGACCCCAAGACGGCATCCCGCCCCTGGGACAAGGACCGCGACGGTTTTGTGCTGGGCGAAGGCGCCGGTGTGATGGTGCTCGAAGAGTACGAACATGCCAAGGCGCGAGGCGCCAAGATTTATGCCGAACTCAGCGGCTTCGGCATGAGCGCAGATGCAGGTCACATGACCGCTCCCAACATGGATGGGCCCCGGCGCGCCATGCTCAGCGCGTTGCGCAACGCCGGGATCAATGCCGATCAGGTGGATTACCTTAACGCCCACGGCACGTCCACTCCCCTGGGTGACATCAACGAAACCAACGCAATCAAGGCGGCCTTGGGCGACCACGCCTACAAGACCGTTGTGAGCTCCACCAAATCCATGACGGGCCACTTGCTCGGCGGTGCGGGGGGAATTGAGAGTGTGTTCACCGTGCTGGCACTGCATGAACAAAAAGTGCCGCCCACCATCAACCTGTTCAACCAGGATCCGGAGTGTGATCTCGACTACTGCGCCAATACGGCGCGGGACATGAAGGTTGATGTGGCCGTCAAGAACAACTTTGGCTTTGGCGGCACCAACGGAACGCTGGTATTCAAACGCGTCTGATTGCGCGCATATACCAATCTCGGATTCGGTGGCAATACGTATCGCTTGTGGGCCTGCGGGCGATGTGTTATTGACTGTGGTGTCGGTCCGTCATCGAGTTGGCGCTTGATCCATCCGTCGAAGGGAGCTGTCTTGTGACGCGGCTTTCGAGACGGCCTCCCTCTGTCCAATATCCGTTGGGTCGCAGTCGGGTGCTGGGCGTGCTGTTGGCTGCCTGGGTGCTTGCTGGTGGTGCCGTTTTGGTTGCCTGGATCGCTTTGGGTAGCCGTGCTGCGCATCTGTCTATCGCAGTGGCCCTGTGTTTCTGGCTGCCAGCGATGGCGGCTGCCATGCACTTTTGGTGGAGCCAAGCCCGTGGAGTTTTGCAGTTCGACGGCCAAGCCTGGACGCTGAACCGAGTGGCGCCGCCCACCAGTGTGCCGCTGACGCTTTCAGCGCCCCCGGAGGTGCTTCTGGATCTGCAGGCGCATCTGTGGGTGCGCATCTTGCTCGTCGGACATCCGCCGCTGTGGTTGTGGCTGGAGCGTTCCAGTCAGCCAGAGCGCTGGATGGACTTGCGCCGTGCGGTATATTCGCGCGCCAGATCGGGCGCTGACAACGCTGACGAAACCGCCCGGCAAGCTGCCCCAGGGCGTGAATACTGAGTATCCATGACTGTAATTCCGCCTTCCCCCTCCGAAGACAGCGACCTCCAACTGGTGGAGCGCACGGTAGCGGGCGACCAGCGCGCCTATGAATTGCTGGTCATCAAGTACCAACGCCGCATCGAACGACTGATCGGGCGCATGGTGCGCGACACGGACCTGGTGCAGGACATTGCCCAGGAAACCTTCATCCGCGCCTATCGGGCGCTGCACCAGTTTCGCGGCGACGCCCAGTTTTACACCTGGCTGTACCGGATTGCTGTCAATACAGCCAAGAAGGCGCTCATGGATATGAAGCGCAACCCGGTCATTTCCGAAAATGCATTCAGGGGTTCGGAGGACGAGGATGAAACTTCCCGCCTTGGACACGAACTAACCAGCGACGAAACCCCCGAAACTGTCCTTGCGGCCCAGGAAATCGCCCAGGTCGTGAATGCAGCCATGGAGGCCTTGCCCGATGATCTGCGCCAAGCTGTCACGCTGCGAGAGATCGAAGGGCTCAGTTATGAAGAAATTGCTACCGCGATGGGGTGCCCCATTGGTACGGTGCGATCTCGAATTTTTCGGGCGCGAGAAGCCATTTCGGCCAAAGTGCGACCCTTGCTCGAAAACCAGTCGGGCAAACGGTGGTGAGGTGATTGAATGAACAAGGCACAAACAGGTATCACCGCCTCGGCGGACGTCAGCTTGACCGGCGGACGGAGCGAACAGCTATCTGCTCTGGCGGATGGTCAGCTGCACGGCGATGAGTTTGCCGATGCGCTGGCCTGGGCGGCGGAAGACGAAGGACGCGACACATGGGCGGTTTACCACCTTGTGGGCGATGCGTTGCGTTCTTCTGATTTGGCGCGGCCAGCAAATCCAGCGTTTCTGTCCCGCTTGCGCGAAGAGCTGGCCAAGGAGGCTCCGCCACAGCGTCCACATGTTCCAGCCCAACTGGGCATCGTAGCCACCCCTCTGCCTGTGGCTGCCAATGCTTCGGTTTTCCGTTGGAAGATGGTTGCGGGTTTTGCGTCGCTGGCCGCCGTGGCGGCCATTGGCTGGACCTCGTTTTCCCAACTGCAGGGGGCGGGTGGAGCGGGTGCTCAACTGGCCGCGTCTTCCCCCGAGCGTGCGACGGCGCAAGGCGCGCCTGTCGTGGCTGTTGCTGATGCGGACGGCCAGCAAGTGATGATCCGGGATCCTCGATTGGATGAGTTGCTGGCGGCCCATAAGCAGTTTGGCAGTACGTCGGCCCTGCAGATGCCTGCTGGCTTTTTGCGCAACGCTACTTTTGAGACTCCTGGCCGCTGAATCGTGAACGGTATGTCTGGCGCTGAGATCGTGTGATGAACCCCTCTGGAGTTGCGAAGGTCTTTGGAAATACCCGGGTTCGATGGCTTGGCTCGCTGATAGCCGCAGCGATGTGTGGCTTGTTCGTGGGGCCTGTGGCGGGGGCTCCTGCTGCATCCTCTGAGTCAACTACCACTGCAGTGGCCGAGCGCGACATGGCGCAGTGGATCGAGCGCATGCACAGCGCACCGTGCAGCCGAGCCTATGCCGGAACCTTTGTGGTGTTGTCGGCCAACGGCGCCATGTCCAGCTCACGCATCTGGCACGCATGCGATGGCCAGCAACAATTGGAGCGGGTTGAATCGCTCAGTGGCACTCCGCGCACGGTCTATCGCCGTAACGACGAAGTTCGTACCTTCCTGCCCCAGGCGCGCGTTGTGCGGTCAGACCGCCGCGATGTATCTGGGCTCTTTCCGCGCGTACCTGTGGTCAGTGGTACATCGATCGCCCAGTTCTACACGCCCCGCCTGCTGGGGCAGGAGCGCGTGGCTGGCTTCGTGTCGGACGTGGTCTGGTTTCAGCCGGCGGATACCCTGCGGTTCGGTTATCGGCTCTGGAGCGAGCGTGAAACCGGGCTGGTGGTGAAGCTGCAGACGCTGGCGGCTGATGGTCGGGTCTTGGAGCAAGCGGCTTTTTCCGAGCTGGATCTCAATGCGCCGGTGAAGGTTGATCAGCTGACGCGTCTGATGGACGCGACTTCGGGTTACAAGGTGGTGGCACCCTCAGTGGTCAAAACTACGGCAAAGGCCGAAGGTTGGGCCTTGCGCCAGCCCGTGGCCGGATTTGTGCCTGTCAGCTGTCACCGACGGGCGATGTCTGACGCTCCGGATGCCTCCAGTGTCTTGCAGTGCCTGTACTCCGATGGACTGGCCTCGGTGTCGTTGTTTCTGGAGCCCTTCGACCCGCAGCGTCATCCCGCGCAGCCCCAGGTGTCCAGCATGGGCGCTACACAGCTGGTAGCCCAGCGTGGGCCGTCAGACACGTGGTTGACCGCAGTGGGAGAGGTACCTCTGCAGACACTGCGCCTTTTTGTAGGTCAGCTGGAGCGCCTGCGCTGACAGCCGCGCTGCCGATGACTGCGGGCCGCCATACCCGGTCATTTGGCGGTTTGTGTGGGCATGGAGGGCGTGACGAATGCGGGGAACCATTTGGCGTCACACTCTTCACAGTCACACACAATTCGTGAACAGCATTCGCCAAGAATCAAGAAAGGTCGAAGATGCCGAAGTTTGATGGAAGTATGTTGCGTTCGGTGGCAGTGGCATGCCTGATGGGTGGTCTGGCCACGGTCTCGGTAGCGCCCCATGCGGCGTTGGCACAACCTGCACCGCTGGTTCGGGGCTTGCCTGATTTCACCGATCTGGTGGATCAGGTGGGGCCGTCAGTGGTCAACATCCGCACCGTCGAGAAAGCGTCCAGTCGAGCCAACGCCAATGGCATGGACGAAGAGATGCTGGAATTTTTTCGCCGATTTGGGGTACCCATCCCCAATGCTCCGCGTCAACAGCGGCCTCAACGGCCTCAACAGGAAGAAGAGGCGCAGCCACGTGGAGTGGGATCGGGTTTCATTCTGACCTCTGACGGGTTTGTGATGACCAACGCGCATGTGGTTGAAGGCGCTGACGAGGTCATTGTGACCTTGACGGACAAGCGTGAGTTCAAGGCGCGCATCGTGGGGGCTGACAAGCGCACTGACGTGGCCGTTGTGAAGATCGAGGCGTCAGGATTGCCTGCTGTGAAAGTGGGGGATGTGAGTCGCCTCCGAGTGGGCGAGTGGGTGATGGCGATCGGTTCACCCTTTGGGCTGGAAAACACGGTCACCGCGGGCATCGTCAGTGCCAAGCAGCGCGATACGGGTGACTACCTGCCCTTCATCCAGACTGATGTGGCCATCAACCCCGGAAACTCTGGCGGGCCGCTTATCAACATGCGTGGTGAGGTGGTGGGCATCAACAGCCAGATCTATTCCCGCTCTGGCGGATTCATGGGTATCTCGTTCGCCATCCCCATGGATGAAGCCATCCGTGTGAGTGAGCAGCTGCGCGCTTCGGGCCGTGTGACGCGTGGCCGTATCGGTGTCCAGATCGGGCAAGTCACCAAGGATGTTGCTGAGTCGATTGGCCTGGGCAAGGCGCAGGGCGCTCTGGTGACCGGAGTGGAGGCAGGATCGCCCGCCGACAAAGCGGGTGTGGAGGCGGGCGATATCATCACGCGCTTTGATGGCAAACCCATCGAGAAGGTGGCAGACCTGCCGCGCCTTGTGGGGAACACCAAACCAGGCAATCGCAGTTCGCTGACGGTGTTCCGTCGCGGTGCATCCCGTGATCTGGCCATCACCATCGCGGAGATCGAACCTGACAAGCCCGCCACCAAAGTAGCCGAGCGCGAGGAGAAGCCCAAGGCCTCTGCCGCTGCACAGCAGATCGGTTTGTCAGTGACGGAACTGACGGATGCCCAGAAGAAGGAACTCAAGCTCAAGGGCGGGGTGGTCGTGGCGACCGCCACGGACGCGGCAGCACGCGCTGGCCTCCGGGAAGGGGACATCATCCTGTCGGTTGCCAACACCGAAGTGGCGGGCGTGAAAGAGTTTGAATCCGTGTTGTCCAAGGCTGATAAGAGCAAGTCCATCAACGTGCTGTATCGCCGTGGTGAGTGGGCTCAGTACGCGCTGATTCGCCCCGGCAGATAAGCGCCACAAGCGAGAACGAGGATGGCCCGGAGTCGGGCCATTCCCTACGTTTCAAGGGGGCCATTGTCGGTGCCTGGTTTTTTTTGAGGGGTTGGTAGGAGGCGTCCACACCAGTCTAGATGTTAGCTTTTGCTAACTTTTCAGAGGTCCATCAACCAGTTTCGATAGAATAGAGACTTGCGTTCAACGCTTATCTGCATATCGACGGGCGCTCTGTTCACGATGTGGGATGTTTTTGAGCAATGCACAATTGATCCACAGCTCACCCACAAGTTGTCCAGCGTTGTTCTTGTGCAGACTGTGTATAAACTGTGTATAAAATTCCTGTTGCACCCTGGCAACTTCCCTTGGATGCCGAGGGTCGGGCTTTTTCAGGCGGCCTTTTTGCCTACAATGAAGCTCCAACTATCGCAGTTGCCAATGATTGTTGGTTCAGGGCGCGTCGCCATTCGACGCGCCCTTTTTTCTTGTGCGCACTGTTTTAATTCAATCACTTGACGCTTTCCGTTGATGAATCACATCAGAAATTTTTCCATCATTGCGCACATCGACCATGGCAAGTCGACGCTTGCCGACCGCTTGATTCAGCGGTGCGGGGGTCTTGCAGATCGTGAGATGGAGGCCCAGGTTCTGGACTCGATGGATATCGAAAAAGAGCGTGGGATAACCATCAAGGCGCAGACCGCTGCGCTGCAGTACAAGGCCCAGGATGGGCAGGTCTACAACCTCAATCTGATCGACACGCCAGGGCATGTGGACTTCTCGTATGAGGTGAGTCGTTCGCTGTCTGCATGCGAGGGTGCGCTGTTGGTGGTGGATGCATCGCAGGGGGTCGAAGCGCAGACTGTGGCCAACTGCTACACCGCTCTGGATCTGGGTGTGGAAGTGGTGCCGGTGCTCAACAAGATGGATCTGCCCAACGCTGATCCAGACAACGCCAAGGCCGAGATCGAAGATGTGATCGGCATTGATGCCACCGACGCGATTCCTTGTTCTGCCAAAACCGGTATGGGAATCGATGAGATTCTGGAGGCGATTGTTGCCAAGGTGCCCGCACCACGTGGCAATGCCGATGGCCCGCTGCGCGCGATGATCATCGACAGCTGGTTTGACAGCTACGTGGGGGTGGTCATGCTGGTGCGTGTGGTCGATGGCCGCTTGCTCAAGGGCGAGCGCATCAAGATGATGGCCACGGGCGCGGTGTACAACGCCGACAACCTGGGGGTGTTCACGCCCGCCAACGAGCCGCGCAATTCCCTCGATGCGGGGCAGGTGGGCTACATCATTGCCGGCATCAAGGAGCTGCAGGCCGCCAAGGTGGGTGACACCATCACGCTCGAGAAGAAGCTCCCCAACAATGCAGGGCCTGCTACGGACGCGCTGCCTGGTTTCAAGGAGATCCAGCCCCAGGTGTTCGCAGGTCTTTACCCCACCGAAGCCAGCGAGTACGACTCGCTGCGTGACGCCCTGGAAAAGCTCAAGCTCAACGATGCTTCGCTTCACTATGAGCCCGAGGTGAGTCAGGCGCTGGGCTTTGGCTTCCGCTGCGGCTTTCTTGGACTGTTGCACATGGAGATCGTGCAAGAGCGGCTGGAGCGCGAATTCGACCAGGACCTCATCACAACGGCCCCCAGTGTGGTCTATGAGGTGGTCAAGGCCGACGGCGAAGTGATCATGGTCGAGAACCCTTCCAAGATGCCTGACCAGGGTCGTCTGGAGGAAATCCGCGAGCCTATCGTGACGGTCCATCTGTACATGCCGCAGGATTATGTAGGCCCGGTGATGACGCTGGCCAATCAGAAGCGTGGCGTGCAGATGAACATGGCGTACCACGGTCGCCAGGTAATGCTCACTTACGAAATGCCGCTCGGTGAAATCGTGCTCGACTTCTTTGACAAGCTCAAATCGGTCTCCCGCGGCTACGCCTCCATGGACTATGAGTTCAAGGAGTACCGTGCCTCCGATGTGGTGAAGGTGGATATCCTGCTCAACGGAGAAAAGGTGGATGCCTTGTCCATCATCGTGCACCGTTCGCAGTCGCAGTACCGCGGCCGGGCAGTGGTTGCCAAGATGCGCGAGATCATCAGCCGCCAGATGTATGACGTGGCCATCCAGGCGGCCATCGGCGCCAACATCATTGCGCGAGAAACCATCAAGGCACTGCGCAAAAATGTGTTGGCCAAGTGTTATGGCGGCGATATCACCCGCAAACGCAAGCTTCTTGAGAAGCAGAAAGCAGGCAAAAAGCGCATGAAACAGATCGGATCGGTCGAGGTGCCTCAAGAGGCATTCCTGGCCATTTTGCAGGTGGAAGATTGATGCAATTCATGCAAATTTTGACGTCACTGGTGCTGGCGGCCTTCGTGGGCTATATCGGTGCCTGGTATACCGGAGCTATCGAGGGCAACTTTGCACTGCTTTTGTTTCTGGCGACGGTCGTCACCGGCATCTACTGGCTGGCAGAGCGCATTTATTTTCTGCCCCGGCGGCGCCGCGCGGCGCAGGCCATCGAGGACGCAGCAACTGAGCGGCGTGCAGAGCTGGATCGCATGGGCATCCAGAAGGTGGATGTGGATGTGCAGGAAGCCAAGGGCCGCATCCTCATGCAACCCTGGTGGCTGGACTGGACTGCGGGGTTGTTCCCAGTCATCGCTGCGGTGTTTTTCTTGCGCTCGTTTCTTTTCGAGCCTTTCAAGATTCCATCGGGCTCCATGATCCCAACGCTGCTCGTTGGCGACCTGATTTTGGTGAATAAATTCACCTATGGCATTCGATTGCCTGTCATCAACACACGGTTGACCGAGGGATCCAGGCCCGTTCGCGGCGATGTTCTGGTGTTCCGCTATCCACCACAGCCCAGCATGGACTACATCAAGCGTGTCGTAGGGGTGCCGGGCGATGAGGTGGCCTACATCAACAAGCGCCTCACCATCAACGGTAAAACTGTTGACACCAAGGCGTTGCCCGACTTCTTTGAAGAAGACTCCATGCGTTACTTCAAGCAGTTGGAAGAGCAACTGGGTGATCAGCCGCATCGGTTGCTGAACAATCCCGACGTGCCCGCTTTTGTGCAAGGCGCCAGCAATTTTGCTTATCGCGAAAACTGCCGCTACAGTGTAGAAGGTGTCACTTGCAAGGTGCCGGAGGGGCACTATTTCATGATGGGCGACAACCGCGACAACTCGCTCGATTCCCGTTACTGGGGGTTTGTGCCCGAGGGCAACATCGTGGGCAAGGCCTTTTTTGTCTGGATGAATTTCGGTAATCTCAAGCGCATCGGCTCGTTCCATTGAGTGCGGGCGATTGCAAATAACATTGAGGGGGTCATTGATGAAGACATATCGCACTGCAAGCCGCTCAAGCCAACGCGGGCTGTCGTTTTTCGGACTGATTTTTGTGGGGCTGATCGCTGTGGCGGCTTTTGCCATTGGCGGACAGTCGGTGCCGATTTTTCTGGAGTATGCGTCTGCGAAGAAGGCCATTGAGAAGGCTAAGCTCGAAACCACTGTTCCAGGAATTCGCGCAGCCTTTGATCGCGCCGCCACCATTGATGACATTCGGTCCATCCGAGGTGCCGATCTGGAGGTTACAAAACGCGGCGACAAGGTCGTCGTGTCTTTTAAATACTCGCGTGAAATTCCCCTGGCGGGGCCGGCTTATCTGGTCTACCGTCTTGAAGCGCAGACCAACTAGGTGCAGCCCGGTCTTTTAGCTCTGCAGGATCGCCTGCAGCATGTGTTTACCGATCCTTCGCTGCTCCAGCGTGCCACCACACACCGCAGTTTCTCTGCGGACCATAACGAGCGGCTTGAATTTCTGGGCGACTCCGTTTTGAACCTGGCGGTGGCCAGCCTGCTGTACCAGCGTTTGTCTGCGTTGCCCGAGGGGGACTTGTCGCGGGTGCGGGCCAATCTGGTCAAGCAGGACACGTTGCACCAGTTGGCGGTGCGACTCAAAGTCTCAGAGGTACTGCGCCTCGGAGAGGGTGAGGCGAAATCAGGGGGGCAGCAGCGCCCCTCCATCCTGGCGGACGCGTTGGAGGCCCTGATTGGGGCGGTGTATCTGGATGCTGGCTACACCAGCGCAGAAGCGCTGGTGCACCGTCTTTTCCAGGGCGTGGAGATCAACCCGCAGATGCAGGCAGCATCCAAGGACGCCAAAACCGCGTTGCAGGAGTGGCTCCAGGGCCGCAAAATGAGGCTGCCGCAGTACAAGGTGGTCGCGACGGTGGGTGCGGCCCACCGCCAGACCTTTGACGTCGAGTGCGATATTCCCGAACTGGGCCTGACCGAGCGTGGCATCGGCGGTTCCCGCAGGGCAGGCGAGCAAGCCGCCGCCGCGGCCATGCTGGCCACATTGAAAGCAAAGAATTTATGAATGACGCTACCAAAGATGTAGCTGCTGACCAGGGTGCTGAAAGCGCCCCGGTGCAAAACGATCTGGAAGCCATGCTGGCTGCTGCGGGGGCTCCGGCGGCTGTGCCCGGCCAACGCTGTGGTGTGATCGCCATTGTTGGCAAGCCCAACGTGGGCAAGTCCACCTTGCTCAATGCGCTGGTGGGGCAAAAGATCAGCATCACCTCGCGCAAGGCGCAGACCACGCGCCACCGCATCACGGGCATTCGCACCCTGGACCAGACGCAGTTCATTTTTGTGGACACCCCTGGTTTCCAGACCCGGCACGCCACCGCACTCAACAAGTCGCTGAACAAGACGGTGATGGGCGCGATTGGCGACGTGGACCTGATCCTTTTTGTGGTGGAAGCCGGCAACTTCACGCTGGCGGATGCCAAGGTGCTTTCGCTGTTCAAGCCGGGCATTCCCACGCTGCTGGTGGCCAACAAGCTGGACATGGTGCACCGCCGTGCCGAGCTGGCCCCCTGGCTCAAGAGCATGCAGGAGCGCCATCCGTTTGCCGAGTTCGTGCCCATGTCGGCCAAGAACAAGGGCGACATCGAGCGTTTGTTTGGCATCTGCGCCAAATTCCTGCCCGAGCAGGCCTGGTGGTATGGCGAGGATGAACTGACCGACCGCAGCGAGAAGTTCCTGGCCTCTGAAACCGTGCGCGAGAAGCTGTTTCGCTTCACGGGCGACGAACTGCCCTACACCTCGACCGTGGTCATCGACAAGTTCGATGAGGAAAAGAGCAAGCAGCACAAACGCCTGGTCAAGATTGCCGCCACCATCGTGGTGGAGCGTGACAACCACAAGATGATGGTCATTGGCGACAAGGGCGAGCGCCTGAAGCGCATTGGCACCGAGGCCCGCCAGGAGCTGGAAAAGCTCATGGACGCCAAGGTGTTCCTGGAGCTGTGGGTCAAGGTCCGCTCCGGCTGGGCCGATGACGAAGCCCGGGTCCGCTCCTTCGGCTACGAATAACCCCGAAAGCTGACTTCCCCGTCTTCCTGCGCGCACACCCCTCAGCAGACGTTACGGGCGATCCCTCCGTACCATTCATCCCCGCAGTACCGTGGCCGTAGCCAAGCGCATTTCTGATGAACCTGCGTTCGTGCTGCACAGCTACGACTGGAGCGAATCCAGCCTGATCCTGGAGGTCTTCTGCCGCCAGCAAGGGCGGACCGCACTCGTGGCCAAAGGGGCCAAGAAGCCCAGCTCCAACTTCCGCCCGGTGCTGCTGCCGCTGCAGCCCTTGCTGGTGACCTACACGCTCACGGGCGATGGCCATGCCGACATCCACACGCTTAAGGGCGCCGAATGGGTGGGGGGGCATGTGATGCCCACGGGAGATGCCTTGCTGTCGGGCATGTACCTCAATGAACTGCTGCTGCGCCTGCTGGCGAGGGCAGACCCGCACCCGGCGTTGTTTGATGCCTATTCAGGAGTGGTGCGCGTGCTGGCCAGTGAGCATGGCGATGCGCTCGAGGCGGTGCTGCGCAGTTTTGAGCTGCTGCTCCTGCGCGAGATCGGTCTCTTGCCGGGACTGGGCGTGCAGACCATGACCTTCGCCCCCCTGGAGCCGGGCACCCGCTACACCCTGGTACCCGAAGGCGGCTTGCGCGCCGCGTCGGCAGCGGACCGCGCAGGCCTGCTGGGCAGCCAGTGGCGGGCCCTGCAGCATGGCCTGGATGACGTGGCCAGCTACACCGCCACCTTGCGCGCATGTGCCCCCGTGGCGACCGAACTCAAGCCGCAGCTGCGTGCCCTGCTGCAATACCATTGCGGCAGCCCGACGCTGCGCACCCGCCAGCTCATGATTGATTTGCAGGCCCTATGAATCCATCCTCTCACTCTCCCCAGCGCACCGCCTTGTCCGTCAACGTCAACAAGGTGGCCTTGGTGCGCAACACGCGACACCTGGGCATTCCCAGCGTCACCCGCGCGGCCAAGTTGTGCCTGCAAGCGGGTGCGCAGGGCATCACGGTGCACCCCCGGCCCGACGAACGGCACATCCGCGGCCAGGACGTGCATGAGCTGGCAACACTGATGAAGGCATGGCCCGACCGCGAATACAACATCGAGGGCAACCCGTCGCAGAACCTGATGGACTTCATTCGCCAGGTGCGCCCCCAGCAGGCGACTTTTGTGCCCGACAGCGAGGACCAGTTCACCAGCGACCACGGCTGGAGCTTTCCGCAAGATGCCGAGCGCCTGGCGCCCCTGGTGGCCGAATGCAAGGCCCTGGGTGTGCGCGTGAGCCTCTTCATGGACCCGGTCCCCGAGCAAATGGCTGCGGCCAAGGCCGTGGGAGCCGACCGGGTGGAGCTGTACACCGAGCCCTATGCCGCCGCCTGGGGCTCGGCGCAGCAGGCGGCCGAGCTCAAACGCTATGCCGCAGCCGCCCAGGCTGCGCTGGACGTCGGATTGGGTGTTAACGCTGGCCATGACCTCAACCGGGACAACCTTGCGGCTTTTGTGCGCGAAGTGCCGGGCGTCCTGGAGGTCTCTATTGGCCATGCGCTGATTGCTGATGCGCTGGAGCTGGGCTACGCCGCAACCGTGCAGGCGTACCTGGATTGCATTGCCCAGGGCTTTGTGGGCGCAGGAAACTCCTGATTTGATAGCTGCAGAGGCATGTTTCACTACCGCTTCTAGCCATTTTGATTGAAATTTCATGATCTACGGCATCGGCACCGACATCTGCGACGTGCGCCGCATCGCGGCCAGCCTGGCGCGCCACGGCGACCGCTTTGCTGAAAAGGTGCTGGCCGAGGGCGAACTGGTCACCTGGCGTGAACGCAGCGCGCGCTGGCCCGACCGGGGTTTGCGCTACCTGGCCACCCGGTTCTCGGCCAAGGAGGCTTTCAGCAAGGCGATCGGTCTGGGCATGCGCATGCCCATGACCTGGCGCCACTGCGAGGTCGCCAAGCTACGCAGCGGCCAGCCTGTCATCGTGCTGCACGGCGCGCTCAAGGAATGGTTTGAGGCCCAAGGGCTGCAGGCGCACCTGAGCGTGACCGACGAAACCGACTACGCCGCCAGCTTCTGTGTGGTAGAAAAAATCCAAACCAAATTACCTTGAAGCGCATGATTCATATGTGCTGATAGCTATCAATTGAGTAGCAATTGACCCTTGAAACGTCCCATGACTGAACATGCACCCCTGATCCTCGACGTCGCTGGCACCACCCTCAGTGCCGATGACCGCCGCCGCCTGGCGCACCCACTCACGGGTGGTGTCATCCTGTTTGCCCGCAACTGGG
This sequence comes from Acidovorax sp. K2F, assembly GCF_025246485.1. Classification (NCBI taxonomy): domain Bacteria; kingdom Pseudomonadati; phylum Pseudomonadota; class Betaproteobacteria; order Burkholderiales; family Comamonadaceae; genus Acidovorax; species Acidovorax sp. K2F. The sequence continues at coordinate 135,602 of NZ_JAOBSQ010000026.1, forward strand.
AAAACCGCGCACAGCTGCTGCAGCTCACCAGCAGCATCAAGGCCGTGCGCGACGACCTGCTGATCTGTGTGGACCACGAAGGCGGCCGCGTGCAGCGCTTTCGCACCGATGGTTTCACCCACCTGCCGCCCATGCGCGCGCTGGGAGAGATGTGGATGGATGACGGCAAGGGCGCCAAGGCTGTGCCCGGCAGCGGCGCCCTGCGCGCCACCAATGCGGCCACGGCGGCGGGTTATGTGCTGGGTACCGAATTGCGCGCCTGCGGTGTGGACTTCAGCTTCACGCCCGTGCTCGACCTGGATTGGGGCGAAAGCGGAGTGATTGGAGACCGGTCCTTCCACCGCGACCCCCGTGTGGTGGCGCTGCTGGCCAAGAGCCTCATGCACGGCCTGCTGCAGGCGGGCATGGCCAACTGCGGCAAACACTTCCCTGGCCACGGCTTTGTTAAGGCGGACTCGCACACCGAGGTACCCGTAGACAAGCGCAGCCTCAAGGCCATCCTGGCCGACGATGCGGCGCCTTACCCCTGGCTCAGCAGCACCCTCACCAGTGTGATGCCGGCCCATGTGATCTACCCCAAGGTGGACAGCCGTCCCGCCGGTTTCTCGAAGCGTTGGCTGCAAGACATCCTGCGCCGTCAGATGCGTTTTGACGGCGCGATCTTCAGCGACGACCTCAGCATGGAAGGGGCCCGCCGCCTGGACGGCCAGGTGGTCAGCTACACCGATGCCGCCGTGGCGGCGTTGGAAGCGGGTTGCGACCTGGTGCTGCTGTGCAACCAGAGCGTGGGCGATGGCAAGGCGGTGGACGAACTCATCACGGGCCTCGACAACGCCCGCAACCAGGGGCGCTGGCAGCCCAGTGTGGACAGCGAATCCCGCCGCCTGGCGCTGCTGCCCGAAACCCTGCCGCAAGCCTGGGATGAACTGATGTACCAGCCTGCCTACCTGCAGGCGCTGGACCTGTTGCCCTGACCTGCGTGTGGTGGTGTGTCCGGTACGGCGCCACCCCTTGCGGTGCCGCGCGGTTACCCACTAGGGCGTGTTGAAGGGCCCTGGCGTCACAGGTGTCGGTGCGGCCGGTGAGGCATTGGCTACCGCATCCGCAGTGGCCGCAGGCGGGGCAGGGGGCGGCGGTACCCCCTGAAACCTGCGTACCACGCGCTGGAACACCAGCGCATTCGGAATCTGCAGCCAGGCCGTGTGACCGGTGGCTGCGCCGTGGTCTTCCAGCGTGGTGTAAAGCAGGTTGATGTCCACCACGCGTCCCTTGGCGCCAGGCTTCTCTGCGGTGTCCAGCACCTCGATGTAGTCGCCGATCTTGAAGGGCCGCACGGTGAAGATCAGCAGCGCACAAAACAGGTTGGACAGCACGCTCCAGGCAGCGAAGAACGCGACGGCACCCACGGTGGCAAAACCGGTGAAGGCGGTCCAGAGCACCGTGGCCGACACCCCCATGCGCTCCAGCACCAGTAGCGCGGCGCTGGCAATGATGAGCCAGCGGATCAGGCCGTTGATGGGCACCAGCAGTTCATTGGGCAACTGGTAGTGGGCGCTGGCACGGCGCACCAGGCGCCTCAGTGTGCGCTGCAATAGCCAGGCGACAAACAGAATCAGCAGGATCTGCGAGCCAGGAATGATGACCTCAAGCCAGTCCTGCATCCACTCGGGCAGTCGGGTTTTCAGAACTTGCATGCGGGAGACGGCGGTACGGGCGTTGCGTTCAGTCGCGTCGAACGAGAAGAAGTGGAAGAAACTCAATTGCGCAATTGCTCCACGGTGTCCATTTGCATTTCAAAACTGAAGAAGCGGTTGCGGCCCTGGGCCTTGGCGGCATAGAGCGCCTGGTCGGCCCGCATGATCATGCTCTCGGCGTTGGTGCTGTCGTCGGGCACGCAGGTGGTGATGCCACCCGACAGGGTCAGTGTGTCGCCCAGTGGGGAGTCTGCGTGTGCAATGGCGCGCACCTTGAGCAGCTGCCCGAGGGCGCGTGCAAAGGTCATGGCGCCGGAGCGGGGCGTGTTGGGCAGGATAAGTGCGAACTCTTCCCCCCCGTAGCGCGAGGCCACGTCCCGGGGGCGCACACAGACCTCGCGCAACAGGCGGCCCACCTCTTTCAGGCAGGCGTCTCCTTGCACATGGCCGCTGGCGTCGTTGAAAAGCTTGAAGTGGTCCAGATCGCACAGCATCAGCGTGAGCGGCGTGCCGTCGCGTCGCGCGGCCAGGATCTCGTTGTGCAGGATGCGGTCAAACCCGCGGCGGTTGACGAGGCCCGTGAGCGCATCGATTTCCACCATCTCGTTGAGCCGCTGGTTGGCGACATGCAACTCGGCCGACATCGACACCAGCCGTCGGCGCATGTCCAGCAACCGCCGCATGGCGCGCAGCTTGGCCATCAGCACGATGGGCTTGACGGGTTTGACCAGGTAGTCGTCGCCCCCCACCTCAATGCCGCGCCACACATCCAGTTCATTGTCCAGGCCCGACAGGAAGATGATGGGCGTCCAGTCCCCCGCCTCGCTCTCACGCATCTGCTGCGCCACCCAGTAGCCATCCTGGCCTGGCAGCTTGATGTCCAGCAGCACCAGATCGGGCCGGTGGGTCTTGAACAGATGCAGCGCAACCGGGCCCTCGGGTGCCTCGAAGATGTCTGACACCCCCGCCCGCCGCAGTTCGGCCACCAGCGCCGCGCGCACGGACCCCTGGTCTTCGACCACCAATACCGAAAAAGCATTGCCCGAAGGCAGGGGCTCGTTGGCAGGGTAGAGCGCGTTACTGGAGCTGAAGGGCACGGTATGTCTCCTTGGTGCCTGGTGACCGGTAGAGGGGGCGGTCGCAGACCGCCCTCCGACGCAAATCAGGCCTCAGGACTCGCGGCGCAGCGCAGGGAACAGAATCACGTCGCGAATGCTGGGACTGTCAGTCAGCAGCATCATGAGGCGGTCAATACCAATGCCGCAACCCCCCGTGGGTGGCATGCCGTACTCCAGTGCGCGCACGAAGTCGTGGTCGTAGAACATTGCTTCGTCGTCGCCACTGTCTTTGGCGGCCACCTGGGCATGGAAGCGTGCGGCCTGGTCTTCGGCGTCGTTCAGCTCGCTGAAGCCGTTGCCGAACTCGCGGCCGGTGATGTACAGCTCAAAGCGCTCGGTCACCTCGGGGCGGCTGTCATTCGCACGGGCCAGCGGCGAGATCTCGGTCGGGTGCTCCATGATGAAGGTGGGCTGCCACAGCTTGTCTTCCACCGTTTCTTCAAAGTACAACACCTGCAGGCTGGCCAGCGTGCGGGTCGAGAGCTTGTCTTTCTCTTCGGTCATGCCCAGCTTCTTCAATGCGCTGATGAGCCAGGCGGCATCGTCCACATGGGCACCGGCCTCGGTGTACTGGAAGATGGCTTCACGGATGGTCAGGCGGGCAAACGGCTGGGACAGGTCCACCGCGCGGCCCTGGTAGGTCATCTGCAGCGAGCCCGTGGACTTGAGCGCCACTTCACGGATCAGCGTCTCGGTGAAGTCCATCAGGTCCAGGTAGTTCCAGTACGCCGCGTAGAACTCCATCATGGTGAACTCGGGGTTGTGGCGCACCGAGATACCTTCGTTGCGGTAGCTGCGGTTGATCTCGAACACGCGCTCGAAGCCGCCCACGATCAGGCGCTTCAGGTACAGCTCGGGCGCGATGCGCAGGTACATCTCCTGCTCCAGCGCGTTGTGGTGCGTCACGAACGGCTTGGCATTGGCACCGCCCGGGATGGGGTGCAGCATGGGCGTTTCGACTTCGAGGAAGCCGTGGCTCACCATGAACTCGCGCAGGCCGCTCACGGCCTTGCTGCGGGCCACGAAGCGCTTGCGGGCTTGCTCATCGGTGATCAGGTCCACATAGCGCTGGCGGTACTTCTGCTCCTGGTCGGCCATGCCGTGGAACTTGTCGGGCAGCGGGCGCAGGCTCTTGGTGAGCAGGCGCAGGCTGGTCACCTTGACCGACAGCTCGCCGGTCTTGGTCTTCATCAGCAAGCCTTCGGCACCAACGATGTCGCCCAGATCCCAGTGCTTGAAGGCCGCATATAGCTCTTCGCCCACAGCGTCACGGGTCACATAGAGCTGTATACGCCCACCCACTTCGCCCAGCGAGCCATCCTGGATCGTGGCGAAGCTGGCCTTGCCCATCACCCGCTTGAGCATCATGCGGCCGGCCACGGACACATTCACCGGCGTGGCTTCCAGGGACTCGTTCGTGGCAGCGCTGTGTTCCAGGTGCAACTGGGCAGCCTTGTGGCCGGGCTTGAAGTTGTTGGGGAAAGCAACGCTACCGCCGTTGGCCTGGGCTTCGCGCAGAGCGCGGAGCTTTTCGCGGCGCTCGGCGATGAGCTGGTTGTCGTCCTGAGGGGGGAGGGTGGTGGTGGTGTCAGACATGGAGAGCCGCCCGCAAATGGAGGCGTTCAGAGGCGTTATTCGAACCAAAAACCTGTGATTTTAGTTTCTATCGATTCGCGCCTGGGAAAGCACTTGAGTCGCAATGACTGCGGTCTTTGTGATCTCCGCTTCAGTGAGCGTAGGGTGAACAAGGAACATCAAGCTGGACTCTCCCAGACTCCTCGATGTGGCCATTGGCTTGACAGGCCGCAATTCCATGCCCTCGAAGGCTTTTTCCCGGTAGACCTCAGAACAGCTGCCTTGGTAGCAAGGCACTCCGGCATCGTTAATGGCGGCTACTACACGGTCCCGACTCCAACCAGACGCCAGATTGTGTTGTTGCACGTAAACGTAGAATTTGTACTGGGCATGCAAGCAGTTGCAGCCAGAGGGGGGTGTAGACGCGTTGGGACTTCGACAAGTATTGCAGGCGCCAAACACGGGGAGCCGGATTGGCCCGTGTGTGTCTGCAAACTCCCTGAAAGCCTGCGCCAGTACCCTGGCATGGGCGTTACGCTGACGCGTCCATTCGGGTAGACGCTTCAATTGGATGCGGCCCAAAGTGGCCTGCATTTCCAGCATTCGCCAGTTGGTTCCGAAGCTCTCATGCAACCATCGGAATCCCGGAGGGTGTTGGCGTTCATAGGCGGCGGCATAGCTCTTGCCATGGTCTTTGTAGGCCCACATGTCACGCCATAATTGTTCGTCGTTCACCGTGACCATGCCGCCCTCACCGCCGGTGGTCATGATCTTGTCCTGGCAGAAACTCCATGCGCCAACATGGCCGATGCTCCCTACATTGCAGCCTTTGTAGAGTGCTCCGTGAGCCTGGGCACAGTCCTCAATCACCTTGAGACTGTGCTGTTCTGCAAGCTTCATGATGGGATCCATGTCACAAGGCCAACCTGCCAAATGTACACATATGATGGCTTTGGTGCGAGCGGTCAGCACCTGTGCGACGGTGCGAGCAGAAAGGTTGCCGCTGTCGGCTTCGACGTCTGCAAACACTGGTGTCGCTCCGGCGTTCACCACACAGGATACGCTCGCGATGAAAGTGCGCGGCGTGACCACCACCTCGTCGCCAGGTCCGATACCCAAGCCTTTGAGCGCCAGGTCCAGCGCCAACGTGCCGTTGGCCAGTGCGATGGCGTGTCTCGTGCCGCACCAGGTAGCGAACTCACGTTCAAACTCCCGGCACTCGTTGCCCGTCCAGTAGTTGACCTTGTTGGACAGCAGCACCCGCTGTACAGCATGTGCTTCTTCGTCGGTGTAGCTGGGCCAAGGGGAAAAAGGTGTGTTCAGCATGAGATCAACAACTCTGCGTTCGTGTCTTGCATGTGCTCACGTGGGCAGCAGGGTTGCCGACGACGGTAAGTCGGTCAGGCACAGCTCTCACCACCACGGCACCCGCGCCCACCATGACCTGCTCCCCGATAGCAATGCCTTGCTTGACGGCAGCGCCCACGCCAACCCAGCTTCCATGCCCGACCCGGACACTACCTGACAGATGGGCGCCCGGGCAGATGTGCACAGCATCCCCGAGGTAGCAGTCGTGGTCCACCGTAGCGCCGGTATTGATGATGCTGGCTTGGCCCACAACGGTATCGATTTGCAGGATAGCGCCCGCCATGACTACAGTACCGATGCCCAGAACCGCATACTTGCTCACTATCGCTTCTGGGTGTACGACAGTGGCCAAAGGTGCTCCGGCTGCCGAAAGAGCTTGGTGCTTGCTCCAGCGTACGGTGCAGTCGCCAATGGACACAATCACGCCTTGAAATTCTTTGAGCCGGGCCCTCAACATGGTTGAGTCGCCCGTGACAGGCCACGGGCCATTTAATTGGCGCTGGGGCCAGTCATCGTCGAAAAATTCCACGGCGTCCCAATCCCCGCTTAGCGCTGCATCGGCAACGACTTTCCCGTGGCCGCTTGCGCCTAGCAAGGCTAGTCGCTTCATTGCTTTTCCCCAGTGAACCGGGGCATGGTTGCCTCATTCTGGGCGGTGATCCCTTCGCGCCCAATGACCTTGCTTATGGTGAGCCAGAGAATACGCAGGTCCAGCCAGAGCGATTGGTGATCGACATACCAGACATCTAGCTTGAACCGCTCGTTCCAGTTCAAGGCATTGCGCCCGTTTACTTGTGCCCAACCTGTGATACCTGGGCGCACCTCATGGCGGCGCATCTGCTCCAAGGAGTAGAGCGGCAAATAATCCATGAGCAGAGGGCGCGGGCCAACCAAGCTCATCTCTCCACGCAGCACGTTCCACAACTCAGGCAGTTCATCCAGGCTGCTAGCACGCAGGAAGCGACCGAAGGCGGTCAGGCGCTGGGCGTCGGGCAGAAGATAGCCGTCCGAGCTGCGTTCGTCGGTCATTGTGCGAAACTTAACTAATATGAAAGGCCGCCCGTGCAAGCCGGGGCGGATCTGTCGAAAAAGCACTGGGCTGCCGAGCTTGGTGCGCACCAGTCCATACAGTGCCAGCAGGGGCAGCGCCAGGACCATCAGGCTGACCAGAGACAGCAGCAGGTCGAACATGCGTTTCATGTTGGCACCTTTACTTCAGCTTGCTCAAACAGAATATCCAGATAATTTTTCGCTAGCGTTTTGTAGCGGCGATGCGCCAAGAGCCACTCTCGGCCGCGCCGGCCAATCGCCTCTCGCTGCCCAGTATCCATAGCCGCGAAACGCTGGACCTCACGGCACAGCGCAGGTACGTCGCCTGCTGGCACGTACGTGCCACAGTCCGCCTCATTGATCATGGATGGGTAGCCGCTGTATGAGGCCACCACGGGTTTGCCGGCCAACATGTAGTCGATCACCTTGTTAAGAGACTGGCCGTACTTCCAGACCTTAGACGCATGAACGGAGAAGTACAGCAGGTCGCACTGCGAGAGCACAGATTGCACCATCTGCTTGGGCACGCGGGGCGCAAAGGTGAGATTGGTCAGATGGGCGTACTTGAGCTGGTACTGGGTACGCAGGTCGCCCTCGCCAACGACCAGGAAGTGGATCTTGGAGTCGTCCTTCAGTACTTCGGCGCAGTCGAGCATGGTGTCCAGCGCGTTGGTGATCCCAATGGTGCCAGCGTGCGCTACTATGAATTTGCCCTGGGGGATGTACTTTTCGACATAGTCAGCTGGCAGCGCTTCGCCCGGGCCGAGTACTGCTTCGTTGACAGCCATAGGAATGCAATGGGTTGTTTTGGGCCGTCCTAGTACGTTGGCGACATGCTCGCCGAGGTTGGGCATGGTTCCCACGATAGCGTCTGCATGGCCGTAGCCCAGTTTCTCGATGAAGCCCAGCCCCAGTACCATCGGGTTCCAGCGGCTGAAGCCGCCCTCCTCGGTGATGGTCAGGGGCCAGATGTCGCGGATCTCGAGCACCAAACGACATTTGTAGCGACGGCGCAGCAGGAAGCCATTGAGGACCGTGAGTAGTGACAAGCTGGAGACAATGATTACGTCTGGCGCGGGAAATCTTTGCTTGGGCAAGCGCCAGAGTCGCCATTCAAAATCCAGCCAGCTTAGTATGCGCCGCAGCGATTTGGCCACCGTGTACTTCATAGTACACACCCAGCACAGCAGAATACCGTCAATTTCTTGAAAGAAATAGGGTGCCCGCAGCACCGGCACCTCGGTGAGCTGATTCGAATCCGAAGTGATGATCACGCTCTGATATCCCATGCGCGCGAACTCGCTCATGATCAGATAGCCACGTCCACCCGCGCCGACTTTGGCTGGCGATGCCACATACTTGGAAACGTACCAGATGCACGGTTTCATGGGTGACTCAATACAGTTTCGGGATCTCGTTCACGACCCGAATGACTTCTTTGAAGTCCATGCCCAGGGCGTCCAGATACCACTTGATGTTGGGATAGCGCGGCATGTTTTCCTCTTGGACCATCTCCAGTGCCTCAGCACGTGTTAGATCGCCCTCGCGGATCTGATTGCTGCGGAAGGTGTCGTGCTCGGTGAAGCCGGCGACCGTGTAGTAGACATAGTTGTAAAAAGCCGCCGTTCCGTCGCCGATTCGCCAAGTGGTTTTGGTGTCAGGTGCCTTTTCCCAGTCATAGCCGGCCAGGGTATCGTCGATCTGCTTTTCGTCCCAGCGCCAGTAGTCAAAGATATGGTGGTAATCGGTTTTTTTGGTGAAGCTGCGGTAGTACTCTCCGGATAACGTGTCCCACAAAGAGTTGTTGAAGTAGCCTGGACTCAGCAGCATCGCCCGCAGTCGCAAAAACTGGTAGCGAAGTTGCTTCATTGCGCCATGTGAATAGACGCGTTTCTCTTCGAAGTCGGGTGGCACGCCAAGGAATCCTGCCTTGAAGTGCGTCACTTCCAAGGGGTTGATGCCCCAAAGGTTCAGGCTGATGCCCGTCTGCCTCTTGATGGTCTCGATATGGCGGAAGAAATGCTTGTCGCCAGCCGTCAGGATGCTGATCATGCCCAAGTGGGGGGATGTGAGCCAGGCACGCAGGTTCTTTGCGATGTACTCCCGCTTCTTGGTAATGTCGTCGGCGACGATGATGTTCTCGACACCGAGCTCGGCGCACATGCGGCTGATGTTGCGCCGCCCCAGGTCCGTCACCATGCCCCAGTCGTAGGTGTAGGTGATGGGCTTCATCTGCAGCTCCTTCACGATCAGGTGCAGACCGAAGCAGCTGTCACGGCCGCCCGAAAACGGAACCAGGCAATCGTCGCCGTGCGCGCGGCGATAGGACTCGACCAGCTTGAACAGTTCCTCCTTCGGTCGCGGCTTGTTGCGCGGCTTGTAATGCCGGCAATAATTGCAGACACCGTCGGCTTCAAAGCTGATGAAGGGCATGGTCTCGGTCAGCAGGCACTTGGTGCAGCGACGCCCCTCGTATCTGCGGTAGCCGAGCAGGCTTTCCTCTTCTGCTGCCCCGGACAGCGACAGCGCCGGAATCAGGTCGGTCTTGCGCTCCTTGCGATCGGAGATATCCAGCGCTGCCTGCGATGCGGGGATATCGACAAATACTGCCTCGCGAACCTGATCGATGTCGCCGCAGCCGATGACGGTCAGTGGATAACGCTCCGAAGCGAAGAAGGTCGTATCACCCTTGCGACCGACATACAGGCTGCCGTTGTTCGAGAACAGACAGAGTTTGCCCAGACGGGGCATGATGAGGGTACAGGCCACGACGCCGCGGCACAGGCCCAGGATGCGCGCCGGCAGCTGCTCCAGCACGCCGCCCGATTCCAGGTGCGCGGCTGCAATGCCCGCGATGATCTCGGTGTCGATCTGCAGGGTCCGTTCCTTGCCGATCTCGGCCCAGATGGCCTCGTCATTCACCACGATGCCGTTGTGCACAACGGCCACACCGTCGCGCACGACGGGCTGGTTGTCGCCCAGGCCATTGGTGATCAGCCGGCTGTGCCCCAACACGAGGTGGCTAGCCCGTGGCCGGACCTCCTTGAGCAGACGGGTGATCGTATAGTCGGCGCGATAGACTTGGTAGCTGTCGTTGACAAAGGTCACCAGCCCGCTGGAATCCCGGCCGCGCTGCTGTGCATGCTTGACCAGCACATTTAGCTCTTCCTCGCGCACCGGCGAGGAGGAAATGACACCAAAAATTCCACACATAGAGCCTACCCGGTCGATCAATACACAAAACCTGGATTGCAGACGGAGCCGCATCATCCGCGTTACACCGCCACGGTGCGCGGCGCATCGTCAGTTCCCGAGATCTGCGGTCAATCTCGCCACAATCTTATCCGCAGCGTCACCGCTACCGTAGGGCGACACCTCCCGTCCGCGCGTGCCCAACGCATCGAGGATTGCGGCCGTTACCGTTTCTGGATCGTCTGGCGGCGCCAGCCGGTTCCAACCGGCCTCGACCAGCTCAACCCACTCCGTCTCATCGCGCATCGTCACGCAAGGGACTTGGAAGAAATAGGCTTCTTTCTGTACGCCGCCGGAGTCGGTCACCACCAGCGCCGCATACTTCTCCAGTTGCACCATCTCGAGGTAGCCCACAGGCTCGATCAGACGCACGCCGGACGCCGCGAGCTTGTCCAGCAGATCGTGGCGCTGCAACACACCGCGGGTGCGGGGATGCAACGGCCAGACCATCGGTAGTTTCCGGGCCGCGTCGGACAGCGCGGCCACGATCACCTCTAGCCGTGCGGCATCACCCGTGTTCTCGGCGCGATGCACTGTTGCCAAAACATACCTGCCGGATGACAGCCCCAAGCGGGATAGGGCCCCGCCCGTCTCGGCCACTTGCGAGCTGAAGTGAAGTGCCACGTCGTACATGACGTCACCCACAGCAATGATCTTGTCGGAGGCGACGCCCTCGGAGCGTAAGTGCTTAACCGCCGCAACGGTCGGCGTAAACAGCCATGTCGAGATGCGATCGGTCAGGATACGGTTGATCTCCTCGGGCATGCGCATATTGAAGCTACGCAAGCCGGCCTCCACATGCGCCACGGGGATATGCAGCTTGACGGCCGCCAGCGTCCCCGCCAGGGTGGAGTTCGTGTCACCGTAGACCAGCACGGCGTCCGGATTCTCGTCTATCAGGATCCGCTCGATGCCTTCCAACATCTGCCCGGTCATGGCGCCATGCTGTCCCCCGTGCACACCCAGGTTGTACTTAGGCGTCGGCATTGCCAGCTCCGAGAAGAACACTTCGGACATATTGCTGTCAAAGTGCTGCCCCGTATGGATCAGCACCTCCGCCAGCCGCCCGGAAGAATGCAGCGCCCGCGAAACAGCGCTCGCCTTGATGAACTGGGGACGCGCCCCGATCACCGTCACGATTTTTCGCATGCCATCCGCCCCTGCAGTCGTTCGTAAAAGGCGAGGAGCTTCTTTTCCTCGGCCGCCCAGTTGTAGCGCTCCATCACCGCGCGGCGGCCATTCTCGCCCAGGCGCTGCGCCAGCGCCGAATCGTCCACCAGACGGTTGACCGCGCCCGCGATGGCCGCGGGATCCTGCGGATCCACGCACAGGCCGCAGTCGTTGCCTTCCACGATCTCGCGCCAGAGCGGGAAATGCGACGCGATCACGGGTACGCCGGCCGACATGTACTCGAACATCTTGTTGGGCTGCGCGTCAACGTGGTTGGGAACCGGCAGGAAAGTCACAATGCCCGCCCTGGAGCGCGCCAGCACGTCCCGCACGCCGACACGGTCCCGCACCCCCAGCGCGTTCACCTGCTGCCAGCCGGGTGTCGCGCCGACTTCCTGCTCCACATCCGCCTCGGCAAAGCCGCCAACCAGATTGAGCCGGATCCGCGGATGCGTCACGGCCATCGCCGCGACCACCTCCCGAATACCACGGATGGCCGCGATGCCGCCGACATAGCAGACCTCGTCGGCCTTGCGATCCCAGCCGATGTTGCCTTCCAGCTCCCCGATCATGGGGAAGTTGTTGATGTCGATCGTGTTCCCGTTGATTCGCAGGAACTTGTCCCGGATATTAGGCGTGGCCGTGATGATCCCGTCCAGCCTGCGGCAGGCCAGGCGCTCATATACGGCGAACACGAACGACAACACGCTTTTGGTAATCGGCCCCAGGTAGTGCTTGCCGAGCAGTTGCTTCGGGACATCTTCATGCGCATCGAACACCACGCGCTTGCCCGCTCGCCGCATGGCCCCGCCGACCGGCAGCAGCTCCGGGTCGTGGAAATGGTAGACGTCGGCCTCGAGCGCCAGCGCCTGCGCCTGCATGCGCCGGGTGACACGGAACATACGGTCGAAGCGCCCGCGCGCGCGCCCCACGTCCAGGATCCTGACGCCGTCGCGGACTTCCGGCCCGAGGCCGTCCGCGACAACCAGCATCAAATCATGGCCTGCAGCGGCCAGACTGCGGCATTCCTTAGTGAATATGCGGATGTCATCACGCGGATGCGCCGACGTCAGATGTGCGATCTTCATGTGCGCGGTCACGAATACACATTGATCCGCTTGCCACGCACACGCTCGGCCACGGACTGGATCTTCTTGAGCAGCCTGTAGCGCCCCTCCCAATTGGCGTAGTCGTGATAGCTGCCCTTGGGGCCGTTGATAAAACCTTCGTAATCGGCCCGCGTGATGCGCAGCTTCTTGCAGAAGAAATCCAGATCGAGCTCGCGCTCTTCCGGGTCATAAAGCGGGTCTTCCAACTCCGCCAGCGCCTCGTCACGCGTCATCTGGCCCGAGACGATCAGGCTGGCCAGATGTGGCTTGCGTTTGTCATAGCCGTACTTGCGCACGAGATAGTCGTTCTGAAACACCTTGGTGAACAACGACTCGCCGTGCTTGCGCCCGTAGTCGCGCCAGCCGATGGCAGCGCGCAGCTCGTCCGCCGCCATCCTCTTGTTGTATGGGATGAAGTTCAGTGGGCGAAAGGTCCGCATCTTTTTGATCAGCGGATAGTAGACATAGTACTCGAGGAAGCTGATGGTTTTGTAGGAACGCAGCTTGCCTTCGCCATGGTGCCGGTAGATGGCCTTCAGGTTGATGGAATCCATGGCACTGCCCTCAAGCCAGCTATCCGCCATGACCCCCTCGGTCGCAATATTTCCACCGGACAGGATATGGCGGATATCGTTGTCGATCGCGAAGTGATACAGACTCGAGAAGAAAATATGGTCCTGCGGAACGTCTTGATTCGGAATTCCAGCGCGAAGATAGGCCAGCTGCAGATTGCGCATGTCCTCCCAGTCGACCACGTGCGTGTGCAGGTCGTAGTTGCAGTGCTTGACGATCTTCTCGATGTTGCCGACCGCCAGCTCGCTGTTCCACCCGGCGTCTACGTGCACAACCAGCGGGCGCAACCCCCAGTCCTTGATCTTCAGGGCCATGTAGGAACTGTCGATGCCACCGCTCAGACCCAGAATGCAATCGTATTCCTTGCCGCGGCCGCGCGCGCGCATCTGGTCGATCATCTGCCCCAGTTTGACTTTGCCCTCCTCGTTCGGGAACCAGCCCTTGCGGGTCTGCTCCTCGAATTCGTGGCAATGGCTGCATACCCCGTCGGCGTCGAAAGAGATGTGGGTATCGGAGGTATCCATCACGCAACGCGTGCAGATCTGATGAGGTTTCACGGAACTATTAATGGGGTCTACTGTTATCGTTTCGTGTGCGGCAGCGATCTTATCGCTGCAGATCCAGGCCTTGCGGGTAGTTGATCAGCACAGCGCGCAGACGCCCATGGAACACGAACATGCTGCCGGCGGCCACCGCCGATGCACCGCCCTCGTGCACCGCGGCCGCTAGATGCTCCACAGTTCCCGCCCCGCCGCACGCCATGACGGGAACGTTGACCTGCTGCGCCACGCGGCGGATCAGCGGCAGATCGTAGCCTTCCATCATGCCGTCCCGGTCCACGCTGTTGAGAAAGATCTCGCCAGCGCCCGCCGCGACCAGGGCCTGGACATGCTCGTCCAGCGGCACGCGGGCCTCGACTGAAGCAGACTTGGCCACCACGCGGTAGCCCCCCAGCAGGGTCTTCTTCACGTCGATGGCGCCAACTACGGCCTGGCGGCCAAACACCTGCGCCGTCTCGTGGATCACGTCATATGACTCCGTGGCGGACGTGTTGACGACGACCTTCTCCACGCCGCAGCGGATCAGCCGCCGCGCCTGCTCCAGCGTCCTGACGCCACCACCGTAGGCGACCGGCATGAAGCACTCGCCCGCGATCTCGGCGATGACCTCGTAATCCGGCTCCCGCCCCTCCCGAGAGGCGTCGATGTCCAAGATCACGAGCTCATCGACTTCCTTCTCGTTGAAGATGCGCACAGCATTGACCGGATCACCCAGATAGACCGGGTCCTTGAATTTACGCGTCTTGACCAGGCCATGGCCACGCAAGAGCAGACAGGGTATCACTCGCACAAGGGTCATCGCGCACCTCCCGCGAACTGTCCCAGCAACTGCTTGCCGTAGCGGTGGCTCTTTTCGGGGTGGAATTGCACGCCGGTGATGTTGTCGACCTGCACGGCCGCGGCGAAATCGAGCCCGTAGTGCGCGGTCAGCAGCACGTCCTGCGCGCGGGCCACCTGCATGTAGTAGCTGTGCACGAAATAGAACCGTGCCTCCGCGTCCAGCGACTGCAGGATAGGTGCCGTCGCGTCCGCGCGCCCGACAGGACACCAGCCCATGTGCGGGACCAGCAGGCCCGGCAGGTCGGGAAAGCGCCGCACCTGCATGTCCACCCAGCCCAGGCCTGCTTCGGAGCCCTCCTCGCTGCCATGGCCCAGCATCTGAGCGCCAACGCAGATGCCCAGCAAGGGCGTATTCTGCTGCAGCACACGTTCCTCGAGCACTGGGATCAGGCCGGTGGCACGCAGGCCCTGCATGCAGGCGTCAAAGGCGCCGTTGCCCGGCAGCACGATCTTGTCGGCGCGCCGGATCTTCTCGACATCGGCCGTAATCTCACAGGCCACGCCCAGGCGCTTGAACATATTGGCGACGGCCGCCAGATTCCCCACCGCATAGTCAATCACAACGATCATGCACAGCCACCCTTGCTATAGCGATACGACAGAAGCAGATAAATGACATACATGCCCGCATAGCCCGCGGCGTAGGCCTTGACCGAGGACTCAAAATCCAGCCCCGCCATGAACGCGAGCACCGTCATGCCCAGCAGACCGCACTGCCACGCTAGGTCGACCCGCTGCCCCCCGGCGATATAGAAGACATAGCTTAACGGACTCGCCACGAAGCGCAGGGCGAACATGGGCATCAGCCACACCGCGATCACGCCGGCCTGGCGCCAGGTTTCGCCGAAGGCCCAGGCGAAGAACGGCTCGGCCACGACGATCACGCCCAGGGCCAGCACCACACCCAGCGCCGCCAGCACCCGGAAGGTGCGCAGGTAATCGTCCCGGCAATGGCCCAGCTTGCGGTAGCTCGTCGCCGCGCTGCGCTTGAACACATCCAGCACGGCCGTGCCTAGCAGGCTGATGGGCCCGCCCAGGATACGCACGGACAGCGCGTAGAGCCCGCTGGCTTCCGAGCCGAACTTGCTGGTGATGAAGAACAGGGGCAGTTGTCCGGCGGCCGTGTTGATGAAGTCGGCAGGCAGGGCGAACAGGGGGAAGCGCCTGTGCTGGACCCAGAAGGCCCGCAGCTTCGTGCGGAAGCCAGCCCAGGGCAGGAAGGCGCGCAGAGACAGGGGCATTATGAACGCGGCGGCGACCACCCCCAGCAGCACGCCCAGGGCATTCCCCAGCGCTAGTCCCAGGGCGCTCGGCGCCAGCCAGCCCACCAGCACCTGCACACCGGTCACGCCCAGCGCCTGCGCGATGCGTATCCAGGACAGCTCACGGTACAGCCCTTCGGCCGCCGCCCAGGACTGCCAGGTCTGGGCCACGGCCATCAGCAAGGTCGCCGGCAGAAAGGCCAGCGCCAGCCCCGGCGTGAAGTGACGGGTGTCGGGCATGACCAAGTAGGCGCAGAGCACGAGCACGAAGAGCACGGCCGCCGCGCTGCAGATCGTCGCCAGCGTCGCCGCCATGGCGAACCGGCGGGGCTCGCCGTCGGCTTCGATCACCAGGGCCATCTCGAGCCGGCCCGTGACCAGGACGGACGCCGTCATCACCACACCCAGCCAGGTGGAAAAGGCGCCGAACTCCGCCGGCACATAGAGCCGCGCGATCACCAGCGAGCCCAGCAAGGGGATCGCCTGGGCGATCACCATGCCGAGCAGCACGACGCGGGTCGAGCGGAAGAAAGCACCTGTGGTCATGGGGTGTCGCCTGGATGTGATGCGCCGAGCCTGCGGACTAAAGCGTCCGCGGGTTCTGCGTCAGCCCCAGGCCTCGCAGTTTCTCGAAGACCAGGGGCGCCAGCTTGCCGGCGCCGACCAGGCTGACGTGGTTGTCGTCGGCATAGAGCAGACGCCCCTCGCGCATGCCCGTGCATTGCGCGGCGTCGCAAAAGACAGGCAGGGGATCGACCACGCCGAGCGCGGGCATGCGTGCGGCCACCCGGGCCACGCGCTGGCGGTACACCCGCATCCGGTCCTCGTAGACGGACCGCGCGACCACGCAGCCGGGATGCCGGCCCGTCACGGTCAGCGGCCGGTCGATGCAGTTGTGCGCGGGCACGCCCAGCTCGGGCACCTGCAGCAGATAGACCAGCGGGACCTTGCGGCGCGCCAGCCGCTGGACCGTGTTGCCCAGCCCCCGCGCGAACACCTCGGCCGGATCGTCGCTGTCACCGCCGGCCGCGCCTGCGCCCCAGGCAGCCAGCGGCGGATAGTTGTAGTGCGCCTCCACTGGTCCGAATCCGGTGCCGTCGATGTACTGGGGCCCGCGCGTGGCCAGCACCACGGCGACGATGCGGCTGTCCTCCTCGACAGCCTTCAGGATCTTTTCGATGCCGGCGGCGCAGGCCTTCTTCTCGGCCTCGTTGCGGCCCCAGGTGGTGCCGCTCAGGGGCGGGCATCCGGAGTTGGCCAGCAGCATCGCCCCGTAACCCCACGCGGTGGCCTGTTCGGCGATGCCCGGGTACAGCGCATGCGCATGGGAGTCGCCTAACACCGCCACGATGCGGTCCTGCGAGGCATTCACACGGCAATAGACGGGCGCCGCGTTCTGCGCAAAGCCGCGACGGCACGGCTCGTCCGTCGCCGGCTCGCGCTTCATCAGGGCGGAGGTATCCGCCGCGTGACGCACGCTGTCGCGCCCGGGCAGCCCGCCGGTCTGCCACACCACGCCCGCGACGACGAGGAGCAGGGCCATGCCCGAGGCCAGCGCCGTCACGGCCGCACGGCCTTTCGGTGCGTGGCGGATGGGGCGCTCGATGAACCGGTACGTCGCCCACGCCAGCAGCACGACAGCGCCCGCCCCGCTCCAGAGCATGAGCAGCGACGGCGCCCCGGACTCCATGATGCGCAGATAGGACAGCACCGGCCAATGCCAGAGGTAGAGCGGATAGCTGATCAGGCCGACCCAGACCATCGGTTTGAAAGCCAGCAGCCGGTTGCCCATCGCGACGGGGCCGCTAGCGATCAACGCTACTGCACCCAGCAAAGGCAGCAACGCGGGTAGGCCCGGATGCTGCGTCTTGCCGTCAAACGTCAGCATGGCCGCACAGACGGCGATCAGCCCCGCCAGCGACAGCAGATGCCGGACCCAGACCCGGTCCATACGGGCCGGCAGCACGTCCGCGCCGAAGCGATGGTGAGCATAGGCCAGCCCCGCCCCGAACAGCAGTTCCCAGAAGCGGGCCAGCGGATGGAAGTACAGCGCATCCAGCCGGATCTCGCCCAGATGCAGCGCAAACAGGAAGGAGCCGACGACCGCGACGCCCAGCAGGAGGCCCACCTGCAGGCGCACGCGCGCCGCCAGCACCAGCAGCACGGGCCACACCAGGTAGAACTGCTCCTCGACCGACAGGGACCAGAGATGCAGCAGCGGCTTCGCATCGGACACCACGTCGAAATACCCCGCCTCTCGCATGAGCAGGAAATTCAGCAGGAACGAGATCGCCGCCAGCGCGTGCCGCCCCAGACGCTGGTACTCCTCGGCGAAGAGCGCGTAGCCGCCGAAGACCAGGCAGGCCAGGAACACCGCGATCAGCGCCGGGAACAGCCGGCGGATGCGCCGCGCATAGAAGTAGGCGAAGCTGAACTCGCCGCGCGCCAGCTCGCGAAACACGATCAACGAGATGAGGTAGCCGGAGATGACGAAAAAAATATCAACCCCAAGAAACCCGCCGGACAGCAGCTGCGGATTAGCGTGGTAGACGAGGACGCTCAGGACGGCCAGCGCTCGCAGGCCGTCGATGTCCGGACGATAGGCAGGAGCGCTCACGTGAGGATGGATCCGGACAGCCCGAGCGGACCGTCAAGCGTCCCGCAGGGCATTCGCCACCCGCTGCTGATCCTCCAGCAACAGGCTGGGATGCATGGGCAGACTGACGACCTGCGCGGACACCGCGTCGCCCACCGGCAGCTTCGCGTCGGGCTGCGCCACCGCCGGCTGCTTGTTCAGCGGGATCGGGTAGTGCACGGCCGTCGGGATGCCGGCCTTGCTCAGACGCTCCTGCACCGCGTCGCGCCCGGGGGCGCGGATGGTGTACTGGGCCCAGGCGCTGATGTTGTGCGGCTCGATCCAGGGCGTGGTGTCGATGCCCGCCTCGCCCAGTAGGCGTGCATAGCGGCCCGCCGCCTCCTGGCGCAGCACGAGCTCTTCGTCCAGCACCGCCAGCTTGGGTAGCAGGATCGCCGCCTGGATCGTGTCCAGGCGGCTGTTCACGCCGACACGCACGTGGTGGTAGCGGCGATCCTGGCCGTGACGCGCGATCTGGCGGATGACCTTGGCCAGCTCGTCGTCGCTCGTGAAGATGGCGCCGCCGTCTCCGTAGCAGCCCAGGGGCTTGCTCGGGAAGAAGCTCGCGCAGGCGATTGTGCTGAGGTTGCAGCTCTTGCGGCCCTTGTAGCTCGCGCCGAAGCTCTGCGCCGCATCCTCAATGACGGTGACGCCGCGGCGCGCCGCGACGGCGTTGATGGCGTCGAAGTCCGCGCACTGGCCGTACAGACTGACCGGGATGATGGCCTTGGTACGTGGCGTGATGGCCGCCTCCAGCAGGGCAGGATTGAGGTTGTAGGTGCGTGCGTCGACATCCACGTAGACCGGCTTGGCGCCTAGCAAGACCACGGTCTCGGCGGTGGCGATGTAGGTGAAGCCGGGGGTGATGACTTCGTCACCCGGCCCCACGCCCAGCGCCATCAGCGCGATCTGCAGCGCATCCGTGCCGTTGGCCACACTGATGCAGTACTTCGCACCCGTGTAGGCGACCAGCTTCTCTTCCAACTCGGCCACTTCGGGGCCGAGGATGAACTGGCCGTGGTCCAGCACGCGCTGGATCGCGGCGTCGATCTGGGGTTTGAGCATCTGGTATTGGCTCTTGAGGTCGATGAATTCCATTTGGTCTCTGTTCTGTGTTCAGCCCACGAGCCGGCAGAGGCCGTCGCGCAGCTCGTAGCGCTTGCCGGTCTGCTTGCAGGCGGTCTCGGCATTTCCGTTCAGTGGCAGATTCAGCCGTTCGCCGTGCTGGCTCATCCAGCCGATCTGGCGCGCAGGCACACCCACCATAAGTGCGTAGTCGGGCACATCGTGGTTGACTACGGCGCCTGCACCGACGAAGGCATACTCGCCGACGGTCACGCCGCAGACTATTGTTGAATTGGCCCCCAGCGTCGCGCCGCGCCGGACTAGGGTGCGGCGGTAATCGTCCTTGCGGATCACTGCGCTGCGCGGGTTGTAGACGTTGGTGAATACCATGCTGGGGCCGCAGAACACGTCGTCTTCCAGCGTTACCGCGTCGTAGACACTGACATTGTTCTGGACTTTGACGTTGTCACCAATGATCACGTCGTTGCCAACAAAAACATTCTGGCCGAATGAGCAGGCGCGGCCGATGCGTGCGCCGCTGCAGATGTGTGCCCAGTGCCAGACACGGCTACCTTCGCCGATCTGCGCACCTTCGTCGACTATGGCCGAGGGGTGGACCGTGTAGTTCGCATCCATCACAACTCCAGTGGCAAGCCTACGCGCACGCCATCGCGCGCCGAACGGTAGGCGGC
The DNA here is from genome assembly GCF_025246485.1 of Acidovorax sp. K2F. Classification (NCBI taxonomy): domain Bacteria; kingdom Pseudomonadati; phylum Pseudomonadota; class Betaproteobacteria; order Burkholderiales; family Comamonadaceae; genus Acidovorax; species Acidovorax sp. K2F. The sequence goes on from NZ_JAOBSQ010000026.1 coordinate 155,565, forward strand.
GATTAGTACTTCCAGCGACTTCAGGCCTTCGCGGCCGTCGACGTCGGCCTCGGCCTCGCCGCGCAGGGTCTTGATCACGTTGTCGTAGTACAGGGGGTGGCCGAAGCCATAGACGCTGGTGGTCTGATAGCTGGCCGCCTTGATCTGCTCATCCTCGGGACGGCTGTCGGCGAACTGCCACTCCTGGATCTCATTGACGGCCACGCCGCCCACGCGCACCGTGCCCTTCTCGCCCAAGATAGTGATAGAGCCTTCGAGGTTCTTTGGGTAGGTCAGCATGGTGCAATTGAGCGAGCCCAGGGCGCCGTTGCGCCATCGCACGCTGAGCACGCCGCTGTCTTCGGCCTCAATGTCACGCGCCAGAGTAGCCGTATAAGCATGCAGGGAATCGATGGGGCCGATCAGCCACTCAAGTAGATCCACGTAGTGGCTGGCCTGATTCATGAAGGCACCACCGTCAAGCTCCCAAGTGCCGCGCCACTTGGCCTGGTCGTAGTAGCCCGCCTGGGGGCGTTGCCAGAAGACGTTGAGGGTCACCATATAGATCTGTCCGAAGCGCTTCTGGCTCACGGCCTGCTTGAGCAACTGCAGCGTGGCGTTCTTGCGGTTCTGCTTGACGACGAAGAGGTGCACGCCGGCCTCCTCGCAGGCGCGCACCATGCGCAGGCCGTCCTCCCATTTGGTGGCCATGGGCTTCTCGCTGAGCACGTGGCGCCCGGCGCGGGCCACTTCCACTGCTTGCTGAGGATGCGTGCCGCTTGGCGTGGTCAGGATGACGCAGTCGGCCGTAGTTTTCTGAAGCAGTGCCGTGAGGCTGGCGTGCCCGGCAGCGCCGGTGGTCTGGACAGCCTGCAGCAGGGCTACAGGATTTGTGTCGCAGAGGTCCACCAATTCGGCTTGGCCGGTGTGCTGGCGTATGGAGTCGAAATGGTTCTTGGAAATCCGGCCACACCCCACTAGGGCGAAGCGGATCTTGCGGTTGATAGCTGAGTCGAAATGCATACGGAGGCGCTTACAGCCTGAAGACCGTGAATCCTGCAGCCTTGGCTGCATGCCGGTCATACAAGCTTTTTACATCGGCAAGCACGGGATTTTCACTACGGCAGGCCGCTCGCAACTCTGCGAGTTTGGCCTGCCTGTACTCGGTATGACCCACCGCCACCACCAGTGCATCCACCGGATTATTAGCATCAATTGTTTCTAATTTCAGCTTGTGTTCATTGTGCATTGCATCCGCATTTGCCCATGGGTCAGCCACACGCACTTCTACTCCCCAGGATTCGAACTCACGCACCATATCAATAACCTTGCTGTTGCGGATATCGGGACAGTTTTCTTTGAACGTCATGCCCATCACGCCTACGCGACAGCGCGGCACGTCCATACCATTTTTGAGCATGAGCTTGATGGTGTTACGAGCGACGTAGCGGGCCATGTTGTCGTTGATCCGACGGCCGGCAAGAATGACTTGAGGGCGATACCCGACCTGTTCGGCTTTGTGTGTGAGGTAGTACGGGTCCACGCCGATACAGTGTCCTCCCACCAATCCAGGACGAAAAGGCAGGAAATTCCATTTGCTGCCCGCTGCCTCGAGTACATCAAGTGTATCAATATCTAGACGCGAAAAAATCACCGACAACTCATTTATAAGTGCAATGTTGAGATCTCTCTGCGTGTTTTCTATTACCTTGGCAGCTTCGGCTATCTTGATGCTAGATGCCTTGTGAGTTCCTGCTTTAATGATGGTTTGATAAAGTGCATCTATTTCGTTGCTCACCTCCGGAGTGCTGCCACTCGTTATTTTCTTGATTTTGGTGAGAGTGTTTATTTTGTCTCCAGGGTTGATGCGCTCGGGGCTATAGCCACAAAAAAAATCCTGATTGAATTTTAATCCAGAAGATTCTTCTAACACTGGAACGCATATTTCTTCTGTGGCACCAGGATACACGGTGGATTCGTATATTACGGCTGAGCCGATTTGCATCCGGCGGCCAATTATTTTGCTAGCCTCGATCAGCGAAGTCATATCTGGGCGATTGGCGCGATCTATGGGCGTGGGAACGGTAACAATAAATATCTGGCAATCGCACAAATCTACTTCACTGTTGGAGTACTGAAGATGGTGCGCTTGCGCCAATTCCTCGGAAGATACTTCTAACGTATTGTCATGCCCGCTGCGCAATTCTTCGATGCGGGCTACGTTTATGTCGAAGCCCAATACAGATCTTTGCTTGCCGAACTCAACGGCAAGAGGCAGGCCCACATAGCCTAGCCCTATTACGGCAATTTTCCGATCCCACCATTTCATTCGGGTTGTCCTTTTAAAAATTCTTCGGCGTTTTACAAGTGGGTGATTGGTATGGGGTTATCTGTTATGAGTGGTAGTATTAGTGCGCGTCAATCACCATTATGAGAGAATGGCGCATAACCCGGCACCAACTCTCGCAGCACTTTTTTTAAAGCCGCAGTATCGTTTGCTTTAGCTGAATTTTGAAGCTGCTCCAGCAGCTTGGCCAGTGCGGGCCAGGGTTTGTATTCTTCCCGTGCTCGCAGTATCCGTGGATGCTGCGTGGCAAGAGGGTTGTCACTGATAAGAAGCTCTTCGTAGAGTTTTTCCCCAGGACGTAGGCCAGTGAAGAGTATTTTTATGTCTCCGTTGGGGTGGCTGTCGTCTCTGACGGTCAAACCAGACAGGGCGACCATGCGCCGAGCCAACTGCTCAATTCGGATGGGCGCACCCATGTCGAGCAAAAATAAATCACCTCCTTCAGCCATGGCACCTGCTTGCAATACGAGTTGGGCAGCTTCATAGATGGTCATGAAGTAACGGGTCACTTCCGGGTGGGTAACTGTGATAGGCCCACCTGCCGCGATTTGCTGGCGAAACAATGGAATGACGCTGCCGCTGGAGCCCAGCACGTTGCCAAAGCGGACTATGGACAGGCGGGTAGGGCAAAGCCATGGCGGTTGGGACTCCTTTTGGTCGCAGTCTGCAAAAGGCATTTGGTTGGCTGCAGAAACTGCTTGCAAGATCTGTTCGGCGATGCGCTTGCTGGCTCCCATAATATTTGTGGGCCGAACCGCTTTGTCGGTCGATACCAATACCAAGTGTTTAGCACCATGAGCTAGCGCTAGCCGCACTACGTTAAGTGTGCCAAATACATTGTTCAGGACGCCTTCTCCGGGATTGGATTCCACCATTGGCACATGCTTGTAGGCGGCGGTGTGGTAAACAGACGAAGGTCTGTGTGTTCGGAAGATTATGTCTAGGCGGTCGGCCGCGCCCACGCTGGTAAGCAAAGCCACCAGGGTACAGTTGTGTAAGCCCTTTTCCTTGAGCGCAAGCAGTTCCTGATGGATGCTGTAAAGCGCGTACTCACTGTGATCTACCAGAAGCAAGGTGGCGGGGCGCTCTCTTACGATTTGGCGGCAGAGTTCGCTCCCGATGCTGCCTCCGGCGCCGGTGACCATGACGGTTTGATTGGCGAGGTTGCGTCCAATCAGCTCTGAGTTGGGCGCGACGGGCTCGCGCCCGATGAGGTCCTCAACATCCAGTTCCTGAAAATCTGCCATCGTGACGCGCCCGCTGGCCAAGTCTGACAAGCCTGGCAGAGTGCGGATGCGCACAGGAAGCTGCCGAATACTTTCAATGATTTGGTGTCGGCGTTGGCGTGAGGCGCTTGGTACTGCCAGCAATATGTCTGTAACTTGCTGTTTGTGTACCAGCTTTGATAGAGAGGCTAGCCCATATACCTGAACTCCGTCAATGCTTTGTCCGAGTTTGGCCGGATCGTCATCAATAAACCCTACTAATTGATACTGAGGCGTGCTCACGAGACCCGCTGCCGTTTGTGCACCTGCGCGACCCGCGCCGTAGATTAGCAAGCGCTGCGGAGATTTCCCCGGGGCACCAGCAAGCCACAACCATCCCAGCGCGCGGCTGGCACCTACGAGCAGCAGGAAAATGAGTGGCTGTAGGAGGCCAACACTACGGGGGACGTCCTCCCATTGGGCGAATAGAAGGGTTGTAAACAGTAGGGCACCATACAAAGCCACGGCTTTTCCCGTGGTAATCAGTGCTTTGATGCCGGTGTAGCGAAAAATAGCGCGATACAACCCTCTCGTTACAAAGATGGGAATAGCTAACACTGGTGCCAGCCCATAGACCAGCCATTGCGCTCCTTCGGGTGTGTGCAAGGCTTCTAGCCTCAATGTGAATGCAAGCCACATGGCGAACACTCCCATTGCGGCATCGAGTCCGACGACGAAGATCTGCTTGATACGCCGGGGCCATTCAAGAACTCTACTTAAGAAGAGGCTGGAAGTGTGCATCGGTCTTTCGTCTACTGTAACGGTGCAATCCCCGTCCTCTCCAGCACATCCCCCACCAACTCCAGCCGTATCATAGGGTTGTCGAGTTCCATCAAACGCTGCTTGAGCTCCAGCGGCACGGGCAACAGCTCGCACCAGCGATTGGACACCCAGCCGCAATCGTCCAGTTGCGCTTCGGTGGGTGTGATGGCGTTGGGGGTTTCGGGATCGCGTTGCCGGAGGGTGTGCAGCACCTGCGCCAGTGCGGCGGCTGCTTTCTTGAGTTCGCCGGGGACGGGTACCGGGAGGTCGGGATCTACGTGATCCACGTCGGCGGTCCACAGGCCGTTGGGCAGGTGATGGCGCTGGGTGATGCGAAAACGTTGGCTGGCGCGGCACAGCAATGTGATCAGGCCTGACTGGGGGTGATCCAGCTGTTCGATGATCGCCACGGTGCCAACGTCGTTGAAACGCTCTTCGGGTGCGCCCGCCCGGCGCACTTCGTGGCCATGGGTGAGCGACACTACGCCAAACGGCGCACCTGCTTGGTAGCACTTGTGCACCATGCCCAGGTAGCGCACCTCAAACACGCGCAGCGCCAGAACGCCGCCCGGGAACAGCACGGAGTTCAGCGGGAAAAGGGGCAGGGATGACAGTGTGAGGGCTTGGGGCATGGGCGGGGTGGGGCGCCTTGGCCCGCTATCATCCCACGGCACAACCCGCTTTCGGTATCGCCGTGGTTTTTTGTTCCCTTCGTCCCTTTTTTCGCCCATGCTTTTTCAGATCGCTTCTTTCCTGCTCGATGTTGTTGGCGGCTTGCTCACGGGGGCCTGTTTGCTACGACTGTACATGCAGTGGCAACGTGTTCCGTTTGCCAACCCGGTGGGGGGGCTGGTGTTTGCCCTGACCGACTGGCTGATCATGCCGCTGCGACGGGTGATCTCCCCTGCGGGGCGTTGGGATGTGTCCAGTCTGGTGGCTGCGATGCTGGTGCAGCTGGTGCAGTACGCGTTGTTGACGTTGCTGCTCGGTGCGGGATCGGCATGGGCGTGGTTGCCCTGGTTGGCCTTGTTCGGGCTGCTGCGCGTGGCGGTCTCGGGGCTGATCGGCCTGCTGATTGTCTATGCCGTCCTGTCCTGGGTACAGGGTGGCCGTTCACCGCTGGCGGATGTGATCGCGCGCCTGTGTGAACCCGTGTTGCGTCCTTTTCGGCGCGTCATTCCGCTGATGGGCGGCTTCGACCTGTCGCCATTGGTGGCGCTGGTGGTGCTGCAGGTCGTGATGATTGTTCTGGGCCATTTGCAGGCGAGTGTGATGCGTTAAGCATCCCAAAGGCCCGATGCGTCAGCCAAATATGCTCTGTTTGCTATTGAAAATATAGCAATGGCGTGGTGAGGCCTCATTCAGTCCCCTTTTCGGGGACCGGGTATTTACATCACCGCGTCAGCAGGCAGTCGTTGCAGCATGGCCAAACTGCTGGCCACGGTGTTGCGCAGTTCGCGGCGGTCGCAGATGAAGTCCACCGCGCCCTTGGTTTGCAGGAACTCTGCACGCTGGAAGCCCTCGGGCAGGGTCACACGCACGGTGGATTCGATCACGCGCGGGCCAGCAAAGCCGATCAGCGCCTTGGGCTCGGCAATCACGATGTCGCCCACAAAGGCAAAACCTGCGCTCACGCCACCCATGGTGGGGTCGGTCAGCACACTGATGTAGGGCAGGCCCTTCTTGGCCAGGCGGGTCAGCGCCGCATTGGTCTTGGCCATTTGCATGAGCGACAGCAGACCTTCCTGCATGCGGGCGCCGCCGGTGGCAGTAAAGCAGATGAAGGGCACCTTTTGCTCGATGGCGGTTTCCACGCCACGCACAAATCGCTCGCCCACCACGGAGCCCATGGAGCCGCCCATGAAGTCGAACTCGAAGCAGGCGGCGACGACGTTGATGCTCTTGACCGCGCCGCCCATCACGATGAGGGCGTCGGTCTCGCCGGTGTTCTCCAGGGCTTCCTTCAGGCGCTCGGGGTACTTGCGGCTGTCCTTGAACTTGAGCGCGTCTACGGGCAGCACTTCCTGGCCGATTTCGTAGCGGCCTTCAGCATCCAGAAATGCGTCCAGTCGGGCGCGCGCACCGATGCGGTGGTGGTGGCTGCAGTGGGGGCACACATTCTGGTTGTGCTCCAGGTCGGCCTTGTAGAGCACCGTTTCGCAGCTCGGGCACTTGATCCACAGGCCTTCGGGCACCTGACGGCGCTCGGTGGGGTCGGTTTGCTGGATTTTGGCGGGTAGAAGTTTTTCGAGCCAGGACATGGTGTTCTCCTCTTCAGTGGCGCGACCTGCTACAAAGCCCGTAGGCGTTTGCGGGGCAGGCCGGGTGTGAATCTGTCGGCGCACCCCGCAGGATGCGCCGGGCTGCATTATGCGACTAGGCGTCCAGGGCCTTGCGGATGCCGCGCAGGAAGTCGATGGTCAGGGGCACCACCTTGGCGTGCTCCTGGTCTTCAATCAACTGGATGATGCGGCTGCCGATGACCACGGCATCGGCCACCTTGCCGATGGCCTGGGCGGTGGCGGCGTCGCGGATGCCGAAGCCCACACCCACCGGGATGGTCACGTGCTGGCGAATACGGGGCAGCATCTGCTCCACGGCCGCCGTGTCCAGCGCGCCTGAGCCGGTCACGCCCTTGAGCGATACGTAGTACACATAGCCGCTGGCCACACGCGCCACCTGGGCCATGCGTTCATCCGTGCTGGTGGGGGCCAGCAGGAAGATCAGGTCCATGCTGTGCGCACGCAGGCTGGCGGCAAAGGCTTCGCATTCTTCGGGCGGGTAGTCCACGATGAGCACGCCGTCCACGCCCGCAGCGGCAGAGTCGCGCACAAACGCACCTTCGCCGTACTTCTGGTCGTAGCGTTCCACAGGGTTGGCATAGCCCATCAACACCACTGGCGTGGTGCTGTTGCGCTTGCGGAACTCACGCACATGGTCGAGCACCTGCACCATGCCAATGCCCAGGCTGAGGGCTTTTTCACCCGCCTTCTGGATCACCGGGCCATCGGCCATGGGGTCGGAAAAGGGCACGCCCAGCTCGATCACGTCGGCACCGGCCTCGACCATGCCGTGCATGAGCGCGGGGGTGATGTCGGCAAACGGGAAACCGGCGGTCACATAAGGAATCAGCGCCTTGCGGCCCTGTGCTTGCAGGGCAGAAAAGGTGGATGCGATACGGCTCATTTATTTCACCAACTTGATGGGTTGCTCGCCGCCCTTGACGGACTGCCCCTGGCAGCTGGGTCGGCAGTAAAAGTCGGCGCCACTGAGATCGGCCACAGTACCAATGTCCTTGTCGCCCCGGCCCGAGAGGTTGACCAGGATCGACTGGTCTGGGCGCATGGTTTTGGCCAGCTTCATGGCGTAGGCCACGGCGTGACTGGATTCGAGTGCGGGGATGATGCCCTCGGTGCGGCACAGGTAGTGGAAGGCGTCCAGCGCTTCCTGGTCGGTGATGCCGACGTATTCGGCGCGGCCGATTTCCTGCAACCAGGCGTGCTCTGGGCCCACGCCGGGGTAGTCCAGGCCTGCGCTGATGCTGTGGGTTTCGGTGATCTGGCCGTTGTCATCCTGCAGGATGAAGGTGCGGTTGCCGTGCAGCACACCCGCGCTGCCCTTTTGCAGCGATGCCGAGTGTTTGCCCGACTCCAAGCCTTCGCCTGCTGCCTCCACGCCGATGAGGCGCGTTTTCTCGAAAGGGATGTAAGGGTGAAAGATACCCATGGCATTGCTGCCACCACCCACGCACGCGATAACCGCATCGGGTTGGTCGCCCAGCACCTTTTGCTCGGCCAGCATGCTGGGCATTTGCTCAATGCATTCCTTGCCGATCACGCTCTGGAAGTCGCGCACCATCATGGGGTAGGGGTGCGGGCCCGCCACCGTGCCGATGATGTAGAAGGTGTTGTCCACATTCGCCACCCAGTCGCGCATGGCGTCGTTCAGGGCGTCCTTCAAGGTCTTGCTGCCAGACTCCACGGGCACCACCGTAGCGCCCAGCAGTTTCATGCGGTACACGTTGGGGCTTTGGCGCTTCACGTCTTCGGCACCCATGTAAACAACGCATTCGAGCCCATAGCGCGCGCAGATGGTGGCAGTGGCCACGCCGTGCTGACCTGCACCCGTCTCGGCAATCACGCGGGGCTTGCCCATGCGCTTGGCCAGCATGGCTTGGCCGATAACGTTGTTGATCTTGTGCGCGCCTGTGTGGTTCAGGTCTTCGCGCTTGAGATAGATCTGTGCGCCGCCCATCTCGCGGCTGGTTCGCGCTGCATGGTAGATGGGTGAGGGGCGACCGACGAAGTGCTTGAGTTCGTAATGGAATTCAGCCAGAAATTCAGGGTCGTTCTGGTAGCGCGCGTAAGCCTCGCGCAGCTCCTGGATGGCGTGGGTCAGGGTTTCGCTGACGAAGCTGCCGCCATACGGGCCGAAGTGGCCGGAAGCATCAGGTTGCTGATAGGAATTCATGGGGGTTCTTTGCAAGTTGTGCATCGGCCGCACGCACGGCGGCAACGAAGCATTGGATCTTCACGGCGTCCTTGATGCCCTTGACGGGTTTGCCATCAGGACCATCGACTTCGACGCCGGAACTGACATCAACCGCCAGCGAGAGACCCCGCGGGCGGACTTGCAAAATGCCATCTGTCACGTTTGCAGGCGTGAGTCCACCAGACAAAACGAGGTGAGAGCTGACGCTTGGTGGAAGGAGTGACCAATTGAATGCCTTGCCGCCGCCGCCAAACCCTTCGACATGGGCGTCGAGCAGGATGGCTTGGGCGTGAGAGTAATCGTGGGCGTATTTTACGAGGTCAAACTGCGCCGCTCCATCACCGAGGGGAATTCGGGCGGCTCGCAGGTAGGGGCGTGCCCCCTGGTGGGTGGCCGCCATGCAGTCCTGTGGCGTCTCATCACCATGGAATTGCACCGTAGCGCCAGCAATCATTGCACTGGCTGCTATCACATTAGGAGTGGATTCGTTCACGAACAGCAGCACGGGCGTGACAAACGGCGGCAGGCGCCGTGCCAACTGCGCGGCCCGCTGGGGGGTGACCGACCGTGGGCTGGGGGCGTAGAGCACAAAACCCACCGCATCGGCGCCCGCAGCCACAGCTGCATCCACGTCTTCCTCGCGGGTCAGCCCGCAGATCTTGATGCGGGTGCGTACGTTGGCAGACGCCTGGAAAGGGGCGGGGAGGCGTTGACTGACGGCGGGAGCCGTTGTGGTCGGTGTAGTGGCCTGGTTCATGGAAGCCAATCATACGCAGCCGTGCGCTGGGGTAGCCCCCAGGCGGCGTCGTAGACGGGCCCTTGAAAGTACAACCCGTCTGGCGAGAATGTCGGCGCGGCCACCTTGCGGGACCGGGCTGCCAGCACCTCGGCCATCCATTCGGGCGGCTGCGCGCCCTGGCCGATGGTGATCAGGCAGCCCATGATGTTGCGAATCATGTGGTGCAAGAAGGCGTTGGCTTCGAATTCAAAACGCCAGTAACAGGGGCTCCAGCCCAGTTCGGGGTGCGGTGTATCAGCCCCCCGTCGCACGATGTCGATGCGTTGCAAGGTCTTGACCGGGGTCTTGGCCTGGCAGGCGGACGCGCGAAACGAGGTGAAATCATGCTCGCCGATCAGGTAGTCGGCCGCCTGCCGCATGGCGTCATGGTCTAACGGGTGAAACACCCAGCCCACCCGCCCGGCATCCACGCTGGGCCGCACTGGCGACTGCAGAAGCACGTAGGCATAGCGCCGGGCCACGGCGCTGGCACGCGCATGAAAGTGGTCTGGGACCGCCTGAGCCCATTGCACCGCAATGTCGGAGGGCAGGAAGGTGTTGGTACCCCGGACCCAGGACGCTGCGGGCCGGTCCAGCGGGGTGTCAAAGTGCACCACCTGCATCAGGCCGTGCACACCCGCATCGGTACGGCCTGCGCAAAGGGTGCTGACCGGATGCGTAGCAAAGCGGCCCAGGGCCGCTTCGAGTTTGTCCTGCACGGTGTTGCCAGAAAGCTGGCTCTGCCAGCCACTGTAGGCTTGGCCGTTGTAGCTGACACCCAGCGCCACCCGGGTCACGGGGCGGCCTGGGGACGTGCTGGGGGTTAAATCAGCGGAGGGGCCGAGCGGCATCAGCCCAGTTCGGCCAGCATGCGCTGGGCGCGGGTCTTGAGGGCGCCGCTGGACTCTGCCACCACCTCTTCAATCAGCGTACGAGCGCCGTCGGTGTCCCCGATGGCGTTGAACTCTTCGGCCAGCGCAAGCTTGGTGGCCAGCGGGTCGTCCTGCGCTGCGGCCGATCCATCGTCTGTGAATTCCGGTGCGGGAGCAGACGGGGCCTTGGCGGCGGGAGCTGCCATCGGCTTGGAGGGGGCGTTCAGGTCCAGCGACAGGTCGCCCAGATCAAACTCCATAGGGCCGGAGTCTTGGGGCTCGCCATGGAGAGGCATGGGGCCGGACGGCGCCATGGTCAGGTCGTTGCTGCTGGGGAAGTCCAGATTGGCCACTGGAGGCGGCGCCATCATGGGACTCGGAGCGGTTTCCTGACTGCTCCACGCGGCCGTGGGCTCGTCGGGGATGCTGGGCAGATCCAACTCGGGGCGCAGCGTCTGTGGTTCGCTGGCTTCACTGCGGTTGTTGGCCGCAGCAGCCGCAGCGGCCGCAGCAAAACCACCGGCTGCAGCAGGAGGGGCGTCTGTCAGCGCGTCATCGGGCAGGTCCAGATCCAGGTCGAGGTCCAAGTCTGGTGGCAGGGCTGCGGCAGGGCTGCCTGCACCAGTGAAGGTGCTGGGGAACCCGCCCGGTGGCACCGAAGGCGATTCATCCTCGGCCATTCCGGGGCGGCCGCCAGGTTGGTACAGGCGGTTTTCGGGCTCCAGGTCACGCCCGAGTTCCGCAATGCGGTTCCAGTCAGGCCCTTCGCCCTGGGTCAGCTTGAACACTTCGCCTGCGACGGCCTCAAGGGCTTTGCGGTCCTGGCGCTTGGCGTAGATTTCACCCAGCTTGACGTGCACTGAGACGCGGCCCGGGTTGTGGCGCACGGCTTCTTTCAGGATTTCTTCGGCCTGGAGATCGCGGCCGTAGGCCAGATAAACGTCGGCTTCGGCCACGGGGTCCACGTCACCGCCGGCGTCCAGTTGGCTGGGTGAATAGGCCATGGACGAGCCGGTGGTCATGTCGCTGTTGGCTGTGTCTACACGCTGGCCGCCGCTGGCACCAAAAAATGAGTCGGGTTGAATGCGACTTTCCAGGAAGGAGCTGTCCACCCCACCGTTCTGTCGACGGCGCTGGACCAGGCGGTAAGCGCCAAATCCGAGCAGGCCCGCCACCAGGATGCCGCCGCCAATAGGCAACAGTGGGTCGTCCATGAGGGTGGACAGGAAGCCGGGCTCCTCGACGGGGGCCGGAGCAGGTTTGGGTGTGGGCGCCGGTTTGGGGGCCGGTGCGGGTGCAGAGGCCTCCGTGGCGGGTGCCGAGGCGGCCGCTTCTGCTGCCACTGCCGTGTCTGGCGGGGTGCTGGCGGCCGCTGCGGGGGCGGATGCCGGGGCTTCGGGCGCCAGCGGCGCGGTCGGTGTTGCCGGGACGGCTGGGGCCTGCACAGCCACCCCCGCAGGTGCGCTGGCTGCACCCGCTGCGGCGGGCGCAGGGCTGCCTCCGGCGGCTGCAGAGGCTGCGCTCAGCTTGTTGAGGTCGGTGATGTTCTTGGACAACTCTGCCATCCGCGTGGCGGCTTCGCTGGCCTGTTTGTCCTTGGCGACTTGCTCTTCGGCTGCCTTCTGGCCTTTGACGGCCCCCTTGGACAGGGTGAGCTTGTCGGGCGCTGCAGTCGCGGGTTTTTTGTCTTCTACGCGCGTCTGTACGGTGCCAGAGGCGGAGCGCTGGGCAGCAGCCACTTCGGTCGAAGGGGCCGCACCTGCGAGTTTGCGGCGGAAGTCGTTGAAGTCACGGGCCTGTGCGGCCAGAATCTGACGTGCTTCGGGGGCTGTGGTGGACTGCGCTGCGGCCTGGTCGGGCATTTGCAGCACGGCACCTGCCCTCAGGCGGTTGACGTTGCCCTGAATGAACGCGTCCGGGTTGGTACGCATCATGGCGACCAGCATCTGGTCGAGCGAAACGCCTGCAGGCTTGTAGGCGTTCGCGATGCGGCCGGCAGTATCGCCTGCCTGTACCGTCACGCCATCTGCGGGGGCAGGGCGCGGGGCTGCCGCACGGGGTGCGGGTGCAGCGGCGGTTGCCTCGCTGGCACGGGCTGTGGCTGCGGGGCGCGTCGCAGGGACCTGGGGCGCCACCGGTGCAGAAATTTGGGGCGCTGCTGTGACGGCAGGCGCTGCGCGGCGCATGCTTGGCGGGTCAAACAGCATGGTGTAGCTGCGAACGATGCGGCCTGAGCCCCAGTTGGCATCCAGCACCAAGTCCAGGAAGGGTTCGTTCACAGGCCGGTCGCTTGACAGGCGCAACACGGCGGTGCCGTCGGCGCGGCGCTGCAGTTGAATCTGCAGGTTGTTCATGGTCTGCGTGTATTCCATGCCCTGGGCACGGAAGACCTCAGGCGTGGCCGTTGTGGCACGCAGCGAGTCCGCTTCGGCAGGAGTGATCTGTGGCAGGTCGATTTCAGCGCGCAGCGGCTCGCCCAGGGCAGACTGCACGGTGATGCGGCCCAGTGCCAGCGCAGACGCGTCGCTGGTGTAGAAACCAGCGCAAGCCACGGCCGCGGCCGCCAGGACAGAAAATTTCCAACGATGCATGTTTGCCAACAACTGATTAGGATTTTTTGCGGCTCGGACGAGCGGTGCTTTTGTTCTCATGGTCTGATCCCCGCCCCGGCGCGTGAAAATATGTAAAAAGCACCATAGCATCAATGTTTTGCACTGACAAGCTGAGGTGGCTCCGAAGCTTTGAGTGGGGTCCCGGCGCCCCAAATTGGGGCATGCAGATGTTGCCAATTGCCAACGCCGCGTAACCGAGTGTGTCGATGTCTCAGGCGTAAAAAAGCGCGCGCAAGGGGGCTTGCGCGCGCTTTATGAAGTGAGACGATCAGGCGTCGAGCAAGATGCGCAGCATGCGACGCAGTGGCTCGGCGGCGCCCCAGAGGAGCTGGTCGCCGATGGTGAAGGCGCCGACATACTCGGGGCCCATGGCCAGCTTGCGGATGCGGCCCACGGGGATGGTCATGGTGCCCGTCACGGCGACGGGTGTCAGGTCCTTGATGGTGGCTTCGCGGGTGTTGGGTACCACCTTCACCCACTCGTTGTCGGCGGCGATCATGGCTTCGAGGTCGGCCACGGGCACGTCCTTCTTGAGCTTGAAGGTCAGGGCCTGGCTGTGGCAGCGCATGGCGCCCACGCGCACGCAGAAGCCGTCTACGGGAATGGCCGCAGAGCTGAAGCCCTCGCCCAACCCGAGGATCTTGTTGGTCTCGGCCATGCCCTTCCACTCTTCTTTGGATTGGCCATTGCCCAGGTCCTTGTCGATCCAGGGGATCAGCGAGCCGCCCAGGGGCACGCCAAAGTTGGCGGTTTCGGCGCCGGTCAGTGCGCGCTGCTTGGCGATGACCTTGCGGTCGATTTCCAGGATGGCGCTCTTGGGGTCGTCAAGCAGGGCCTTCACTTCGGCATTCAGCGTGCCGTATTGGGTGAGCAATTCGCGCATGTGCTGCGCGCCGCCGCCCGAGGCTGCCTGGTAAGTCTGGGTGCTCATCCACTCGACCAGGCCGGCCTTGTAGAGTGCGCCCACGCCCATCAGCATGCAGCTCACGGTGCAGTTGCCGCCTACCCAGTTCTTGCCGCCGTTGGCCAGCGCGTCCTTGATGACGGGCATGTTGACGGGGTCCAGGATGATGACCGCGTCTTTTTCCATGCGCAGGGTGGATGCCGCGTCAATCCAGTGGCCGTTCCAGCCTGCGGCGCGCAGCTTGGGGAAGACTTCGGTGGTGTAGTCGCCGCCTTGGGCTGTGATGATGATGTCGCAGCGCTTCAAGGCGTCGATGTTGAAGGCGTCTTGCAGTGTGGTTTCGTTCTTGGCCTGCGCAGGGGCCTTGCCGCCGGCATTGGATGTGGAGAAGAACAATGGCTCAATCAGGTCGAAGTCTTTTTCCTCGACCATGCGGTCCATCAACACCGAGCCGACCATGCCGCGCCAGCCGACCAAACCTACCAACTTGCTCATTTCAACGCCCCTTTCAGATTAAGAAACAGTGCCAGACCAGACTGTTTGCCCCGGCTCGTCTGGCCGGGAGAGGGCGCACGACGGTACCGGAGCTGGATCAGCCCTTAATAATGGTCGTGGTTTTGGTGGTGATTGCGCGCACAGCCACGCCTGCCAGGGCGGCAGTAGCGGTGTTCAGATCGAACGGGCGGGCGGCAAACATGGGCATGATTGTAATAGATAGCGGCTTGCACGGGGCTTGCAGCGTTGCGGGCACGCCATGGTCCGCTCGGCAACGGCGCCCCTGGCGGGCTGGACGGGTGTGCGAGTCGGTACTCGCCCATTACAAAGAAAAGGCGATCACAGAGGATCGCCTTTTGTGGATGCCACGCGCCGCCGCTGTGGGCAGCTCGGACGGCTGGGGAGGTTTACGCCTGCAGCGCCTTCACCACCGCGTCGCCCATCTGCGCCGTGCCGACCTTGGTGGTGCCTTCGCTGTAGATATCGGGCGTGCGCAGGCCCTGGGCCAGCACCTTCTGCACGGCGGCTTCGATGCGCTGGGCGGCGGCTTCCTGGTTCAGGCTGAAGCGCAGCATCATCGCTGCCGAGAGGATGGTGGCCAGCGGGTTGGCCACGCCCTTGCCGGCGATGTCGGGGGCGCTGCCGTGGCTGGGCTCGTACAGGCCCTGGTTGCTGCTGTTCAGACTGGCCGAGGGCAGCATGCCGATGGAGCCAGTCAGCATGGAGGCTTCGTCCGACAGGATGTCGCCGAACATGTTGCCGGTCACGACCACGTCAAACGCCTTGGGCGCCTTGACCAGTTGCATGGCAGCGTTGTCCACGTACATGTGCTGCAGTTCGACGTCGGGGTATTCCTTGTGCACGTCGGTGACCACGTCCTTCCAGAACTGGAAGGTTTCCAGCACGTTGGCCTTGTCCACGCTGGTGACCTTCTTGTTGCGCTTGCGGGCGGCCTGGAAGGCGACGTGGGCGATGCGCTCGATCTCGGGGCGGCTGTAGCGCATGGTGTCGAAGGCTTCTTCGGCACCGGGAAAGTGGCCGTCCACTGCCGTGCGGCGGCCTCGGGGCTGGCCGAAGTAGATGTCGCCGGTCAGCTCGCGGATGATGAGGATATCCAGGCCTGCGATCAGTTCGGGCTTGAGGCTCGATGCGCCCACCAGTTGCTCGTAGCAGATGGCAGGGCGGAAGTTGGCGAACAGGCCCAGGTTCTTGCGCAGGCCCAGGATGGCCTGTTCGGGGCGCAGGGGCCTGTCGAGCTTGTCGTATTTCCAGTCGCCCACGGCGCCGAACAGAATGGCGTCGGCTTCCTTGGCGAGCTTGAGGGTGGACTCGGGCAGCGGGTGGCCGTGGGCCTCGTAGGCGGCGCCGCCGACCAGGGCCGATTCCATCTCGAACTTCAGGTCGAGTGCGTTGAGGACCTTGACGGCCTCGGCCACGATTTCGGTACCGATGCCGTCACCCGGCAGAACTGCGATTTTCATTGATTTTGCTTTGTTTTTGATAGCTGCTAGCACATATGGATGTGGCGCTTGCGGCCGATTGGGCTGAATTTTTGAGTTACGACACCATGGTGTGTGCCAGCCAGGGCTTGGTGGCAAGACGCTGGGCTTCAAAGGCCTTGATCTTGTCCGACTGGCGCAGGGTCAGGCCGATGTCGTCAAAACCGTTGAGCAGGCAGTACTTGCGGAAGGCCTGCACGTCGAACGGGATCTCTTCGCCCTGGGGGCGCACGATGACCTGGCGCTCCAGGTCGATGGTGAGCTGGTAGCCGGGGAAGGCCAGCACTTCATCGAACAGCTGGGCCACCGTGGCCTCGGGCAGCACGATGGGCAGCAGGCCGTTCTTGAAGCAGTTGTTGAAGAAGATGTCGGCAAAGCTGGGCGCGATGATGGCGCGGAAGCCGAACTGATCCAAGGCCCACGGCGCGTGCTCGCGGCTGGAACCACACCCGAAATTCTTGCGGGCGATCAGGATGCTGGCGCCTTGGTAACGCGGCTGGTTCAGCACGAAGTCGGGATTGGGCTTGCGACTGGCGGGGTCCTGGCCGGGCTCGCCGTGGTCCAGGTAACGCCATTCGTCAAACAGGTTCACGCCAAAGCCGGTCTTCTTGATCGACTTGAGGAACTGCTTGGGGATGATGGCGTCGGTATCGACGTTCTCGCGATCCATGGGGGCCACAAGGCCCTTGAGCAAGGTGAATTTTTGCATGGCGGTATCAGTTACTTGGCGGCCCGCTCGATGGCGCTGCCGGCTTTGCCAATGTCCTGGCCCACACCCTTGACGGTGTTGCAGCCAGCCAGCACAAAGGCCAGGGACAGGGCGATGAGGGTGGCGGTCTTTTTCATGACAAGGCTCCTTCAGGCGGTTGGGGCAGTAGAGGGGACAACGGGCGGATGATGGGATGAATGATCAGCTCAGGTGAACTGGCGGATGTCCACAAAGTGGCCGTGCACGGCAGCGGCTGCGGCCATGGCCGGGCTCACCAGGTGCGTGCGGCCGCCAGCACCCTGGCGGCCTTCAAAGTTGCGGTTGCTGGTGGATGCGCAGCGCTCGCCAGGCTCCAGCCGGTCGGCGTTCATGGCCAGGCACATGCTGCAACCGGGCTCGCGCCACTCAAAGCCTGCGGCCACAAAAATCTTGTCCAGGCCCTCGCGCTCGGCCTGCTCCTTGACCAGCCCCGAGCCGGGCACCACCATGGCCAGCTTCACATTGCTGGCCACCTTGCGACCCAGGTTCTTCACCACGGCGGCGGCTTCGCGCATGTCTTCGATGCGGCTGTTGGTGCAGCTGCCGATGAACACCTTGTCGATGGTGATGTCATTGATCGGCTTGCCGGGCTGCAGGCCCATGTAGGTCAGCGCGCGCTCGATGGCGCCACGCTTGTTGGTGTCCTTTTCCTTGTCCGGGTCGGGCACGCGGGCGTCCACGCCCAGCACCATCTCGGGGCTGGTGCCCCAGGTGACCTGCGGCACGATGTCGGCCGCATCAAGCTTGACCACGGTGTCGAACTTTGCGTCGGCGTCGGAGTGCAGCGTCCTCCAGTACGCAACGGCCTGGTCCCATTCCACGCCCGTGGGCGACAGGGGGCGGCCCTTGACGTATTCGATGGTCTTGTCGTCCACAGCCACCAGACCCGCGCGAGCACCACCTTCAATGGCCATGTTGCATACGGTCATGCGGCCTTCCATGCTCATGGCGCGGAAGACGGAGCCTGCAAATTCAATGGTGTAGCCCGTGCCGCCGGCCGTGCCGATCTTGCCGATGATGGCCAGCACCACATCCTTGGGGGTCACGCCTTTGGCCAGCGTGCCGTCCACCTGCACCAGCATGTTCTTGGCCTTTTTGGCCAGCAGGGTCTGCGTGGCCATCACGTGCTCGACCTCGGAGGTGCCGATGCCGTGGGCCAGTGCGCCAAACGCGCCGTGGGTGCTGGTGTGGCTGTCGCCGCACACCACCGTCATGCCGGGCAGGGTGGCACCGTTTTCAGGGCCAATGACGTGCACGATGCCCTGGCGCTTGTGCATGAACGGGAAGAACGCGGCGGGTGTGATCTGCGCGATGTTGTCGTTCAGCGTGGTGATCTGTTCCTTGCTGATCGGATCGGTGATGCCGTCGTAGCCGTTTTCCCAGCCCGTGGTGGGCGTGTTGTGGTCGGCCGTGGCCACGATGGAACTCATGCGCCAGACCTTGCGGCCCGCTTCGCGCAGACCTTCGAATGCCTGAGGGCTGGTGACTTCATGCACCAGATGGCGGTCGATGTAGAGGATGGAGGTGCCGTCCTCTTCGGTGTGGACGACATGCTCGTCCCAGATCTTGTCGTACAGGGTGCGTCCCATGGCGTGGCTTTCTTTCTGCTTTCAGGTGGGTGATTGGATTTTAGTGTCGGGGGCCGGGTGCGCCGGGGCGGGTTCTGCCCGGGGTGAGAGGTGTTCCACCAGCAAACGCGCGGTGACGGGCAGGGCGTCAAAGTCGCGGGCTACCACGCGCAGTTCGCGGTGGGCCCAGGCATCGGTCAGCGGGATGGCTTGCAGGTTGCCCACGCCGCGCATCAGCGCAAACGCCCGGTCGGGCAGCAGGCCCACGCCCAGGCCGTTGTCGATCATGCGGCACATGGCGTCCAGCCCCGTCACCTGGATGCGCTGGCGCAGGGGGCGCCCGGCTGCGGCAGCGGCCGCGCGCATGGCCAGGCTGATGCTGCTGTTGGCGTGCAGGCCCACAATGTCCCAGTCCAGGACTTCTTCAAAATTGATAGCATCCAGCGCAGATAAATCATGCGCTCGGGGCACAACCAGCACCAAATTGTCGGCGCGGTAGGGGCGGCTCTGCAGCTCCAGGGCTCCGCCCCCGTTCGCCATGCCGATGTTGCAGATGCCAAGGTCGGCGGCTCCTTCTTGCACGGCGTGCAGCACATCGCTGGAGAGGTGCTCCTGCAGGTCGATCTTGATCTGGCTGTGCTCGCGCGCAAAGGCGCCCAGGTCTTCGGGCAGAAACTGAAAGATGGCCGAGATGTTGGCGTGCATGCGGACATGGCCGCGAACGCCGTCGGCATATTCACTCAGTTCGCCCTGCATGCGCTCCAGGCCAAACAGCACGGTGCGCGCATGGTGCAGCAGGCTCTCGCCGGCGGGCGTGAGCGTCACGCCCCGGCTGTGGCGGTAGAGCAGGGCGGTGTCTACAGCCGTTTCCAGGTCCGACAGGCGCTTGCTGACCGCTGATGCTGCAATGAATTCGCGCTCGGCGGCGCGGCCGATGCTGCCCAGCTCGCACACCGCCACAAACAATTGCAGCGAGGTGAGGTCAATACGGCGCGCAAAACTGCGCTCGGAGCTTTTCATGGGGTTTTGACTTCTCAAAAAGAGAAGGTTTCATATTTTCTCCCCATTGTCGGTGGTTTGTCATCGTGATACGCGATGGCTGAGATGCCCTTCTGCGCAAGAGTGGCACTCCTGGAGTGCAGAAAGAGACCGGGGCTCAGGCCGCGCACGTGCTGCCGTGCTCTGGCACTGAGGCCCGCCAGCGCAATTCGTGTTCAATGCGCTGGCGCAGCAGGTCGGCGGCGCCCATTTCGCCATGCACCACATACACCTGGTCGGGCGCGTGCCCCATGCTGCGCAGCCAGGCGATGAGCTGGTTGCCGTCGGCGTGGGCCGATGCAGAAGACAACTTGACCACTTCGGCGCGCACGGCCACGTCCTGGCCGTGAATGCGGATGGTCTTTTCGCCCTCAGCCAGCCGCGCGCCGCGTGTGCCCGGCGCCTGGTGCCCGGTCAGAATGATCATGTTGCGGTGATCGCCAGCGTGCAGTGCCAGGTGGTGCAGCACGCGGCCCCCGGTAGCCATGCCACTGGCTGACAGGATGACCATGGGACCATGCAGTTTGGCCAGTCCTTTGGATTGCTCGGGTGTCTGGACCATGGTGGCGCCATGCTCTAGCGCCTGCACCTCGCGGCCGCTCAGGCGGTGTTCCTGCATGTGGTGCTGGAACAGTCCGGTGGTGCTCACGGCCATGGGGCTGTCGAGGAATACCTTGAGCGATGCTGGCACCACACCCTGCGCCTTCAGCAACCCGATGGCGTGCAGCACGGCCTGCGCGCGGCCCACGGCGAAGACGGGCACCACGGCGATGCCCCCGCGTGCGGCCAGGCGCTGCAGTGCGGGGCCCAGTTCGTCGAGCAGACCTTCGGGCGGGTGCTCGCGGTCGCCATAGGTGGATTCGATGAGCACGGTGTCCGCCTGGGGCGGGGCGTCCGGTGGATTCATCAGCAAGTCGTCCGGCCGGCCCAGGTCGCCAGAGAACAGGATTCGCCTGCCTCCGACCTCCAGCAGCACGCTGGCCGCACCCAAGATGTGGCCTGCGGGCGAAAACGTCACGCGCCAGCCGGGCAGGGGCTCGAACGCCTTGTGGAAGGCATGGATCTGGAATTGCTTGAGGCAGTGCAGCGCGTCGAGCCGGGTATACAGGGGCAGGGCGGGGCTGTGGCTGCTGAGCTGGTGGCGGTTGAGGAAGGCGGCGTCCTCCTCCTGCAGGTGCCCGCTGTCGGGCAGCAGGATGGTGCACAGGTCACGTGTGCCCGGGGTGCAGTGGATGGCGTGGGTGTAGCCGTCGCGCGCCAGCAGCGGCAGGTAGCCGCTGTGGTCCAGATGGGCATGGGTCAGCACCACGGCGTCGATCTGGTGCGGCGTGATGGGCGGGGGCTGCCAATTGCGCAGGCGCAACTGCTTGTAGCCCTGGAACAGGCCGCAATCGACCAGCAGGCTCTTGCCGTTGCAACGCACCAGGTACTTGGAGCCGGTGACGGTGCCGGAGCCCCCCAGGAAGGTGATGTTGACGTTCATGTGTCCAGACTCCCGGGTGAGCATCGATGATGACCATCCTACTGGTCGGATTGCGCCTGCGGACGTTGCCAGGGGGTTTCTTGCCTTGCATCAAGAAAAAACCGCCTGCGGCCTTGGGGCTGCAGGCGGTTTTTGGCGGGAAACCCGCGCGTGATCAGCTGAAGAAGTTCTTCAACCGGTCCGTCCAGCTCTCGCCGCTGGGCGAATGGCGTGCGCCGCCCTTCTTGAGGGAGTCTTCCAGCTCGCGCAGCAGCTTGCGCTGGTGTTCGGTGAGCTTGACGGGTGTCTCGACCGCGATGTGGCAGTACAGGTCACCCGGGTAGCTGGCGCGCACACCCTTGATGCCCTTGCCGCGCAGGCGGAACTGCTTGCCGGCCTGGGTGCCTTCGGGGATGTCGATGGCCGCCTTGCCCTGCAGGGTGGGCACCTCGATCTCGCCACCCAGCGCCGCTGTGATGAAGCTTACCGGTACCTGGCAGTGCAGGTCGTCGCCGTCGCGCTCGAAGATGTCGTGTTTCTTCAGGCGGATCTCGATGTACAGGTCGCCCGGTGGGCCGCCGTTGGTGCCCGGCTCGCCGTTGCCGGTGGAACGGATGCGCATGCCATCGTCGATGCCGGCAGGAATCTTCACTTCCAGAGTCTTCTGCTTCTTGAGCTTCCCTTGGCCATGGCAGGTGGTGCAAGGCTCAGGAATGATCTTGCCCGTGCCACGGCAGTGGGGGCAGGTCTGTTGCACGCTGAAGAAGCCCTGGCGCATTTGCACGGTGCCCGCGCCTTGGCAGGTTCCGCAGGTCTTGGCGCTGGTGCCGGGTTTGGCGCCGCTGCCATGGCAGGTGTCGCAGGTGTCCCAGGATGGGATGCGAATCTGCGCGTCTTTGCCGCGAGCTGCTTCTTCGAGCGTGATCTCCATGGCATAGCTGAGGTCACTGCCACGGTAGACCTGGCGTCCACCGGCGCCGCGCCCGCGCCCGCCTTGTTGGCCGAACATGTCGCCAAAGATGTCGCCGAAGGCTTCCGCAAAACCGCCAAATCCTTCTGCTCCTGCGCCACCGGGGCCGCGCATGTTGGGGTCTACCCCCGCATGGCCATACTGGTCATAGGCCGCACGCTTTTGGGGGTCCGAGAGCATCTCGTAGGCCTCTTTGGCCTCTTTGAACTTTTCCTCGGCAGGCTTGGCTGCGTCCCCCTGATTGCGGTCAGGATGGTGCTTCATCGCCAGCTTGCGATAGGCCTTTTTGATTTCTTCGTCCGAGGCGTTCTTCGGAACGCCCAGGATTTCGTAAAAGTCTCGTTTGGACATAGTGATTCAGAACCCGGTTGGAACAGGAACGCCGCGCAGCCCCTGACGAGCATTGCGCGGCGGCTCGGGTCAACGGGGGCTCGTTCAGCCCTTCTTGACTTCCTTCACCTCGGCATCAACGACGTTGTCGTCGTCTGCGGGCTTGTTGGCTGCACCGGCCGATGCGCCTGCGGCGTCTGCACCACCGGCCGCCTGGGCGGCTTGCGCTGCCTGCGATTCGGCGTACATCTTCTCGCCCAGCTTCTGGCTGGCGGCCATCAGCGCGGTCGTCTTTTCGTCAATCGCGGCCTTGTCTTCACCCTTGAGGGCTTCTTCGAGGGCCTTCACGGCTGCAGCGATCGCGTCCTTTTCACCTGCGTCGAGCTTGTCGCCGTGTTCGGCCAGGCTCTTGTTGACGCTGTGCACAGCGGCTTCACCCTGGTTGCGGGCCTGCACCAGTTCCAGCTTCTTCTTGTCGTCCGCAGCGTTCAGCTCGGCGTCCTTCACCATCTTCTGGATTTCTTCTTCCGACAGGCCCGAGTTGGCCTTGATGGTGATCTTGTTTTCCTTGCCGGTGCCCTTGTCCTTGGCGCCCACGTGCAAGATGCCGTTGGCGTCAATGTCGAACGACACTTCGATCTGCGGAACACCGCGGGCTGCGGGTGGAATGCCTTCGAGGTTGAACTCGCCCAGCAGCTTGTTGCCGGTGGCCATTTCGCGCTCGCCCTGGTAGACCTTGATGGTCACGGCAGGCTGGTTGTCGTCGGCTGTCGAGAAGGTCTGAGCGAATTTCGTCGGGATGGTCGTGTTCTTGGTGATCATCTTGGTCATCACACCGCCTAGGGTTTCGATACCCAGCGACAGGGGGGTCACGTCCAGCAGCAGGACGTCCTTGCGGTCGCCCGACAGCACTTGGCCCTGGATGGCGGCGCCCACGGCCACGGCTTCGTCAGGGTTCACATCCTTGCGGGGGTCCTTGCCGAAGAATTCCTTGACCTTCTCCTGCACCTTGGGCATGCGGGTCATGCCACCGACCAGAATCACGTCATGGATGTCGGACACCGACACGCCCGCGTCCTTGATCGCCATGCGGCAAGGAGCGATGGTGCGCTCGATCAGCTCTTCCACCAGTTGTTCCAGCTTGGAGCGGGTCAGCTTGATGTTCAGGTGCTTGGGACCCGAGGCGTCGGCCGTGATGTAGGGCAGGTTGATGTCGGTCGCTGCCGAATTCGACAACTCGATCTTGGCCTTTTCGGCGGCTTCCTTCAGGCGTTGCAGGGCCAGGACGTCCTTGGACAGGTCCACGCCTTGTTCCTTCTTGAACTCGCCGATGATGAAGTCGATGATGCGTTGGTCGAAGTCCTCGCCGCCCAGGAAGGTGTCACCATTGGTCGACAGCACTTCGAACTGCTTTTCGCCATCCACGTCGGCGATTTCGATGATGGACACGTCGAACGTGCCACCACCCAGGTCATACACGGCAATCTTGCGGTCGCCCTTTTCCTGCTTGTCGAGGCCAAAGGCCAAGGCTGCAGCGGTGGGCTCGTTGATGATGCGCTTGACATCCAGTCCGGCGATGCGGCCAGCGTCCTTGGTGGCTTGGCGCTGGGCGTCGTTGAAGTACGCGGGCACGGTGATGACGGCTTCCGTCACGGGCTCGCCCAGGTAGTCTTCAGCCGTCTTCTTCATCTTGCGCAGGATGTCTGCGGACACCTGCTGGGCCGACAGCTTGTTGCCGCGCACTTCGATCCAGGCGTCGCCGTTGTCGGCAGCCACGATCTTGTAGGGCATCAGGTCGATATCCTTTTGCACTTCTTTTTCGGTGAACTTGCGGCCGATCAGGCGTTTGACGGCATACAGGGTGTTCTTGGGGTTGGTCACGGCCTGGCGCTTGGCCGAGGCGCCGACGAGGATCTCGCCGTCTTCCTGGTAGGCCACGATGGAGGGCGTGGTGCGTGCACCTTCGCTGTTTTCAATCACGCGGGTCGTGTTGCCCTCCATGATGGAAACGCAGCTGTTGGTGGTGCCCAGGTCAATGCCGATGATTCTTCCCATGATTTTTCTCCGAATGCTTGAATGGTTTGGATGGCTAGTAACTTGTGGATAACTTGGTTTGCTTCAAGTCTTCCAGGTCGATTTTTTTGAGGCTTACTTGGGCGCAGTCACGGTGACCAAGGCCGGGCGCAACACGCGCTCCGCGATCACGTAGCCCTTTTGCAGCACAGCCACCACCGTATTGGCTTCTTGCTCCGCGGGCACCACGCTGATGGCCTGGTGCTGGTGGGGGTCGAACTTGGCGCCTGCGGCGGGGTTGATGGCCACCACCTTGTTGCGCTCCAGCGCAGACGTCAACTGGCGCAAGGTGGCGTCGGCGCCTTCGCGCAGCTGCTGGGGCGTGGCCTCCTTGATGGCCAGGGCCGCGTCCAGGCTGTCAGCCACGGGCAGCAGGCTCTCGGCAAAACTCTCGATGCCGAACTTGCGGGCCTTGGACACTTCCTCTTCAGCGCGGCGGCGGGCGTTCTCCGCCTCGGCCTTGGCGCGCAGGAACTGGTCCGCCAGATCGGCACTTTTGGCCTTCAGCTCGGCCAGCTCGCCCTGCAGGCGTGCCAGCTCATCGGAGGCGTGGGCGGCCATGGCGGCTTCGACTTCTTCGGGGGCGGGGGCGCTTGGGGCGGGGTTGGTTTGGCTGTGGTCTGACATGTCAGGATTTGAAGAGGTAAAAAAGCAGTACGCGCGGCATCTGGGGGCTTGCCGGGGAATATCAAGGTATGCGCCAGGGATTTGTCGTTATGACGGCCCCGGGTTGGCGCAAGTGGTTGTAAGGCATGTCGGCCCAACCGCCGTTTTTGCAAGGGCCGCACCTTCCATGGCTGGATAAATGGGGTGTGGACGATGCTGTAGTGGGTGTGCTGAGTGTACAAGCGCAAGCGGTCGGGTTATAATCGCAGGCTTTCCCTTGCCACACCACTTCTAGACGCGGTGGGTGGTCTCACCCAAAAGGAGTCTGCATGCGTCATTACGAAATCATTTTGTTGATCCATCCGGATCAAAGCGAACAAGTTCCAGCCATGCTGGAGCGCTACAAGGGCATGATCACCGCTGGCGGTGGCAAGGTGCACCGCGTGGAAGACTGGGGCCGTCGTCAACTGGCGTACCTGATCAACAAGCTGGCCAAGGCCCACTACCTGTGCGTGAACATCGAAGCCGACCAGGCTGTGATGGCTGAATTGGAGCACGCCTTCAAGTTCAACGACGCCGTGCTGCGCCACCTGACCGTGCAAAAGAAGAAGGCTGAAACCGGTCCTTCTTCCATGATGAAGACCGTCGAGCGCGAAGAAGCCCGCAAGGCCAGCCAAGCTGAATACGCAGCGGCCGGCGAGCGCTGATCCTCTTCTCTCTTTGGAGTGGAGAACCGCGTCGTCTTGACCGCCTGTATCGCAGAGGCTGAGCCCCTGCGGTACACGCCCGCCGGACTGCCTGCCCTCACGCTGCGCCTCGAACACGAGTCCCAGCAAACTGAGGCAGGCCATCCCCGCGAAGTCAAGGCCGCCATGAAAGCCACCGCCTTTGGAGCGATGGCTGAGCGACTGGCAAGGCAAAACATCGGAAGTCTCTGGACTTTTCATGGATTTCTGGCCACACCGCGCAATGGCAAGACTGCAGTGCTGCACATCCAGGATATTCAACAAAATTAATTTTCAAGGGGTCCGCAATGGCCACGTTCAAGAAGTTCAACAAAGACAAGCGCCCAAAGCGCAACACCCAGTCCCTGCTGTTCAAGCGCAAGCGCTTTTGCCGCTTCACGGTGACCGGTGTTGAAGAAATCGACTACAAGGATGTCGATACGCTGCGCGATTTCATCGCCGAAAACGGCAAGATCATCCCCGCACGCCTGACCGGTACGCGCGCCATCTTCCAGCGTCAGCTGAACACTGCCATCAAGCGCGCACGCTTCCTGGCCCTGGTGCCTTACAGCGACCAGCACAAGATCTAAGGAGCACAACCCATGCAAATCATCCTGCTCGACAAGGTTGTGAACCTCGGCAACCTCGGTGAAATCGTCAAGGTCAAAGACGGCTACGCCCGCAACTTTCTGATTCCCGCCGGCCGCGCACGTCGCGCCACGGAAGCCGCCAAGGCAGAGTTCGAAGCCAAGCGCGCTGAACTCGAAAAGGCCGCTGCTGCCAAGCTGGCAGAAGCCCAGGCCCAAGGTGAAAAGCTGGCCGGTACCACTGTCAAGCTGACACAAAAGGCTGGCGTGGATGGCCGTCTGTTTGGTTCCGTGACCAACCATGACATTGCCGAAGAGCTGAACAAGCAAGGCTATAAGGTTGCCAAGTCGCAAATCCGCCTGCCCAACGGCCCGATCAAGGTCGTGAGCGACAGCGCTGTGAGCGTGGCTCTGCACACCGACGTGGTCGTGGAAGTCAACGTGTCGGTCTACGGCGAAACCGCCTGATCGTCCGTCAGGACCTCTCAAAAAAGCCGCCCTTGGGCGGCTTTTGTCTTTGTGTGACCGTAGTTTGTACACGGTTGCCCACGGGTTACCCCCGCCTTATCCATAGACTTGTGCCATGACGACACGCCGCGTGGGCGATAGCATGCCGGGTTAGCTCCAAGGATTCCATGTCTGCCGTTTTCCCACCCCTTGATGATGGATTCACGCCCGTGCCGGACCGTGAAATTGCCCAGTTGCGTGTGCCACCGCACTCCATCGAGGCGGAGTCCAGTGTGCTGGGCGGTCTGCTGCTGGACAACAACGCCTGGGACCGCGTGGGCGACCTGCTGGTAGAAAGCCATTTCTACCGCCACGAGCACCAGATGATCTATACGGCCATTGGCGCGCTGATCAATGCCAGCAAGCCAGCCGACGTGATCACGGTGTTCGAGCATCTGCAGAACCAGGGCAAGGCGCAGGAGATGGGCGGGCTGGCCTATCTGAACAATCTCGCGCAATACGTACCCAGTGCCAGCAATATTCGGCGCTATGCCGAAATCGTCCGTGAACGCGCCATCCTGCGCAAGCTGGTCACGGCCAGCGACGAAATTTCGACCAACGCGTTCAACCCCCAGGGTAAAACGGTGGAACGCATCCTGGACGAGGCCGAGGCCAAGATCTTTGCCATTGGCGAAGAGGGTTCGCGTACCAAGCAGGGCTTCCAGTCGCTCGACACGCTGGTGATTGACCTGCTCGACCGCGTGCAGGAGATGGCGGACAACCCTGTGGACGTCACGGGCGTCCCCACCGGCTTTGCCGACCTGGACCGCATGACCAGTGGCTTGCAGGCGGGCGACATGGTGGTGCTGGCAGCCCGCCCGTCCATGGGCAAAACCTCGTTCGCGGTGAACATTGCTGAGCACGTGGCGCTCAACGAGGGCTTGCCAGTCGCTATCTTCTCGATGGAAATGGGTGCCGCTCAATTGGCGGTGCGTATTGTGGGCTCGATCGGCCGGGTGAACCAGGGCAACCTGCGCACCGGCAAGCTCACCGACGATGAATGGCCACGCCTGACCGAAGCCATCGAAAAGCTGCGCACGGTGTCGCTGCACATTGACGAAACCCCGGGCCTCACGCCCAGCGAGCTGCGTGCCAACGCGCGCCGTCTGGCGCGCCAGTGCGGCAAGCTGGGTCTGATCGTGGTGGACTACTTGCAGCTCATGAGCGGCTCGGGTTCGTCGGGCTCGGACAACCGGGCGACGGAGCTGGGCGAAATTTCCCGGGGCCTCAAGATGCTGGCCAAGGAGCTGCAATGCCCGGTGATCGCGCTGTCTCAGCTCAACCGCTCGGTGGAGCAGCGTACCGACAAGCGCCCCATGATGTCCGACCTGCGCGAATCGGGCGCCATCGAGCAGGACGCGGACATCATCATGTTCATCTACCGCGACGACTACTACAACAAGGACTCCAAGGAGCCCAACGTGGCCGAGGTCATCATCGGCAAACAGCGGAACGGCCCCACCGGAACGGTGAAGCTGTTCTTCCAGAAGAACCAGACGCGCTTTGAGAACCTGGCGATGGGTTCAGGCGACGATTTCTAATAAAAATAGCTGCTAGCGCCGATTTTATAAGCGCTGGCAGCTATTGAATTTATAGCGAACAAGTTCTGGTGCCATGCCGTACAGTGCCCGTGGTTCCAGGCTCCCGGCATGCGCGGTATCGCTATTGCACTATTGAGTTAGTACCCACGCCAGCAAACCTGCGCATGCCACTGCCAGCATGCTTACCGCCACGGTGAACCATTGCTGGCGTCGGCGCTGCACTTCCACCGCTTGCACCACCTGGGCGTGCTGTTCGGCCAGGGACTGGATCAGCATGGCGGACTCCTGCTGCTCCCGCTCCAATTGCGCCACGCGGTCACGCAGATGCTGAAGCTGCAAGGCCGCCGGAATGGCGGTCTCGCCAGCGGCACCATCGAGTGCACCCGTCGCCGCTTCGGCATTCCCTTTTTGGGTGGTGCCCAGCAGCTTCTTGGCCGCCTGCAGGATCTGGGGCGTCGCCTCGATGACGTCGCCCCAGGGCACCAGCTTCAGTGCTGCAACCCAGCCTGCCGCCAACTCAGAGCACCTCGCTGGCGAAGTCCGCCAGGCGTGAGCGTTCGCCCCGCGCCAGGGTGATGTGCCCGCTGTGTGGCCAGCCCTTGAAGCGGTCCACCGCATACGTCAGGCCGGAGGAGCCTTCGGTCAGGTACGGTGTATCGATCTGCGCCAGGTTGCCCATGCAGATGATCTTGGTGCCGGGGCCTGCGCGGGTGATCAGTGTCTTCATCTGCTTGGGCGTCAGGTTCTGCGCTTCGTCGATGATCACGTACTTGTTCAGGAAGGTGCGCCCGCGCATGAAGTTCATGCTCTTGATCTTGATGCGGCTGCGGATCAGCTCGTTGGTGGCCGCGCGGCCCCATTCGCCTGCGTTGCCGCCATCGCCCTTGGCCAAAAACTCCAGGTTGTCATCCAGTGCGCCCATCCAGGGGCCCATCTTCTCTTCTTCGGTGCCGGGCAGGAAGCCGATGTCTTCTCCCACGCTCACGGTGGCGCGGGTCATGATGATCTCGGTGTAGCGGCGATCGTCCAGCACCTGGGTCAGGCCTGCAGCCAGGGCCAGCAGGGTCTTGCCGGTGCCTGCAGTGCCGGTCAGGGTCACGAAGTCGATCTCGGGGTCCATGAGCAGATTCATGGCGTAGTTCTGCTCGCGGTTGCGCGTGGTCACGCCCCACACAGCATTCTTGGTGGAGCCATAGTCCTTGAGCGTCTGCAGCACCGCAGTCTTTTCACGGATCTCGCTCACGCGCGCAAACAGGCTGGGCTCGCCGGGGGCCTCGAAGTACACAAACTGGTTGATCATCAGCTGCGGCACGATGGGCCCGCCGATGCGGTAGTAGGTGTGGGCGCCGCTCTGCCAGCTTTCCACGTTCTTGCCGCTCTTGGCCCAGAAGTCTGGGGGCAGGGCCAGCACACCGGCGTACAGCAGGTCGCCGTCTTCCAGTGTCTTGTCGTTCTGGTAGTCCTCGGCGTTCAGGCCCAGGGCGCGCGCCTTGACGCGCATGTTGATGTCCTTGGATACCAGTACCACCTCGCGCGGGGCGTGCAGCTTGCGCAGGGCTTCGACCACGCCCAGGATCTGGTTGTCGGCCTTGCCGGGGGGCAGGCTGGTGGGCAGGCTGTAATCCAGCGGTACGGTCTGGAAGAACAGGTGGCCGCCCGCGGCGCGCTGGCCGGTGGAGTCGAGCTTGAGGCCCTTGGCCATGTCGGCGCCCTGGGCGGCCGCCAGTGCATCCAGGGTGCGGCTGGCTTGGCGGCCGTTACGCGCGACTTCGGTCATGCCCTTCTTGTGGCCGTCCAATTCTTCCAGCACGATCATCGGCAGGAAGATGTCGTGCTCTTCAAAGCGGAACAGGCTGGTCGGATCATGCAGGAGCACATTGGTGTCCAGCACGAAGAGCTTGGTCGGGCCGTGCGATGCGGACTTGCGGCTGCGTGTGGTGGTTGCGGTGGCTGGCGCGGGGCTGGCGGTGACGGCAGGAGGAGTGGCTGTACCGCGCGCCTTGCGCGTGCCAGTGCTGCGAGCCACGGGAGCGGCAGAGGGGGCGGCTGCACGGGTTCGGGTCTCGATCTGTAGCAGTGGAGCGGTGTCAGGCGCTGCTAGCGACGAGGCCACACTGTCTGCCTTGCGTCCCGCGCGGGCTGGGGCTGCAGCGGTGCGCTGAGGCATGGCAACGGCTTCATTGGCCGAGGTGGTGGCTACGCGGGGGCGGGCCGTGACTTCAAAGGCTTCTGGCGCGAGGAGTGCAGCGCGCCGGCTGGGGGCGGGGGGCAGGGGCATGGTGGCAGGGCCTCGGTCGGTAAAGGGATAACGGATGGGGTCAGAAAGCAAAAAGCCGCCTGGAGGCCAAGGCGGCTTTTTGGATGGGTGCTAACGGTGCAAGAACCAGGGGCATTGATCCATTATGCCCACTACATGTGTCTTGCCAGGGCAAAACGGGTGGTGTGTCGCGTGGATGCTCCAGTGCCCTTTGGTGGATTGCAACGGTCGCAGCAGCGCTGATGCGATCAGGTTGTCCGCTCAGGCGGCCTTTTTCAGGGCCTTGAGGGATTTGACGGTCTTGAGGACTTCGTCCACATGGCCTGGTACCTTGAGGCCGCGCCACTCTTGCACCAACAGGCCATCGGGGCCGATCAGGAAGGTGCTGCGCTCGATGCCCTTGACCTTCTTGCCGTACATGATCTTGTTCTTGACCACACCGAACATGTGGCACATCTTTTCTTCGGTGTCGGCAATCAGCTCGAACGGCAGTTCCAGCTTTTCCTTGAAGTCGTCGTGCGACTTCATGTTGTCGCGCGAGACACCGAACACGGCTGCGCCAGCTTTCACGAAATCCTTGTACTTGTCGCGAAACTGCATGGCCTCCGTGGTGCAGCCCGGCGTGTTGTCCTTGGGATAGAAGTAGAGAACCAGAATTTGGCCAAGGTGGGAGGTGTTGGAGACCTTGATACCACCGGTTGCGTTGGCTTCAAATTCAGGGAGGGGTTTGTTGACAACGATCGCCATATCACTTCAATCTCTCAGGATGTAGTCGTTGGTAAGCCGGGGGAGTGGGTGTGTTATTGCTCTTGGTGGTGCCCCCGACCGCAACCGGTGATTTTACCCTGAAATCGGTTCCCGGCCAAATGTAAGACAGTGTGTCCTGCGTGGGGTGGCGGGCACTTTGGCACGGCCGTGCATAAGTGGCATTCCCGGTGCGCCCGACTTTGAGGCAGGCCGTGAGCGCGCGTTCAGACTTCCAGAATCAGGGCTGCGACCACGTTGCGTCCTTCGCTCGCCAGGATGTTGTAGGTGCGGCATGCTGCCTGGGTGTCCATGGTCTCCAGCCCGAGTCGCCGCGCTATCAGGGGAGCCAGCCATGCGGGCGGGGGAAAACGATTGCGCAGCCCGCTGCCAAAAATGACCAGTTCGGTTTCCAGCCCGGCCAACTGGGCGAAATGCTCCGGGGTCAGATCCTCAAAGCGGGAGCAGGGCCAGGGCTGGCGCAGGCCTGCCGACCCGATGATGACGCTGTGGGTGATCTTGTCGGCGTCGATGCCGATCCAGCCGGGGCCGTAGCCGCTGATGGTCTGAGCGTTGGAGCGGTCGGGCTGGAATTTCATGGCAGGAAGTGGTGGGCCTCAGGTGCTGCGGGGTGTGGCAGCGGCGCCCGGCGCCAGGGGATGGCAACGGTTCTGTGGTCAAATTATAGGTTTCGCCTGAGGGCGCCGGCTCCGGCGGCCTCCTGACCCCACCGCACTACTGTCAGCGCATGAAAACCGTCCAAAAATCCGCCAAGCTCGCCAATGTTTGCTACGACATCCGGGGCCCGATCATGGACGCGGCCAAGCAGATGGAGGAGGATGGGCACAAGATCATCAAGCTCAACATCGGCAATCTGGCGGTGTTTGGCTTTGATGCCCCCGAAGAAATCCAGCAGGACATGATCCGCAACCTGCCCAACTCGGCGGGCTACTCGGACAGCAAAGGCATCTTCGCCGCCCGCAAGGCCGTGATGCACGAGACCCAGAAGCAGGGCATCAAGGGCGTGGCGCTGGATGACATCTACCTGGGCAACGGCGCCAGCGAACTGATCGTGATGGCAACGAACGCGTTGCTGGACACGGGCGATGAGTTGTTGCTGCCATCGCCGGATTACCCGCTGTGGACCGCTGCGGCCAGCCTGTCGGGCGGCACGCCGGTGCACTACCTGTGCGATGAGGCCAATGGCTGGATGCCCGACCTCGAGGACATCCGCGCCAAGATCACGCCGCGTACCAAAGGCATCGTGGTCATCAACCCCAACAACCCCACGGGTGCGCTGTACTCGGTCGAGTTGCTCAAGGGCATCGTGGCCATCGCCCGCGAACACGGCCTGGTGATCTTTGCGGACGAGGTGTACGACAAGGTGTTGTACGACGGCGCCAAGCACACGGCCATCGGCTCGCTGAGCGAGGATGTGCTCACGCTCACCTTCAACTCGCTGTCCAAAAGCTACCGGTCTTGCGGTTACCGCGCTGGCTGGCTGGTGGTCTCGGGCGACAAGAAGCCCGCCAAGGACTACATCGAGGGCCTTAACATGCTCTCGAACATGCGACTTTGTGCCAACGTTCCTGGCCAGTGGGCCGTGCAGACGGCGCTGGGTGGTTACCAGAGCATCAACGAACTGGTCTGTGAGGGCGGCCGCCTGCGCAAGCAGCGTGATCTGGCCTATGAACTGATCACGGCCATCCCGGGCGTGACCTGTGTGAAACCTCAGGCCGCGCTGTACATGTTCCCGCGCCTGGACCCAGCCGTCTATCCCATCGAGGACGACCAGCAGTTTTTCCTGGAACTTTTGCAGGAGACGAAGGTCATGCTGGTGCAGGGCACGGGTTTCAACTGGCCTGCTCCGGACCATTTCCGCATCGTGTTCCTGCCCCATGAAGACGACCTGCGCGACGCCATTGGCCGCGTGGCGCGCTTCCTGGAGCAATACCGAAAGCGCAAGCAGACCGCTGCGGCAGCCGTCGCGGCCTGATCCGTCGCGTTGCCCAGACGACAAGGCGATACGCTCCATGCACAGCCCCCCCGTTCTTGACCTGGCCCGGCATGTCGCCGCCTGTGGGCTGGTGGCGGCGGGCTTGCACGGCGCTGCGGTGCAGGCTGCCGACAAGGGCAAAGAGCCCGTGAGCTTCCAGCACAAGGACTGGGCCTTGCAGTGCGACAACACCCGCACTTGCAGGGCCGTGGGTTACCAGTCGGAGAGTGGCGAGTCGGAGCCGGTCTCCATGCGCCTGACCCGCGAGGCAGGACCTGACACGCCGGTGCTGGTGGACCTGCAGGTGTCCACCGAGAAAGCCACTCCAGCGTCGCTGCACCTCAAGGTGGGCACACTGTCTTTGCCAGGGCTCAAGGGCGACACCCCCAGCGTGCCTGCAGCGCAGGTGCCCCGCCTGCTGCAGGAGCTGCTCAAGAACGAAGAGGCCACGGTGGCCGCTGGCAAGGACCGTTGGGTGCTGTCACTGGCGGGTGTCACCGCGGTTCTGCTCAAAATGGACGAGGCCCAGGGCCGGGTGGGCACACCGGGTGCCTTGGTGCGCAAGGGCACGAAGCCAGAGGCTTCCGTGCTGCCGTCTTTGCCTGCTCCGGTCATCAAGGCTGTGTCCCCGATGCCTGCGCGCAAGGGGGATGCCGCACTGGCCAAGCCGCTGGTGGCTGCGCTGGGCCGCGCCAGTACCGAAGGCCAGTGCAACGGCGACGATGCGTTCAACCCCGCAAATGTGCAGGTCTACCGGCTCACGGAGCGCAAGGTGCTGCTGTCCGTGCCCTGTGGCATGGGCGCTTACAACTTCAGCAGCTTGCTGTGGGTGGCCAACGACCGCCCGCCCTACAAGCCAGAGCCCTTGCAGGACGTGGACGGCGATTTCGATCCGGCCTCGGGCACGGTGCATTCGGCGATGAAGGGCCGGGGCATTGGCGACTGCTGGTGGGTGCGTGAGTGGCAGTTCGACGGCCAGGGTTTTGTGCTGCGCAGCGAGTCTGGCGACGGCATGTGCCGTGGCTTTGCGGGTGGCGCCTGGCAGTTGCCGACCTATGTCACGCGTTGAGGGATCTGCTGCTCGACACCGCGCCCTCTACATCCCTCCCGAATCATTGTTTTTCTTTCTCTTCCCATTGCTATGAAACCCATCCAAGTAGGCCTTCTGGGCATCGGCACCGTCGGCAGCGGCGTGTTCAACGTGTTGCAGCGCAACCAGGACGAGATCAGCCGCCGTGCTGGCCGTGGCATCGAGATCACCATGGTGGCGGACCTGGACGTAGCGCGCGCCAAGGCTGTGGTGGGTGACGGCATCCAGGTCGTCAACGACGCCCGTGCCATCATCGCCAACCCCGACATCGACATCGTGATCGAGTTGATCGGCGGCTACGGCATCGCACGTGCACTGGTGCTCGAAGCCATTGCTGCAGGCAAGCATGTGGTCACCGCCAACAAGGCGCTGCTGGCCGTGCATGGCACCGAGATTTTTGCGGCCGCATCGGCCAAGGGTGTGATGGTGGCCTTCGAGGCCGCCGTGGCGGGTGGCATCCCCATCATCAAGGCGCTGCGCGAAGGCCTCACGGCCAACCGCATCCAGTGGATCGCCGGCATCATCAACGGCACCACCAACTTCATCCTGTCCGAGATGCGCAGCAAGGGCCTGGACTTCGACGTGGTTCTCAAGGAAGCGCAACGCCTGGGCTATGCCGAGGCCGACCCGACCTTCGACATTGAAGGCGTGGACGCCGCGCACAAGGCGACGTTGATGAGCGCCATCGCTTTCGGCATTCCAGTGCAGTTCGACAAGGCCTATGTGGAAGGCATCACCAAGCTCTCCGCCGCCGACATCAAATACGCAGAACAACTGGGCTACCGCATCAAGCTGCTGGGCATCACCAAGCGCGCCGAAAAGGGCATCGAGCTGCGCGTGCACCCGAGCCTTGTGCCCTCCAAGCGCCTGATCGCCAACGTCGAAGGCGCGATGAACGCCGTGGTGGTGCAGGGCGATGCCGTGGGCACCACGCTGTACTACGGCAAGGGCGCAGGCAGTGAGCCCACCGCCAGTGCAGTGATCGCCGACCTGGTAGACATCGCCCGCCTGCACACGGCCGACCCTGAACACCGCGTGCCGCACCTGGCCTTCCAGGCCAACACGCTGCAGGGCGCCATGGACCAGCTGCCCGTGCTGCCGATGAGCGAAGTGGTCACCAGCTACTACCTGCGCTTGCGCGTCGCCGACCAGGCTGGCGTGCTGGCCAAGGTCACCGGCCTGCTGGCCGAGGCAGGCGTGAGCATCGATGCCGTGCTGCAGCGCGAGGCTGACGAAGTGGGCGGCGAGGGATCGACGCAGACCGACCTGATCATCCTGACCCACGACACCCGCGAAGGCACGATGGATGCTGTCATTGCACAAATGCAGGCGCTGCCGACCGTGCTGGCACCCATCACGCGCATTCGTAAGGAAGAACTCAACTGATGATGGGTCACGCCACACCATGATGCTGCCTCGCCATGCCCACTCTGGTTGCCGCCCTCACGCTGTCGGCGCTGCTCAAGATGGCGCATGTCGATCTGCCGCGCTGGCATCTGGCGTTCTGGTTCGGCCTGCTGGTCGCATTGGCCCTGTTCGGGGCTATGTCGCGCACGCAGGCCCTGCTCAACGGTGTGGGCAGCTTTCTGGCCGCGTGGCTGTACTTTGTGCTGCTGGAGCGCACCGACAACCGCCAGGACCGGGCACTGCACTGGCTCATCCTGATCGGCGGGTTCTTCCTGCTGATCGCCTCGCGTCTCTACATTGACATCCGTGTGTACGGCATCAGCTTTTAGCCAGTTCACCACGTTCACCGATACCGACGGGAATCCTTCATGAAGTACCTCAGCACCCGCGGCCATGCAGACCGCAAACAGTTCTGCGACATCCTGCTCGAAGGCCTGGCGCCCGATGGTGGCCTGTACCTGCCCGAGCATTACCCGCAGGTGGATGACGCCATGCTCACGCGCCTGCGCAAGGCCTACCACGAGCAAGGCTACGCCGAGCTGGCGTTCCAGATCCTGTCGCTCTACATCGACGACATTCCTGCCGCCGATTTGAAGGCCATCTGCGCCAAGACCTACACCGCCGAAGTGTTTGGCACGGGCGAGATCGTGCCCCTGCGCCACCTCGAAAACAGTCTGTGGCTCGAAGCCCTGTCCAACGGTCCTACGCTGGCCTTCAAGGACATGGCCATGCAGCTGCTGGGCAACCTGTTCGAGTACGAGCTCAAGCGCCGCGGCGAGCAGCTCAACATCCTGGGCGCGACCAGTGGCGACACCGGCAGCGCCGCCGAATACGCGATGCGCGGCAAAGAGGGCGTGCGTGTCTTCATGACCAGCCCGCACGGCCGCATGAGCGCCTTTCAGCAGGCGCAGATGTTCAGCCTGCAGGACGAGAACATCCACAACATCGCCATCGAGGGCGTGTTCGACGACTGCCAGGACATCGTCAAGGCCGTCTCCAATGACCATGCCTTCAAGCACAAGTACAAGATCGGCACCGTCAACTCCATCAACTGGGCGCGCCTGCTGGCACAGGTGGTGTACTACTTTGCGGGCTACATCCAGGCCACCGAGACCAACAACCAGAAGGTGAGTTTCACGGTGCCATCGGGCAACTTTGGCAACGTGTGCGCGGGCCATGTGGCGCGCATGATGGGCCTGCCCATTGCCAAGCTGGTGGTGGCCACCAATGAAAACGACGTGCTTGACGAGTTCTTCCGCACCGGCGTGTACCGCGTGCGCAGCAGTGCCGACACGCACGAGACGTCCAGCCCTTCGATGGATATCAGCAAAGCCAGCAACTTCGAGCGTTTCATTTTCGACCTGCTGGGCCGCAACGGCCAACGTACCAAGGCCTTGTTCGGCGCTGCATTGCAAACCTACGGCCGCTTTGACTTGAGCGCGGAGCCGCTGTTTGCCGATGCCGCCACCAAATACGGTTTTGAAAGTGGCAAGAGCACCCACGCCGACCGCCTGGCCACGATCCGCGACAACTATCAGCGCCATGGCGTGACCATCGACACCCACACCGCTGACGGGGTGAAGGTGGCCCTGGAGCATCACCAAGACCCCAACGTACCGATGATCGTGCTGGAAACGGCGCTGCCTATCAAGTTTGCCGAAACCATCGTCGAAGCGCTGGGCCATGCGCCCGAGCGGCCTGCCAAGTTTGCAGGCATCGAAGACCTGCCCAAGCGTGTACAGGTGATGCCCGCGGACGTGGACCTGGTCAAGGCCTACATCGAACGCCATTGCTCCCCTGCAGCGTTGGGGTGAACGGTCGGTACCTGCCTGTCCGCGTGAGCGGCCGGCAGATGCCGGGCGGGCCAGGACAGGGTCGTTTGTGGTCAATATTGCCCCGGGCGCTAGTCTGGTATGCACTTAAAGCTATAAATAACATAGCTAATCAAGGAGCAGTGGATGAAGGTTGTCGGTTTTGCGGGGTTTTCCGGCAGTGGCAAGACCACGCTGGTCGAGCAGTTGATCCCCGCGCTGCGGCTGCGGGGCCTGCGAGTGTCGGTGGTCAAGCATGCCCACCACAGTTTTGATGTGGACCACCCGGGCAAGGACACCTACCGCCACCGCGAGGCGGGGGCTTTCGAGGTGGTCGCGGCATCGGACAAGCGCCTGATGCTGGTGCGCGAGTTCGAGCAGCCCGCCACCCTCAGCGTGCACCACCTGCTGGCGGAGCTGTACCAGGGCGTGGACTGGGTGCTGGTGGAGGGTTTCAAGGACAGCGACCTGCTCAAGATCGAAGTCTGGCGAGCCCCCGAGCCAGGGCAAGTGGCCAAGCCCGTGCGTTACCCCGAAGACGACTTTGTGGTGGCTGTGGCCACTGATGCCCCCAAGAGCCTACCGGTCGCCACGCAATTGCCCTTGCTGGACCTGAACGCGCCCGATCAGGTGGTGGACTGGCTCATCCAGTGCGAACACCGCTTTGAGTACAACTGGGAACTGCACGGGGGGCTGCTGCCATGCGCCCCGCAATGAAGCCCCTCAAGCCGTTGGACGAGGCGCTGGCGGACCTGCTGGCGCAAGCCCACCCGCTGCCGGGCACCGACACGGTCACTACTTTTGATGCCGACGGCCGTGTGCTGGCGCAAAGCTGTGTGTCGGCTTTGCAAGTGCCTCCCCAGGACAACAGTTCGATGGATGGTTACGCCGTGCGCTGCTCTGATGTGGCGGCGGCAGGGGTGGTGTTGCCCGTGTCGCAGCGCATTCCTGCCGGCAGTGCGGGCGACCCACTGCAGCCCGGCACGGCGGCGCGCATCTTCACCGGCGCTCCAGTGCCTGCAGGCGCCGATGCCATCCTGATGCAGGAAGACTGTGAAGCCCTTGTGGCGGCCGATGGCCTGGGCTCGGTGCGTATCAACGCCGTTCCCCAAGCCGGGCAGTGGATCCGCAGCGCGGGCGAAGACATCACCCGGGGTGCGGTGGTGCTGTCGGCTGGCACGCGTCTCACTCCGGCTGAACTGGGCCTGGCCGCCAGCATCGGTCAGCACCAGCTGCAGGTCGCGCGCCGCCCGCGCGTGGCGCTGTTTTCTACGGGCGATGAACTGGTCATGCCCGGCGAAGTCCCGCCCGAGCAGATGCGCCCCGGTGCCATCTACAACAGCAACCGCTTTTTCCTGCGTGCGATGCTGCTACGCCTGGGCTGCGAGGTGACCGACTTGGGCATCGTGCCCGACCGGCGCGAGGCCACCATCGACGCCCTGCGCCAGGCCAGCAGCGCGCACGACCTGATCCTGACCAGCGGCGGCGTGAGCGTGGGTGAGGAAGACCACATCAAGCCTGCTGTGGAGACTCTGGGCACGCTGGACCTGTGGCAGATCGCGATGAAGCCCGGCAAGCCGTTTGCCTATGGCCAGATCCCGCGTGAAGGCGGTGCTGCCCATTTCATGGGCCTGCCCGGCAACCCGGTGTCGAGCTTTCTGACCTTTGCGTTGCTGGTGCGGCCCTTTGTGCTGCGGCTGCAGGGCGTGCAGGACGTGACTCCGCAGGCCGTGGCGGTGCGTGCCGATTTCACCTGGCCCAAAGCCGATAAACGCCGCGAATTTCTGCGCGTGCGGCACAACGCGGCGGGCGGACTGGACCTGTTCAACAACCAGAGTTCGGGTGTGCTTACTTCGGCCGCCTGGGGGGATGGCGTGGTGGACAACCCGGCGGGCCAGACGATTGCGCCAGGCGATATGGTGCGGTTTATCGCGTTTTCGGAGTTGCTGGGATGAAGGTCTCTGTGCGCTACTTCGCCTCGATCCGTGAGGCCATTGGGCAAGGCAGCGAGGCGGTCGAAACCGCTGCCACAACGCTGGGTGCCTTGCGCGACGAGCTCATCGCACGCGGTGGTGCCCACGCCAGCAGCCTGGCGCGGGGCCGGGCCGTGCGCATGGCACTCAACCAGACCTTGAGCGACGAGTCCGCCACCCTGGCCGATGGGGCCGAGGTGGCTTTCTTCCCCCCGGTGACGGGCGGTTAACCGGGGCGCTCCCGTGCTCGCCAGCACGTCACCTCAAAGCGCCTTCAAACGATCTTGCAGCGCCTTTGAGGCCGGCATCATCGGCGCGCGCAGTTCGCTGCGCATCCACCCTGCATGCGCCAGCATGGCCTTGAGCGGGGCAGGGTTGGGCTCTGCAAAACACGCTTCCACCCAGGGTTGCAAAGCCTGCCACAAATGGCGGGCTGCGGGCAGGTCACCCAGACGCAGCAATGCCATCAACTCCACAAAACGCGGCGTCTGCCAGTGTGCACAGGCAGAGATGGCGCCTGCGCCGCCGAGGGCCAGCGTATGGAAGATCTGCGCGTCTTCACCGGTCAGCACCTGCAGCCGTCCATCGGCGATCAGGGCCTGCGTCTTGGCCGTGTTGCCGCCGCAGTCCTTGATGGCCTCTATGCGCGGATGCGCCGCCAGCGCAAGCAGCGTCTCGGTGGTGAGCGTGGCGCCCGTGCGGTACGGAATGTCGTAGATCAGCAGGGGCACCGCGCTGGCGTCGGCCAGGGTGCGGAACCAGTGCAGCAGGCCCTCCTGCGAGGGGCGGATGTAGTGCGGGGCGGACACCAGCAGACCTGCAACCGGGTAGTGTGCAAGGGTCCGCACCTGTTCCAGCACCAGGCCCTGGTGGTAGCCCGATACGCCCATCACCACGGGCAAACCCTGGGCGGCGCTGAGCACGGTCTTCAGTACCTGCAGTTGCTCGGCCTTGTCGAGGGCTGCGGCCTCACCGGTCGAGCCGCAGGCAACGAAGCCCGCAACGCCGTCGGCACGCAGCCGGGTGGTGAGGGCGGCAAGGGCCGGGTGGTCCACGGCGCCGTCCTTGAACGGTGTGACCAAGGCGATCCAGAGCCCGCTGAACAGCGGCTGGTGGGAGGTAGCGGTATCGGTGGCAGACATGCGAAGCGTCCTTTCAGGGTTCGACCAGGGGAAGAACCGTCCGGCGGGAGCGCGCGCGGAATGCCGGGGAGTGAAACGAGAAAAGGAAATTTCTCTACCAGGTGGTTCCGTCGCTAATCCGGACGGAACCACAGCTCCGGTCAGATGAGCTCTGGTTTTTTGGTTTTGCCCACGCACTGCAACGCCACCGCAAGTGCGGCGGTCATGGCAAAGGGGGTGTGCGTGGACATGGGCCGCAGTATAGCCAAGCGCCCACCGTGTTCCAAGGTTGGTCAGCCTGCCTGCGGTGGCTGGGCCGCGTCGGCTGCAGATTCAGGCTGCGGCGGAACCAGCACGGGGCATTGCCACACCAGCAGCTCGGCCAGCCGGGTGACGATCCATGTCGCTTCGGCCACCGCCACGCCAGATTCGGCCGTGCACAGCCCCGCGTGGATGCGCTGCAGGATCTCGGTTTCGGAAGGCGCCTGCACGTGGTACAGCGTCTGCGCGTGCTCCACCAGGTGGCCAGCCAGGTCTTCGCACAGCTCGTAGCGGGCGCGCACGCCGTCCGCCTTTTCCGTCGGGCGCCCTTGGGTGTCGGTGTAAACCGCCATGAAGGAGGGCGGCACGTGGATCTGGTTGTCGTCATCCATGGGGTGGTTTAGTCGGGGGTGAACAGCCGTTCGAACTTGGCCTGATCGGAGGCCAGCTCGAAAGTCACCACCTGGCCCATTTTCATGTCCGACAGGCGGCAGGCACCAAACAGCGTCGTTTTGCCCGCCAGCTCCATCACATCCAAGTCAATGATGGCGTAGGGGTGGGGCACGAAGACCTGGTGCTCGAACACATCGCGGACCGTATTGCGCGGGGATGGGTAGAGCTTGTAGAGATCGGTCTGAATCGTTTGTGTGGCCATGGGTGGAAAGGGCTTGGAAGATCACGTACCGGATCGCATGCGGGTACAGTGCGGGCGAATCGTACAGACAAACGTTATTACCAATCTATGGCACGCAATAAAAGTGAATGGCCCGCCAAGGTGCTGGCGTTGGTTCGGGGCGGCAACCTGCCCGCTGCCATTGCTCAGATCAAGGTGGCGCCGACCGTGGGCGACGTCACGCGGCTGCAGGCATTGCTGGCGCAGTTGCCCCCATCGCCCGCACTGGCGCAGTTGAACAAGGTGGTGGAGGAAGAACGCGCCCTGCTGGCCGCACCACGGCTGCATCGTTCGCCCTGATGCGACTTCCTGTCTGAACTCCACACCCCTGCTGAGAGCCTTTTGTCATGACCTTGCCCCGCGTTTCTATTCAGACCGAGGACTTTGACCTGTCCACCGAAATCGCTACTTTGCGTCGTGAGAACAAGGGTGTGGGCGCTGTCTGCAGCTTCGTGGGCACCGTCCGTGATCGCAACGAGGGGGATCAGGTGTCCTCCATGGAGTTGGAGCACTACCCCGGCAT
Organism: Acidovorax sp. K2F; assembly: GCF_025246485.1. NCBI lineage: Bacteria > Pseudomonadati > Pseudomonadota > Betaproteobacteria > Burkholderiales > Comamonadaceae > Acidovorax > Acidovorax sp. K2F. The sequence continues at coordinate 197,580 of NZ_JAOBSQ010000026.1, forward strand.
GACCGAAAAATCCATCGAAGCCATGGTGGACGAGGCCTTTCGGCGCTTCGATATTTTTGGCGCCCGCGTGATTCACCGCGTAGGTCTGCTGCAGCCCCTGGACCAGATCGTGCTGGTGGCGGTGACCAGTGCCCACCGGGGTCAGAGTTTTCAGGCCTGCGAGTTTTTGATGGACTACCTCAAGACCCAGGCGCCGTTCTGGAAAAAGGAGCAAACCTCACATGGCGCTCGCTGGGTGGATGCACGGGTGAGTGACGACGCAGCGCTCGCGCGCTGGGGGATCACGGCGGCCAACGCCTGAACAAGCCACGGCCTTTTCGCACCGCCGGCGCCACGCCCCGGGGTGTCTCTGAGGGATGCGGATGACTTCAGGCTTGGCAGCGTGGTGTGTGGGGTCACGGTTTATGGGTGTATCCGAGGCAGGCGCCCGCATTGGCGCGCCCCTTGCACTCCCGATACAGCCGGCGGTCGCGTTCCGAGCGGCTTTCCTCGGATGAGCTTCGCTCCTGTTTCACCTTGGTGGATTTCTTTTTCTTGCTCACTTCGCTTTGGCCGCTTTGGGTCGCATTTTTGGTGGTGGCGTGGCTTGCCCCGGTATGCAGCCCGAGGCCAAGGGCCAGCATCCACAAAAGCAGGGGAGCGATAACCTTGCGCAGTGCCACGTTGGTCGAGGGGTGGAGGGCCGGGGGGAATGGCATGTTGAGTGGTCCGGGGGAGTGAATGTTGGGATGCCGGGGCGCCGGGTGATCTTAAAGTGGGCTTGGGCTGCAATGCGTCGAGGCGGGCTCACGCCGATGAGGCCTGTGCTGCGGCGTCTCCTCTACGCTACACCGGCGGCGAAGGGCGGCAGCAAGCCCCCGTGTTCTGGTCCGGCGAGATCGGGCTGGCAAGGTGCCTGTGGGCTGGTCAGAGGCGAATTGAGGGCCTCGGGTTATAATCCACGGGTTTTGCATGGTGCAAGACGCACGCCTGCGGCCGTTCCAGCTGCTGGCGCAAGTAAAAACCATGGTCTTCCGCCTGCGGCAGGCCACATTCAAGGAAAAACATGATCGCATCCTCCATCAAGGCCGAAGTCGTCAAGGCGAACGCCCGTGCTGCCAATGACACTGGTAGCCCAGAAGTGCAAGTGGCCCTGCTGACCGCTCGCATCAACGAACTGACTCCCCACTTCAAGACGCACGCCAAGGACCACCATGGTCGCCGTGGCCTGCTGCGCATGGTGAGCCGCCGTCGCAAGCTGCTGGACTACCTGAAGGCCAAGGACGCTGACCGTTACACCGCGCTGATCGCCAAGTTGGGTCTGCGCAAGTAATCTTCATTGCATGCCAAAACGCCTGGGTTAGTCCGCTAGCTCAGGCGTTTTTTACTTCGGAGCCGCAAAACAGAGCGAAGCTGTGTCATTCCAATGAAGTTGTTGTTACTGCCTGGCGCAGAACTTCCCTGGAATGGCATCGTGTTCTGAATTGCTCTCCAAGACAATCTGGTAGGGCACTACCAGCCATTAAAACAGGAGCTGAACATGAGCATTTTCAACAAAGTCACCAAGACCTTCCAATGGGGTGACAAGACCGTCATCATGGAAACCGGCGAAATCGCCCGCCAGGCCTCTGGCGCCGTGCTGGTGAATATTGACGACACCGTGGTGCTGGCCACTGTGGTCGCCTCCAAGTCCGCCAAGCCCGGCCAGGACTTCTTTCCCCTGACGGTGGACTACATCGAGAAGACGTATGCTGCCGGCAAGATCCCTGGCAGCTTCTTCAAGCGCGAAGCCAAGCCCAGCGAGCACGAAACCCTGACCAGCCGCCTGATCGACCGCCCGATCCGTCCGCTGTTCCCCGAAGGTTTCTTCAACGAAGTGCACGTGGTGATCCACACGGTGTCGCTGAACCCTGAAGTGGATGCCGACATCGCTGCGTTGATCGCTACCAGTGCCGCCCTGGCCATCTCTGGCATTCCGTTCAACGGACCCATTGGTGCCGCACGCGTGGGTTATATCAACGGCGAGTACGTGCTCAACCCTGGCCAGACTGCGCGCAAGAACTCGCAGATGGATCTGGTGGTGGCGGGCACCGAAGCCGCCGTGCTGATGGTCGAATCCGAAGCCCAGCAGCTGTCTGAAGAAATCATGCTGGGTGCCGTGGTGTTCGGTCACGAGCAAGGCAATGTGGCCATCAACGCCATTCACGAACTGGTGCGCGACGCGGGCAAGCCTGTGTGGCAATGGGAAGCGCCTGCCAAGGACGAAGCCCTGATCGCCAAGGTGGTGGCACTGGCCGACGACAAGCTGCGCGCTGCCTACCAGATCCGCAACAAGCAAGCCCGCACCCAGGCCTGCCGCGAAGCCTATGCAGCCGTGATGGCGGCGTTGAAGGCCGATGGTGTTGAGTTCGACGCCGTCAAGGTTGAAGGCATGCTGTTCGACATCGAAGCGGGCATCGTGCGCAGCCAGATCCTGGCTGGCGAGCCCCGCATCGACGGCCGCGATACGCGCACCGTCCGCCCCATCGAGATCCGCAACAGCGTGCTGCCCCGCGCCCACGGCTCGGCCCTGTTCACGCGTGGCGAAACCCAGGCGCTGGTCGTGACCACGCTGGGCACCGAGCGTGATGCACAGCGCATCGATGCGCTGGCTGGCGAGTACGAAGACCGCTTCATGATGCACTACAACATGCCTCCCTTCGCCACCGGCGAAGTGGGTCGCATGGGCTCGACCAAGCGCCGTGAAATCGGCCACGGCCGTCTGGCCAAGCGTGCGCTGGTTGCTGTGCTGCCGACCAAGGAAGAATTCCCCTACACCATGCGTGTCGTGTCGGAAATCACTGAGTCCAACGGTTCCTCGTCGATGGCTTCGGTTTGCGGCGGCTGCCTGTCGCTGATGGATGCCGGCGTGCCCATGAAGGCCCACGTGGCCGGTATTGCGATGGGGCTGATCAAGGACGCCAACCGTTTCGCCGTGCTGACCGACATCCTGGGCGATGAAGATCACCTGGGTGACATGGACTTCAAGGTGGCGGGTACCACGGGCGGTATCACGGCCCTGCAGATGGACATCAAGATCCAGGGCATCACCAAGGAAATCATGCAAGTGGCACTGGCCCAGGCCAAGGAAGCGCGCATGCACATCCTGGGCAAGATGCAGGAGGCCATGGGTGAAGCCAAGATCGAAGTGTCGAACTTCGCGCCCAAGCTGTACACCATGAAGATCAACCCCGAGAAGATCCGTGACGTGATCGGCAAGGGCGGCGCTGTGATCCGTGCGCTGACCGAAGAAACTGGCTGCCAGATCAACATCGAGGAAGACGGCACCATCACCATCGCCGCTACCGACGCTGCGAAGGCCGACGAAGCCAAGAAGCGCATCGAGCAGATCACGGCAGAAGTCGAGATCGGCAAGATCTACGAAGGCCCTGTGACCAAGATCCTCGACTTTGGCGCGCTGATCAATCTGCTGCCTGGCAAGGATGGTCTGCTGCACATCAGCCAGATCGCTCACGAGCGCGTCGAAAAGGTGTCTGACTACCTGACCGAAGGCCAGATCGTGAAGGTCAAGGTCATGGAAACCGACGAAAAGGGCCGCATCAAGCTGTCCATGAAGGTGTTGGCAGATCGTCCCGCCGGTGGCAGCGACCGTCCAGCGCCTGCAGAACGTGGCGATCGCGAACCCCGCCGTGATCATGGTCGCGATGGCGGCCGTCATCCCGCAGAGCAGCAACAGCAGCAGGCCCTGCCTGCAGATGGTGCGTCTGTTCAGGTGAATGGCTAAATTGTTGATCTGCTATTGATTTGGTAGCTGCTGGTGCATATAAATCATGCGCTAGCGGCCTAAATCATCTGAATCCATCTTCGGTAAACCCCGTTATGCATGCTGTTGAGATCACATCGTTTGGTGGGCCTGAGGTGCTGCGTCTGGGTGAGCGCCCCGCTCCTGTAGCGGGTGCTGGTGAGCTGCTGATCCGCGTGGCGGCCAGTGGCATCAACCGCCCTGATGTATTGCAGCGAATGGGCCACTATGCGCCGCCCCCTGGCACCTCGGATCTTCCGGGGCTGGAGGTCGCGGGGGTGGTTGAGTCGGGCGATGCTTTGGCGATGGCAGAGGCGGGCATTCGTGTCGGGGACCGTGTTTGCGCCTTGGTGGCGGGTGGTGGTTATGCCCAGTGGTGTGTGGCGCCGGTGGTGCAATGCCTGCCGGTGCCTGACGGTTTCAGTGACGTAGAGGCTGCATCACTTCCGGAGACGTTCTTCACGGTGTGGAGCAATGTCTTTGACCGTGCGCGTTTGCAAGCCGGTGAAACCTTGCTGGTGCAAGGCGGTACGAGTGGCATTGGCGTGACGGCTATTCAGCTGGCACGTGCCTTCGGTGCTACCGTGATTGCCACCGCTGGGAGCGATGACAAGTGTGCAGCTTGCCTGGCGCTGGGCGCGCACCACGCCGTCAACTACAAGTCTCAGGACTTTGTGGCCGAGGCGAAACGAATCACCGAGGCGCGTGGTGTTGATGTGGTGCTCGACATGGTGGCAGGTGACTATGTCGCCCGCGAGGTCGAATGCCTGGCCGAGGACGGCCGGATCGTCATCATCGCCGTGCAAGGGGGTGTGCAGAGTGGTTTCAATGCCGGGTTGGTGCTGCGCAAGCGGCTCACCATCACAGGGTCCACGTTGCGTCCGCGTCCCGTGGCTTTCAAGGGTGCGATTGCACGGGCGCTGCGTGAGCATGTCTGGCCCTTGCTGGCAGCGGGCAAGGTCCGTCCGGTCATTCACAGCACGTTTGCTGCTGCGGATGCGGCACAAGCCCATGCGCTGATGGAGTCGAACCAGCACGTTGGCAAGATTGTTTTGACGTGGTAATCATGAACAACAAGAAAAAACTCATCGCAGGCAACTGGAAGATGAATGGCAGCCTCGCTGCCAACGAAGCTTTGTTGAAGGCCTTGATTGCGGGCGCTGCAGATGTGGCTTGTGATGTGGCCGTCGCAGTGCCAGCGCCCTATCTGGCGCAGGTGCAGGCGTTGACGGCTGGCGCTGCCATTGCGTTGGCAGCACAGGATGTGTCTTCGCACGAGGCGGGTGCCTACACTGGTGAGGTATCGGTGGCCATGCTGAAGGATTTTGGTGTGCGCTATGCGCTGGTGGGGCACTCTGAGCGCCGCCAGTACCATGGTGAAACGGACGCGATCGTGGCGGAGAAGGCCCAGCGCGCGCTGGCGGCCGGTGTGACGCCGGTGGTCTGTGTGGGGGAAACACTGCAGGAGCGTGAAGCGGGACTGACCGAGGCGGTGGTCAAGCGGCAACTCGCAGCGGTAATTCATCTCAACGGTCATTGCATCAGCGAGATCGTGGTGGCTTACGAGCCAGTGTGGGCCATTGGCACGGGTCGCACTGCGTCGCCGGAGCAGGCGCAAGCCGTGCATGCCGTGCTGCGCACCCAGTTGGCAGCAGCGAGCGAGCATGCGGACCGCATCCGGTTGCTGTACGGCGGCAGCATGAATGCGGCCAATGCAGCCCAATTGCTTGCGCAGCCCGATATCGACGGTGGCCTGGTCGGTGGGGCTTCGCTGAAGGCGCCCGACTTTCTACAAATCATTGCGGCCGCCCGTTGAGGCGGTTGCGAGTCAAACAATTCAATCAGGAGTGAACAGAGAATGAACGTGATCGTGAATGTGATTTTGGCGGTGCAGATGTTGGCGGCCCTGGCCATGATCGGCCTGATCTTGATTCAGCATGGCAAGGGAGCCGACATGGGGGCGGCTTTCGGCAGCGGCAGTTCGGGCAGCCTCTTTGGCGCCAGCGGCAGCGCCAACTTCCTGTCCCGTACCACGGCCGTGCTGGCTGCAGTGTTCTTTGTTTCTACGCTCGCGTTGGCCTACTTTGGTAACGCTCGTCCCGCCAGTTCGGGCAGCGTTCTGGAAACGCCAGCCGCTGCCGTGCCTGCCGGCGCACCTGCTTCTGAGGTGCCTGCAGCGCCTGCCGCTCCCGCTTCGGGCGCCGCGCAGATCCCGACCAAATAATTGAACTGAATTTCGGCCCGCAGGGCCGAAGCAGGGTTTTTCCGGAGTAGAATTCTGGATTGTCTGGAAAGCCAAAGCCGCAAGGTTCCTCATGCCATCCAGATGCAAAAATCAGCCGTCGTGGTGAAATTGGTAGACACGCTATCTTGAGGGGGTAGTGGCGAAAGCTGTGCGAGTTCGAGTCTCGCCGACGGCACCAAAACAAAGGCCTGCCTGCATGACCCGGCTTGGGTCCTGACGGGCAAGGCCACAGCGGTGAGCACATCCTCAAGATGAACCTCGATCAGTACCTCCCCGTCCTTTTGTTCATCTTGGTCGGCATCGCCGTAGGCGTTGTCCCCCTTGTACTCGGCTACATACTGGGCCCCAACCGCCCGGATGCCGCAAAGAACTCCCCCTACGAATGCGGCTTTGAAGCCTTCGAGGATGCGCGCATGAAATTCGATGTGCGCTACTACCTCGTGGCCATTCTCTTCATTCTGTTCGACCTGGAAATCGCATTCCTTTTCCCGTGGGCGGTCACGCTGCACGAGGTGGGCGTGGCCGGTTTTGTGGCGGTCGTGATTTTCCTGGCCATTCTGGTCGTGGGTTTTGCCTACGAATGGAAAAAGGGTGCCCTGGATTGGGAATGAGCGGACTCCAACAAGGACAATGCAATGATTGAAGGCGTGATGAAGGAAGGCTTCATCACCACGAGTTACGACTCCGTGGTGAACTGGGCCAAGACCGGCTCTCTGTGGCCGATGACGTTTGGCCTGGCTTGCTGTGCTGTGGAGATGATGCACGCAGCGGCGGCCCGGTATGACATCGGTCGTTTTGGTGCGGAAGTGTTCCGTGCCAGCCCTCGTCAGTCCGACCTGATGATCGTGGCAGGCACACTGTGCAACAAGATGGCCCCCGCACTGCGCAAGGTGTACGACCAGATGTCCGAGCCGCGCTGGGTCTTGTCGATGGGTTCGTGTGCCAATGGTGGTGGTTACTATCACTACAGCTATTCGGTGGTGCGCGGTTGTGACCGCATCGTGCCGGTAGATGTTTATGTGCCAGGTTGCCCTCCGACGGCAGAAGCTCTGATCTACGGGATCATCCAGCTGCAGCAGAAGATCCGCCGCACCAACACCATTGCTCGTGTCTGAAGGGTTGATGATGACAGCTGTTGCCATTCGGCCTGAGAAGCTTAAAGAGAATATCTCTGCGGCGCTGGGTGCCAAAGTGCGCCAGATTTCGGTCGCTCTAGATGAGGTCACCCTGGTGGTCGCTGCTGCGGACTATCTGGATGCGATGCGCTTGCTGCGCGATTCGGAAGGTTGCCGTTTCGAGCAGCTGATCGATTTGTGCGGTGTGGACTATTCTGCATATGGCGATGCAGCCCACGAGGGTGCACGCTACTGTGTGGTGTCGCACCTGTTGTCGGTCAGCCTCAACCAGCGAGTGCGCGTGAAGGTGTTCTGCCAAGACGATGATTTCCCGGTCGTTGCTTCGGTAGCTGAGTTGTGGAATGCAGCCAACTGGTACGAACGCGAAGCCTTCGATCTGTTTGGCATCGTGTTTGATGGTCATAACGACCTGCGCCGCATTCTCACGGACTACGGATTTATCGGGCACCCTTTCCGCAAGGATTTCCCCTTGTCTGGACATGTCGAAATGCGTTACGACGCCGAGCAGCGCCGTGTCGTGTATGAACCCGTGTCCATCGAGCCGCGGGAAATCACGCCCCGCATCATCCGCGAAGACAAGTACGGAGGCCTGCACTGAGCCGCCTCGCGTCTCATGTGATCCATCATGGCTGAAATCAAGAACTACTCCCTGAACTTTGGTCCGCAGCACCCTGCGGCGCACGGTGTGTTGCGCCTGGTGCTGGAGCTGGACGGCGAGGTTGTGCAACGCGCTGACCCGCATATCGGTCTGCTCCATCGCGCCACCGAGAAGCTGGCCGAGCACAAGACCTACATCCAGTCACTGCCCTACATGGACCGGCTGGACTACGTGTCGATGATGTGCAACGAGCACGCCTACTGCCTAGCCATCGAGAAGCTGCTCGGACTGGAAGTGCCGGTGCGCGCGCAGTACATCCGCGTGATGTTCTCCGAGATCACGCGCTTGCTGAACCACCTCATGTGGTTGGGCTCGCACGGTAACGACTGCGGCAGCTCCACCATCCTGATCTACACCTTCCGCGAGCGGGAAGACCTGTTTGACATGTACGAGGCGGTTTCTGGCGCGCGCATGCATGCGGCCTATTTCCGTCCCGGCGGCGTCTACCGCGATCTGCCCGACAGCATGCCGCAGTACAAGGTCAGCAAGATCAAGAATGCCAAGGCGCTGGAGGCGTTGAACCAGAATCGTCAAGGGTCTCTGCTGGACTTCATCGACGATTTCACCCAGCGTTTCCCAGGCTGTGTGGACGAATACGAAACACTGCTCACCGACAACCGCATCTGGAAGCAGCGCACGGTAGGCATCGGCGTGGTGCCACCCGAGCGGGCCCTGAATCTGGGTATGACCGGCCCCATGCTCCGTGGCTCCGGTATCGCCTGGGACCTGCGCAAGACCCAGCCATACGACGTATACGACCGTGTGGATTTCGATGTGCCAGTGGGCAAGACCGGTGACTGCTACGACCGGTACCTGGTGCGTGTGCAGGAAATGCGCGAGTCCAATCGCATCATTAAGCAATGCGTGGACTGGCTCAAGGCCAACCCCGGTCCTGTGATCACGGACAACCACAAGGTGGCTGCGCCCGCGCGTGAATCCATGAAGTCGAACATGGAAGAGTTGATCCACCATTTCAAGCTCTTCACGGAAGGTTTCCACGTGCCGGAAGGGGAGGCCTATGCGGCGGTGGAGCATCCCAAGGGCGAATTCGGTATTTACCTGGTGAGTGATGGTGCCAACAAGCCTTACCGACTCAAGATCCGGGCGCCGGGTTTTGCGCATCTGGCGACGCTCGACGAAATGGCGCGTGGCCACATGATCGCGGACGCTGTCGCCATCATTGGCACCATGGATATCGTGTTCGGAGAGATTGACCGATGATTACCGAAGCGACCAAGGCGCGGTTTGCGCGCGAAGTGGCCAAGTACCCCGCAGACCAGAAGCAGTCTGCAGTGATGGCGTGCTTGTCCATTGTTCAGCAGGAGCAAGGCTACGTCAGCGCCGAGAGCGAGGCAGTGATCGCCGACTATCTGGGCATGGCGCAGATCGCCGTGCACGAAGTCACGACCTTCTACAACATGTACAACCAGCAACCGGTGGGCAAGTACAAGCTCAACGTGTGCACCAATCTGCCCTGCCAGTTGCGCGACGGGCAAAAGGCGCTGCATCACCTGGAAAAGAAGCTGGGTGTTTCGATGGGTGAGACCACACCTGACGGCCTGTTCACTCTGCAGCAATGCGAATGCCTGGGTGCTTGCGCTGATGCGCCTGTGATGCTGGTGAACGATCGCACGATGTGCAGCTTCATGGACAACGACAAGCTCGACCAGCTCGTTGATGGCCTGCGGGCCGCGGAGGGCCAGTGATGACCACGGCAGCACAAATACTCTCCCAGTTCCAGGCTACGGGCGTTCAGACCTGTTTCCACGACCGCCATATCAACCCCCAAATCTATGTGGGCCTGAATGGCAACAACTGGAGCATCAAGGACTATGAAGCGCGTGGTGGCTATCAGGCGCTGCGTCGTATCCTGGGCAAGGATGGTGAAGAGGGCCTGACGCAGGATCAGGTCATTGCCACTGTCAAGGAGTCTGGCTTGCGTGGCCGGGGTGGCGCAGGCTTTCCTACGGGCCTCAAGTGGAGCTTCATGCCCCGCTCGTTCCCAGGCCAAAAATATCTGGTGTGCAATTCCGATGAGGGTGAGCCTGGTACCTGCAAGGACCGTGACATCCTGCAGTTCAACCCGCACATCGTCATCGAAGGCATGATCATCGCAGCCTATGCGATGGGCATCTCGGTGGGCTACAACTACATCCATGGCGAGATCTTCCAGACCTACGAACGGTTTGAAGCCGCTCTGGAAGAAGCGCGGGCAGCGGGTTACCTGGGCGACAACATCCTGGGCAGCAGTTTCAGCTTTCAGCTGCACGCAGCCCACGGTTTTGGTGCCTACATTTGCGGTGAAGAAACGGCATTGCTCGAGTCGCTGGAAGGCAAAAAGGGGCAACCCCGTTTCAAGCCACCGTTTCCCGCCAGCTTTGGCCTGTATGGCAAGCCCACTACGATCAACAACACGGAAACCTTTGCGGCCGTGCCTTGGATCATCCGCAACGGCGGTGCGGCTTATCTGGAGTGCGGCAAGCCCAACAACGGCGGCACCAAGATTTTCTCGGTGTCTGGGGACGTCGAAAAGCCAGGCAACTATGAGGTGCCGTTGGGTACCCCATTTGCCAAGCTGCTGGAACTGGCCGGTGGCGTGCGCAAAGGCCGTCAACTCAAGGCGGTGATTCCTGGTGGTTCATCGGCCCCTGTCCTGCCGGCATCAGTCATCATGGAATGCACGATGGACTACGACTCCATCGCCAAGGCTGGCTCCATGCTGGGCTCTGGTGCCGTGATCGTCATGGACGATTCCCGGAGCATGGTCGAAAGTCTGCTGCGCCTGTCGTATTTCTATTCGCATGAATCCTGCGGCCAGTGCACGCCCTGCCGTGAAGGCACGGGATGGATGTGGCGCGTGATCGATCGTATCCAGCATGGCCAGGGTCGTGAGGGTGACCTGGATCTGCTCAATTCGGTGGCGGACAACATCCAGGGTCGCACCATCTGTGCGCTGGGTGATGCTGCTGCAATGCCTGTGCGCGCCATGATCAAACACTTCCGTCCCGAGTTTGAGGCACTGATCCGGAACAAGGCTCCACAAGCCGCGACTTCCGTCTGATCGCGAGAAAACATATGGTTGAAATTGAACTGGACGGTCAGAAAGTGGAAGTCGCCGAGGGCTGCATGGTGATGCATGCGGCTGAAAAGGCTGGCACTTACATTCCGCATTTCTGCTACCACAAGAAGCTTTCGATCGCCGCCAACTGCCGCATGTGCCTGGTGGACGTGGAGAAGGCTCCCAAGCCCATGCCAGCCTGCGCCACGCCGGTCACGCAGGGCATGATCGTGCGTACCAAGAGCGACAAAGCCATCAAGGCGCAGCAGTCGGTCATGGAGTTTCTGCTCATCAACCACCCTCTGGACTGCCCCATCTGCGACCAGGGCGGCGAGTGCCAGTTGCAGGATCTGGCCGTGGGCTACGGTGGCTCCTCCTCGCGGTACGAGGAAGAAAAGCGCGTGGTGTTCCACAAGGACGTGGGCCCGCTGATCTCCATGGAGGAGATGAGCCGCTGCATCCACTGCACCCGTTGCGTGCGCTTCGGCCAGGAAGTGGCGGGCGTGATGGAACTCGGCATGATCCATCGTGGCGAGCATTCTGAAATCACCACGGTCACCGGCGACACGGTGGACTCTGAACTGTCGGGCAACATGATCGACATCTGCCCCGTGGGTGCATTGACCAGCAAGCCTTTCCGTTACAGCGCCCGCACCTGGGAACTGTCGCGCCGCCGCTCGGTGAGTCCACATGACTCCACCGGTGCCAACCTGATTGTTCAGGTCAAGAACCACAAGGTCATGCGCGTTGTCCCGTTTGAAAACGAGGCTGTTAACGAATGCTGGATTGCCGACCGCGACCGTTTCTCCTATGAAGCGCTCAACGGTGACGACCGCCTGACCCAGCCCATGCTCAAGCAGGGCGGGGTGTGGAAGGAAGTGGACTGGCAGACTGCGTTGGAATACGTGGCCAATGGCCTCAAGAACATCAAGAACGACCACGGCGCTGCCAGCATTGGTGCGCTGGTGAGTCCGCACAGTACGTTGGAAGAGCTGTATCTGGCCAGCGCCCTGGTGCGCGGACTTGGTAGCGACAACATCGACTATCGTCTGCGCAACGCCGAGTTTGCTGCTCCCGAAGGTATTCGCTGGCTCGGTACGTCCATCGCTTCGTTGTCCACGCTCCAGCGCGTGCTGGTCGTGGGTTCCAACCTGCGCAAGGACCATCCGTTGTTTGCGCAGCGCATCCGTCAGGCGGCCCGCCATGGCTGCCAGGTCAGTGCCATCGCTTCGGTATCCCATGACTGGGCCATGCCGGTGCAGACATTTGTGGCACAGGGTGCCGGCCAGTGGGTCGAGATGCTCGGAGGCATTGCTTCCGCCATCGCCCATGAAAAGGGCATTCCCGCTCCGCAAGGTGCCAGCGCGGCCAGCGAGGCTGCCCAGGCCATCGCCCGCTCGCTGCTGGGCGGGGAGCGCAAGGCGGTGTTGCTGGGCAATGCGGCGGCGCACCACGCGCAAGCTACGCAGTTGCTGGCATGGGCTAACTGGATTGCAGAGAACACCGGTGCAACAGTGGGCTACCTGACAGAGGCCGCCAATACGGTGGGCGCGCAATTTGCGGGCGCTCACCCTGTCAACGGTGGACTGAATGCTGCTCAAATGCTCTCCGGTGGTTTGAAGGCGGCGGTGCTGCTGAACACCGAGCCCGTCCATGATTCTGCGACGGGTGCTCAAGCTGCAACTGCTCTTGCTGGTGCAGAAATGGTGGTCACGTTGAGCCCCTTCAAGGCCAACATGGAGTTCAGTGACGTTTTGTTGCCAATTGCTCCGTTCACGGAAACTTCGGGCAGCTTTGTCAACGCCGAGGGACGCATACAGGGTTTCCACGCCGTGGTGCGCCCTCTGGGCGATACCCGTCCCGCTTGGAAGGTTCTGCGCGTGCTGGCCAACCTGTTGGGTGTGCCAGGCTTTGACTTTGAGACCTCCCAGGACGTTCTGGCCCGTGCGACGAACGCCGCTGCCGGTGCCGTTACGCAGGTGCCCGCCGCACAGTTGTCGAATGCAGTGAAGGCGTCGCCAGCCGCAACGGCTGCAGCTGGTGATCCGGTCGTGGCATCCATCTATCAACTGGACGGCTTGGTGCGCCGTTCTACGTCGCTGCAGCTCACTGCCGACGCACGCATGGCACGCGAAGGAGTGGCCGCATGATCGACGCGATCTACAACGCGGGCCTGAACCTGCTCTCCTTTGGGTGGTGGACCGGCATCGTCTGGCCAGTGCTCTGGATCCTGATCAAGATCGTCTGCATCTTGGCGCCGCTCATGGGTGCCGTGGCTTACCTCACTTTGTGGGAGCGTAAGCTGCTGGGCTTCATGCAAGTGCGCCACGGTCCCAACCGCGTGGGACCGATGGGGCTGCTGCAGCCCATTGCTGACGCACTGAAGCTGCTGACCAAGGAAATCATCCAGCCTACGGCGGCCAGCAAGGGCCTGTTTGTTCTCGGGCCCGTCATGGCCATCATGCCGGCCCTGGCTGCCTGGGTGGCCATTCCTTTCGGCCCCGACGTGGCCTTGGCGAATGTGAATGCTGGTCTGTTGTTGGTGATGGCCATCACTTCCATCGAAGTCTATGGCGTGATCATTGCGGGCTGGGCTTCCAACTCCAAGTACGCATTCTTGGGCGCACTGCGGGCCTCGGCACAGATGGTGAGCTACGAAATCGCGATGGGCTTTTGTTTCCTCGTCGTGATCATGGTGTCGGGCAGTATGAACCTGACGGAAATCGTGCTGGGTCAGGGGCGGGGCATGGCCGCAGACAAGGGCCTGACGTTCCTGTCTTGGAATTGGCTGCCCCTGCTGCCGATCTTCCTTGTGTACCTGATCTCCGGCGTGGCAGAAACCAACCGCCATCCCTTCGACGTGGTGGAAGGCGAGGCAGAAATCGTGGCCGGCCACATGGTCGAGTACTCCGGTATGGGCTTCGCGATCTTCTTCCTGGCCGAGTACGCCAGCATGTGGCTCGTATCCATCCTGGCGGCTCTCATGTTCCTGGGCGGCTGGCTGTCTCCCATCGATAGCGCGGTGTTCAACTGGATTCCAGGCTGGATCTGGCTGGGTCTCAAGACCTTCCTTGTGGTATCCATGTTCATCTGGATCCGGGCTACCTTCCCGCGGTTCCGGTACGACCAGATCATGCGTCTGGGCTGGAAGATCTTCATTCCGGTCACGCTGGTGTACTTGTTGTTTGTTGGCGGGTGGTTGCTCTCGCCTTGGAATATCTGGAAATAAGCGGGGACACAAATGACTGCTGTTGCTGCTGCTGCACCTTTTTCGTTCAAGGATTTCTTCAAGAGCTTCATGCTCGTGGAGTTGCTCAAGGGGATGGCCCTGACTGGCCGCTACGCGTTTCGCCGCAAGGTGACCGTGCAGTTTCCCGAAGAGAAGACGCCTTTGTCGCCACGCTTCCGTGGCCTGCATGCACTGCGCCGTTATGACAACGGCGAGGAGCGTTGCATCGCTTGCAAGCTGTGCGAAGCCGTATGCCCTGCGATGGCCATCACCATCGAATCGGATGTGCGTGCAGATGGTTCGCGTCGCACCACGCGCTATGACATCGACTTGACCAAGTGCATCTTCTGCGGGTTCTGCGAAGAGAGCTGCCCGGTCGATTCGATTGTCGAGACACACATCTTTGAATACCACGGCGAAAAGCGTGGTGACCTGTATTTCACGAAGGACATGCTCTTGGCTGTGGGCGACCGGTACGAAGGTGAAATTGCGGCAGCCAAGGCTGCAGACGCCAAGTACCGCTGAGCGGTACGGGGTTCAGCCTCTTTGCCAGACTTTCTATAAAGACCCGATTCATGGACGCCAAGACTGGTTTCTTCTATCTCTTCTCGGTGGTGCTGCTGTTTGCAGCCTTCCGGGTGATCACTGCGCGCAACCCTGTGCATGCAGTGCTGTATCTCATCCTTGCGTTCTCGCAGGCGGCGGCTGTCTGGCTGTTGCTCAAGGCAGAGTTCCTGGCAATTGCGCTGGTGCTGGTGTACCTGGGCGCGGTCATGGTGCTCTTCCTGTTCGTGGTGATGATGCTGGACATCCACATCGATACCGTACGCAAGGGGTTCTGGAAGCATTTCCCGTTGGCGGCATTCATTGGGGCACTCATCGCCCTGGAAATGGCGGCCGTGTTGATGGGGGGATTCCGCGGCATGGAAGAGCCCAAGGCCGTCGCTGCCATGGTCGATGCCGCTGGTCATGTGGTCCCGTACTCCAACACCAAGGCCTTGGGCAAGCTGCTGTACACCCAGTATCTGTATCCCGTTGAGATCGCTGCAGTCATTTTGCTAGTGGCCATGGTGGCTGCCATCGCACTGACCCTGCGTCAGCGCAAGGACAGCAAGGCCATCAATCCTTCAATGCAGATCCGAGTGCGTGCGGCCGATCGTCTGGCAGTGGTCAAGGTGGCCGCCACCCAAAAGCCTGCTGCTGAAGAGCCTGCGCAAGCTGCTGCCGAGGAGAAAAAAGCATGACATTGACTCTGGGCCACTTTTTGTCGCTGGGCGCCATGCTGTTTGCGCTCGCTGTGATCGGCATCTTCCTGAACCGCAAGAACCTGATCGTACTGCTGATGGCGATCGAGCTCATGCTGCTTGCCGTGAACATGAACTTCGTGGCGTTCTCCCACTACCTGGGAGACATGCACGGCCAGGTGTTCGTGTTCTTTATCCTGACCGTGGCAGCCGCTGAATCGGCGATTGGCCTGGCCATCCTGGTGCTGCTGTTCCGCAACAAATCCAGTATCAACGCGGAAGACCTCAACACCCTCAAGGGTTGATGGGTCGCGAGTATTCCCAAGGTTCTCAAGAATGAGTCAAACCCTCTCTGCTTCAACCCTCCTGGCAGTGCCGTTGGCACCGCTGGCAGGCGCCTTACTGGCCGGCGTCTTCGGTACGACCTTCGGTGGTAACTGGATCGGTCGTCGCCTGAGCCATACCCTGACCATCCTCGGGGTGCTGGTTGCTTTCATCCTCTCGGCGATGACGCTCAAGAGCGTGGCACTCGATGGTGCCCGGTTCAATGAAACCCTGTACACCTGGATGGTGGTGGGTGGCTTGAAGATGGAAGTGGGCTTCCTGATCGACAGCCTCACGGCGATGATGATGGTGGTGGTGACCTTTGTGTCGCTGATGGTTCACATTTACACCATTGGCTACATGGAAGAAGACGAGGGCTACAACCGCTTCTTTGCCTACATTTCGCTGTTCACTTTCTCCATGCTCATGCTCGTCATGAGCAACAACCTGCTGCAGCTGTTCTTTGGTTGGGAGGCGGTGGGTCTGGTGTCCTACCTGCTCATCGGGTTCTGGTTCAACAAGCCTTCTGCCATCTTCGCCAACATGAAGGCGTTTCTGGTCAACCGCGTGGGCGACTTCGGCTTCATTCTGGGCATTGGCCTGATCGCAGCGTATACCGGCACCTTGAACTATGGCGAGATCTTCGCCAAGGCGGGTGAACTGGGCTCTCTGTCGTTCCCCGGCACCAGCTGGATGCTCGTCACGGTGATCTGCATCTGCCTGTTCATCGGCGCGATGGGCAAGTCAGCGCAGTTTCCCCTGCACGTCTGGCTGCCTGATTCGATGGAGGGTCCGACTCCCATCTCCGCGCTCATTCACGCTGCCACTATGGTGACCGCCGGTATCTTCATGGTGTCGCGCATGTCGCCTCTGTTCGAGCTGTCGGACACTGCGCTCAACTTCATCCTGGTGATCGGTGCCATCACAGCATTGTTCATGGGTTTCCTGGGCATCATCCAGAACGACATCAAGCGTGTGGTGGCGTACTCGACGCTCTCGCAGCTCGGCTACATGACAGTAGCGCTTGGCGCCTCGGCGTACTCGGTAGCTGTGTTCCACCTGATGACCCATGCGTTCTTCAAAGCCTTGTTGTTCCTGGGCGCAGGCTCGGTCATCATGGGCATGCATCACAACCAGGACATCCGCTGGATGGGCGGTGTGCGCAAGTACATGCCCATCACCTGGATCACCTCGCTGCTGGGCTCTATGGCCCTGATCGGCACGCCGCTGTTCTCGGGTTTCTATTCCAAGGACAGCATCATTGAGGCGGTGCACTTCAGCCATCTGCCAGCAGCCGGTTTTGCACATTTCGCAGTGCTCGCAGGTGTGTTCATCACGGCGTTCTATTCCTTTCGCATGTACTTCCTGGTCTTCCATGGCAAGGAGCGTTACGACCAGAATCCGGATGCCCACCACGACGATCACCATGGCCACGGCCACGATGATCACCACGAACCGCACGAGTCTCCCTGGGTGGTAACGGTGCCTCTGGTGCTGTTGGCCATTCCTTCGGTGGTGGTGGGTTTCCTGTTCATCCAGCCCATGCTGTTTGGGGACTTCTTCAAGGACGTCATTTTTGTGGATGCGGCCAAGCATCCTTCCATGGCACACATGGCGGAGCATTTCCACAGCGCCTGGGCCATGGCATTGCACGGTCTGCAGACGGCGCCGTTCTGGCTCGCACTGGCAGGTGTGGCGCTGTCGTACTACATGTACATGGTCAATCCTGCGTTGCCCACGGCGATCAAGGCGCGCGTACAGCCCATCTACACATTGCTTGAAAACAAGTACTACCTCGACTGGATCAACGAGAACATTCTGGCCCGTGGTGCACGTGCGCTGGGCGTGGGTCTCTGGAAGGGTGGGGATCAGGCTGTGATCGATGGTGCCCTGGTCAACGGGTCCTGGAAGCTGGTGCGGTGGATTGCCGGTGCTGTGCGTTGGGTGCAGTCGGGCTTCATCTACCACTATGCGCTGGTCATGATCCTGGGTGTTTTCGTGCTCATGACGTATTTCGTCTGGCTCAACAAGTAGGAGAAGAATAAAAATGGGTCTGTTGAGTCTTGCAATCTGGACACCGATTGCGTTTGGCGTGCTGTTGCTCGCCATCGGGCGCGATGAGCACGCGCGTGCCGTGCGCTGGCTGGCGCTCGTCGGCGCGCTGATCGGCTTCCTGGTCACGCTGCCTTTGTACGATGGCTTCAAGCTGGGTACAGCAGCCATGCAGTTTGTGGAGAAGGCTGACTGGATCGAGCGCTTCAACGTCCACTACCACCTTGGGGTGGACGGCATTTCCTTCTGGTTCGTGCCGCTGACAGCATTCATTACCGTCATTGTGGTGATTGCTTCCTGGGAGTCGATCACGGAGCGCGTGAACCAGTACATGGGCGCTTTCCTGATCCTTTCGGGGCTCATGATCGGTGTGTTCAGCGCACTCGACGGCATTCTGTTCTATGTGTTCTTCGAGGCAACGCTGATCCCGATGTATCTGATCATCGGCATCTGGGGCGGCCCCAACAAGATCTACGCAGCGTTCAAGTTCTTCCTGTATACGCTGCTCGGGTCGCTGTTGATGCTCATCGCGCTGATCTACCTGTACAACCAGTCGGGTGGCAGCTTTGACATTGCGACCTGGCATCAGCTGCCGTTGAGCGGACGTGCGCAGACCCTGCTGTTCTTCGCATTCTTTGCCGCCTTTGCTGTGAAGGTGCCCATGTGGCCCGTCCACACTTGGCTGCCCGATGTGCACGTGGAGGCGCCTACGGGCGGTTCTGCAGTGTTGGCCGCCATCATGCTGAAACTGGGTGCCTACGGTTTTCTGCGGTTTTCGCTGCCAATCGCTCCTGACGCTGCACGCCAGTGGGCTTGGCTGATGATTGCCTTGTCGCTGATCGCCGTGATTTATGTGGGCCTGGTGGCCATGGTCCAGAAGGACATGAAGAAGCTGGTGGCTTACTCGTCGGTGGCGCACATGGGTTTTGTGACCTTGGGCTTTTTCATCTTCAACGACCTGGGCGTGTCCGGCGGTATTGTCCAGATGATTGCGCACGGTTTTGTGTCCGGTGCGATGTTCTTGTCCATCGGTGTCTTGTACGACCGCGTGCACTCCCGTGAAATTGCCGCCTATGGTGGCGTGGTCAATACCATGCCGAACTTCACGGCGTTTGCCCTGCTGTTTGCCATGGCCAACTGCGGTCTGCCGGGTACGGCCGGTTTTGTGGGTGAGTGGATGGTGATCCTGGGTGCTGTCAAGGCCAATTTCTGGATCGGTCTGGCTGCCGCCACTGCGCTGATTTTTGGTGCTGCTTACACCCTGTGGATGTTCAAGCGTGTGTACCTGGGCCCCGTGGGCAATGACAACGTCAAGGGCTTGATGGACATCGACAGCCGCGAGTTCCTGGTGCTTGCTGTGCTGGGCATCGCGGTGCTGGCTATGGGCCTCTACCCCCGTCCGTTCACCGACGTGATGGACACCTCGGTGGCAGAGCTGCTCAAGCATGTCGCGCAGACCAAGCTGAACTGAACAGACCAGACTGAACTGAGAGATTCGAGATGATTGACAACATCAGCTGGCTAGCGATTTACCCCGAAATTGTGCTGTTGACGATGGCCTGCGTGATTGCGCTGGTTGATCTGGGCGTACACAGCCCTCGTCGCACCAGCACCTACGTGCTGACCATGCTCACGCTGGCCGTGGTGGCTGCCCTGCAGGCCATGTACGCCAGCAGCGGCAATACCTTCTACGGTTTTGGAAACATGGTGGTGAGTGACGCCATGGGCAATTGGCTCAAGTGTTTTGCCACCGTGGCCATGATGGTCACCCTGGTGTATGGCCGCCCCTATGCTGCCGACCGCGACATGTTGCGGGGGGGTGAGCTCTTCACGCTGTCCATGTTCGCTTTGCTCGGCATGTTCATCATGATCTCGGGCAACAACTTCCTGGTGATCTACCTGGGGCTTGAGTTGCTCACGCTGTCGAGCTATGCCCTGGTGGCATTGCGTCGCGACAACGCTACCGCCACAGAAGCGGCCATGAAGTATTTTGTACTGGGCGCCATGGCCAGTGGCTTCCTGCTGTACGGGTTGTCCATGGTGTACGGTGCCACGGGCTCGCTGGATATTGGCCAGGTGTTCAAGGCAGTCAATTCCGGTCAGATCAAGCATCAGGTGCTGGTGTTCGGCTTGGTGTTTGTGGTAGCCGGTCTGGCCTTCAAGCTGGGGGTGGTGCCCTTCCACATGTGGATTCCCGATGTCTACCAGGGCGCACCCACTGCAGTGACGCTGATGATTGGTGGTGCGCCCAAGCTGGCTGCATTTGCCATCACCATCCGTTTGTTGGTGGATGGTCTGCTACCCCTGGCTATCGACTGGCAACAGATGCTGGCCGTGTTGGCGATTGGTTCTTTGCTCGTGGGTAACCTGGCAGCCATTGCGCAGACCAACCTCAAGCGCATGCTGGCCTACTCCACCATCTCCCAGATGGGCTTCGTGTTGCTGGGCCTGATGTCCGGGGTCATCAATGGCAACGTGGATGCCACTGCGGTGGAGAACGCCTACAGCGCCTCGATGTTCTACGTCATCACCTATGTGTTGACCACGCTGGCGGCCTTTGGTGTGATCCTGCTGCTGGCCCGGGAAGGTTTTGAGAGCGAAGAGATTTCCGATTTCGCGGGCCTCAACCAGCGAAGCCCACTGTACGCTGGCGTGATGGCTGTCAGCCTGTTCTCCATGGCAGGTATTCCTCCTCTGGTGGGCTTCTATGCCAAGCTGGCGGTTCTTCAAGCCCTGATCGCTTCGGGGCAGACCATCTACATGGCGATGGCTGTGTTTGCCGTGATCATGTCGCTGATCGGTGCGTTCTACTACCTGCGGGTGGTGAAAGTCATGTATTTCGACGCACCCCTAACCGCTACCAATGTATCGGCGCCCGCCGATGTGCGCGTGGTGCTGACCATCAACGGCGCTTTGGTGCTGGTGTTGGGCTTGCTGCCAGGCGGTTTGATGGCCCTGTGTGCCGACGCCGTGGTCCGCGCACTGGCGACCTGATCGGTAGCCTGCGCGCAAACGCCGCGCGGGCTACTGCTCCCATTCCCAATTTGCTGCCTCGATCAGTTCCTCTGTGTCACTTACCGGTTCGGTTTGGCTTGTGATTGTGGCGGCTTTGATTGCCGCCAATCTGCCCTTCGTCAATCAGCGCTGGCTGGTGGTGGGCCCCTCCGTCGCCAACGGCAAGCCTCTGGTCGGGCGCATGGCCGAACTGATCGTTTTGTACTTCTTGGTGGGCGGGATGGCTCTGTTGTTGGAGCGTCGTGCAGGCCAAATTGCACCTCAGGGCTGGGAGTTTTACGCCATCACCGGCACCATGTTTCTCACGCTGGCCTTCCCCGGGTTTGTCTATCGGTATCTGCTGCGGCGCCACGGCTGAAGCAGCGGTCGGTTCCGGGCAGAGCCATT
This sequence comes from Acidovorax sp. K2F, assembly GCF_025246485.1. NCBI lineage: Bacteria > Pseudomonadati > Pseudomonadota > Betaproteobacteria > Burkholderiales > Comamonadaceae > Acidovorax > Acidovorax sp. K2F. Next base: position 218,709 of record NZ_JAOBSQ010000026.1, read on the forward strand.
CGACAAAGCCTTGAGGGCACTTCCCCGTTGCCAGCTGTAGGCCGGCAGATGGGGTGGAGCACTTCTGAACATAACTCTGCACCTGGACGTTGATGTGCCTGGTAGCGCCAATCATGGGATTGCGCTCACCAGCGTACGATGCATCTTATGAAGGTACTGGATCTCCAATGTCAGCACGGCCATGTGTTTGAAGGCTGGTTTGGTTCTGAAGATGACTTTCAGAGCCAGAAGCAGCGCGGGTTGGTGCAGTGCCCTTTGTGCGCAGACGTCCATATCGACAAGCGGCTGAGCGCGCCGCGCCTGAATCTGGGCGCCCGTGAGCCCGCCGCAGCTGCGGCGGCACCGCCCGGCACAACTTCTGTTTCACATGCTGTTTCCAGCGCGCAGGTCGAGGCATTAACGCTTCCCCCAGCACTACAGGTAGCGTGGCTGGAGCTGGCCCGCAAGGTCGTCGCGAATACCGAAGATGTCGGCTCCCGGTTTGCCGACGAAGCCAGGCGCATGCACCACGGCGAGGTTCAGGATCGGGCCATTCGTGGCCAGGCCACCGCGCAGGAGGCGTTGCAGTTGCTGGATGAGGGCATTGCCGTCATGCCGCTGCCAGCGGCAGTCAAGGAAACCCTGCAGTAGCCACTGCACCCGGTCCTGGGGGTAAACCTTGCGGAATGGTGCCGGGATCAACTGGTGAACTGCAGTGCAGCCAGACGCGCATACACCCCACCTTGTGCCATCAATGCGCTATGGGTGCCTTGCTCCACGATCTGACCGTGGTCCAGCACCACGATGCGGTCGGCATTTTGTACCGTGGCCAGGCGGTGGGCGATCACCAGCGTGGTCCTTCTGCCAGTGTGGCGCTGCATGGCGATGTCCAGCGCGGCCTGCACCATGCGCTCACTTTCTGCATCCAGTGCGCTGGTGGCCTCGTCCAACAGCAACAGGGGCGGATTTTTGAGCATGGCTCGGGCAATGGCGATCCGCTGGCGTTGGCCGCCCGACAGGCGTACACCCCGTTCGCCCAGAAACGTGTGGTAGCCCTCGGGCAGGGCTGCGATGAAGTCATGCGCAAAGGCAGCCCGGGTGGCCGCCATGACCTCTTCGTCGGAGGCATCCGGACGGCCATAGCGGACGTTGTCCATGGCCGCGGCGGAGAAAATCACGGCATCCTGGGGCACGGTGCCCGTACGGGCGCGCAGTGTGTCCAGGCTCAGGTCGCGGATGTCCACGCCGTTCAACAGGATGCCTCTCTCTCGTGAACCTTGAGCACCCCCTTCATTGCCCCTATCCACGTCATAAAAGCGCTGCAGCAACTGAAACACCGTGGTCTTGCCTGCCCCGCTGGCGCCCACCAGTGCCACAGTCTCTCCAGGTGACAGGTGCAGCGAGAAGTTCTGCAGCGCGGGCTGATCCGGGCGCGACGGGTAGTGAAACTGCACGTTGTCAAACTGCACCTCCAGCCCTTGATCCGAAGTGGGCAGCCGCTTGGGTGTCGCAGGGTTTGCCACGGGGGACCGGCTCGACAGCAATTCCATCAAGCGCTCGGTGGCACCGGCCGCACGCAGCAGGTCTCCGTACACTTCGCCCAGCACTGCCACCGCGCTCGCCAGCAGAATCACGTACACCACGGTCTGGCCCAGGTGGCCCGCACTCATCTGTCCGGCTAGCACGGCTTCTGTACCCCGGTACAACCCCCACAGCAGCAGGGCCGCGTTGGCGATGATGATGAAGGCCACGAGCAGGGCGCGTGCCTTGGTGCGCTTGACCGCCGCGCGAAAGGCGTCTTCCGTGGCCCGCGCAAACCTTGAGGCCTCGCGTGGCTCAGCGGTATAGCTCTGCACCACGGGGATGGCGTTGAGCACTTCGGCCGCGATGGCGCTGGAGTCGGCCACGCGGTCCTGGCTGTCGCGTGACAATCGGCGCACCCTGCGACCGATCCACATCGTGGGCAGCACCACCAGTACGACGGCCAGCAGTACCACCGACATCACATAGGGATTCGTCCACACCAGCATGACCAGGGCACCCAGGCCCAGGACCGCATTGCGCAGCCCCATGGACAGCGATGAGCCGACCACGGTCTGCACCAGCGTCGTGTCCGACGTCAGCCGCGACAGCACCTCGCCGGTTTGGGTGGTCTCGAAGAACTGGGGGCTTTGCTGCAGCACATGGCTGTAGACGGCGTTGCGCAGGTCAGCGGTGACGCGCTCGCCCAGCCAGCTCACCATATAAAAGCGCGCGGCCGAAAACCCGCCCAGTGCCATGGCCACCGCAAACAGCTCTTCAAAATGCCCGCGAAGGGCCATGGCCTGCGCTCCCCGGTCACCCGTTGCAGAGACCAGGCCTCCATCGATGAGATTGCGCAGTGCCATGGGAAACGCCAGTGTGGCCAATGCCGCCAGCACCAGGAACACCAGCGACAGTGCAATGCGCGCCCGATAAGGGCGCAAAAAGGGCAGCAGTCCCGTGAGCGAACGGGGCGCACCGCGGGTGGGCGTGGAGGAGGGGGGGGAGGGCATCGTGGCAGTGTAGGCGGCGCAGCTGGGTGCCGCAGAAGGAGCGCGGTCAGGCCCCTCTATGGTTATAAGTGGTGCCCACGGCGGTGAATACCAAGGCTTGTCAGTAAAAAGTCAGTGATGGGCGCGGCGCTGCACCACCACCGCGTGTGGTCTTCTGTGCCTGCCACGGCGCCAGATTGAGCATTGGCGCGCTGCCCGCGCCCGTACATCCCCAGCGCCATGCGCCCTCAGGGCGGGTACGTAGGCATTTATACATAGGCATTAGTCCCAGTATCTACCGCAGGGTAGGGAGACATACGATGCGTTGCGATCCAACCTCCCCGGAGACCTTGTTGCAAGGCTCCTCATTTCAGCACCCTACGGAGCGGCCAAGGCGCAATGAGCGACGTCATTCTTGAAACCAACAGCCTGACCAAAGAGTTCAAGGGCTTCACCGCCGTCAGTGATGTGAACCTGGCCGTTCGGCGCGGCTCCATCCATGCGCTGATCGGTCCCAATGGTGCGGGCAAGACCACGTGCTTCAACCTGCTCACCAAGTTCCTGGAGCCGACCTCGGGTGTCATCCGCTTCAACGGGCATGACATCACGCGAGAGCAGCCCGCACAGATTGCACGCCGCGGGGTGATCCGTTCGTTCCAGATTTCGGCGGTGTTCCCGCACCTCACACTCATCGAGAACGTGCGCCTGGGCCTGCAGCGCAAGCTGGGCACCTCGTTCCACTTTTGGCGCAGCGAGCGCACCCTGCGGCAGCTTGACGACCGTGCCATGCAACTGCTGACCGAGGTGGGGCTGGAAGACCTGGCCGATGAAGTGACCGTGAACCTGCCCTATGGCCGCAAGCGCGCACTGGAGATCGCCACCACGCTGTCCATGGAGCCCGAGTTGATGCTGCTGGACGAGCCCACGCAGGGCATGGGCCACGAAGACGTGGACCGCGTTACGCAACTCATCAAGAAGGTCTCGGCAGGCCGCACCATCCTGATGGTGGAACACAACATGAAGGTGGTGTCGACCATCGCAGACCGTATCACCGTGCTGCAGCGCGGCGCCGTGCTGGCCGAAGGCCCCTACGCAGAAGTCTCCAACAACCCCCAAGTCATGGAAGCCTACATGGGCACGACCGACGGCCAACTGCAGGGAGCGCACTGATGGCTGGCGCTCCCGCACTCGAAATCAAGAACCTCGAAGCCTGGTACGGCGAGTCGCATGTGCTGCACGGCGTGGACATCGTCGTCCAGTCGGGCGAGGTGGTCACGCTGCTGGGCCGCAACGGTGCAGGCCGCACCACCACCATGCGCGCCATCATGGGGCTGACCGGTGCGCGCAAGGGTTCGGTCAAGATCAACGGCGTGGAAACCGTGAACATGCCCACGCACCGTATTGCGCACCTGGGCGTGGGCTACTGCCCTGAAGAGCGTGGCATTTTCTCCAGCCTGTCGTGCGAAGAAAACCTGCTGTTGCCACCCGCCCTCAAGACGGGCACGCCGGGCATGTCGGTGCAGGAGATCTACGCCATGTTCCCCAACCTGGCCGAGCGCAAGAACAGCCAGGGCACGCGCCTGTCGGGCGGTGAACAGCAGATGCTGGCCGTGGCCCGCATCCTGCGCACTGGCGCCAATCTGCTGCTGCTCGATGAAATCTCCGAAGGCCTGGCGCCCGTCATCGTGCAGGCCCTGGCCCGCATGATCACCATGCTGCGCCAGAAGGGCTACACCGTGGTCATGGTTGAGCAGAACTTCCGTTTTGCCGCACCGCTGGCCGACCGGTTCTACGTGATGGAGCACGGCCGCATCGTGGAGAAGTTTGGCGCCGCCGAGCTGGAGGCCAAGATGCCCGTGCTCAACGAACTGCTGGGCGTCTGAGCCACGCCCACACCCTTTCCCCACCGTTTTCTTCCACCACACCCACAGGAGACAAATCCATGAAGAAACAACTCAAAGTGCTGGCACTGATGCTGGGCGTTGCAGGTCTGGCCACCTCGGCCGCGCACGCGCAGGACAAGGTCAAGATCGGTTTCATCACCGACATGTCCAGCCTGTATGCGGACGTGGAAGGCAAGAACGGAGCAGTGGCCATTCAGATGGCGATTGACGACTTCGGAGGCAAGGTGCTGGGCATGCCCATCGAGCTGCTGACAGCAGACCACCAGAACAAGGCCGACATCGCAGCCTCCAAGGCCCGAGAGTGGATCGATACCCAAGGCCTGACCATGCTGTTTGGGGGAACCAACTCGGGTACCGCACTTGCTTCGGCCAAGGTCGCTGCAGAGAAAAAGCGTGTCTATATCAACAACGGTGCTGCCAGCTCCGCGCTGACCAACGACCAGTGCACACCGTACACCGTCCACTACGCGTATGACACTGTGGCACTGGCCAAGGGCACGGGCTCGGCCATTGTGGATGGTGGCGGGAAGAGCTGGTACTTCCTGACGGCAGACTATGCCTTCGGCCATGCGCTCGAAGCCGACACCACCGCCGTGGTCAAGGCCAAGGGCGGCAACGTGGTGGGCGCTGTGCGCCACCCGCTGAACGCGTCCGACTTCTCGTCCTTCCTGCTGCAGGCACAGAACTCCAAGGCACAGATCCTGGGCCTGGCCAATGCAGGTGGTGACACCATCAACTCCATCAAGGCTGCCAAGGAGTTCGGCATCGGCAAGAGCATGAAGCTCGCCGGCCTGCTGATCTTCATCTCCGATGTGCACAGCCTGGGCCTGCGCAACACCGAAGGCCTGCAGTTCACCACCAGCTGGTACTGGGATCTGAACGACGAGACCCGCAAGTTCTCGGCCCGCTTCTTCGAGAAGACCAAGCGCATGCCAACCGAAATCCAGGCGGCTGACTACTCGGCCACCATGAATTACCTCAAGGCCGTGGAAGCCGCCAAGTCGGTGGACGCCGACAAGGTCATGACCACATGGCGCGGCATGAAGATGAACGACTTCTTCGGCTCGGGCCAGCTGCGCGCCGACGGCCGTTACGTACACGACATGTACCTGATGGAAGTGAAGAAGCCTGCTGAGTCCACCAAGCCCTGGGACTACTACAAGCTGATCAAGAAGCTGCCTGGTGACTCCGTGTTCACCACCAAGGCCGAGAGCAAGTGCCCGCTCTGGAAGTAAACCCCTGAGAGGGCCCACGCCGGCCTGGCTGTCCCAGCGGGACGCCGGTCCCGGTGTGGCCCTCTGACCTGAACTCTCTCCACCTGCTGCTGCCTCCCATGGAAATCTTTGGTGTCTCATTGCCCGGCCTGTTGAGCCAGCTCCTTCTGGGGCTGGTCAACGGATCGTTCTACGCAATCCTCAGCCTGGGGCTGGCTGTGATCTTTGGCCTGCTCAACGTCATCAACTTTGCGCACGGTGCACTGTTCATGACCGGGGCATTGCTGACATGGATGGCCATGAACTATTTCGGCATCAACTACTGGTTGATGCTGGTGCTGGCGCCGCTCTTGGTGGGGCTGTTTGGGGTGCTGATCGAGCGCTTGCTGCTGCGCTGGATCTACAAGCTTGATCACCTGTACGGGCTGCTGCTCACGCTGGGCCTGACCCTGCTGATCGAAGGCGTGTTCCGCTCCATCTATGGCGTGTCGGGCCTGGGCTACGACACTCCCGAGCTGCTGGAAGGCGCGACCAACCTCGGCTTCATGATCATGCCCAATTACCGTGCGTGGGTGGTGGTGGCCTCGGTGGTGGTGTGCATCGGCACCTGGTACGTGATCGAAAAAACCAAGCTGGGCGCCTATCTGCGCGCCGGTACCGAAAACCCGCGCCTGGTGGAAGCCTTCGGCATCAACGTGCCGGTGATGGTGACCCTGACCTACGCCTTTGGTGCCGCACTGGCTGCTTTTGCCGGTGTGCTGGCCGCCCCCGTGTACCAGGTCACCCCACTCATGGGCCAGAACCTGATCATCGTGGTGTTTGCCGTGGTCGTGATTGGCGGCATGGGCTCCATCATGGGCTCCATCTTGACCGGGCTGGGCCTGGGAGTGATCGAAGGTTTCACCAAGGTGTTCTACCCCGAAGCGTCTTCCACCGTGGTATTCGTCATCATGGTCATTGTTCTTCTCATTCGCCCCGCCGGCCTGTTCGGCAAAGAAAAATAAGGGGCCGCCAGCATGAATTCCAAGAACACTGCCACCATTGGTTACGGCCTGCTGTTGCTGGCCCTCATTGCCGCGCCTTTTCTCGGCGCCTATCCCGTCTTCGTGATGAAGCTCATGTGCTTTGCACTGTTTGCTTCCGCGTTCAACCTGCTGCTCGGTTATACCGGCCTGTTGTCTTTTGGCCATGCGGCCTTCCTTGGTGGCGCCGCCTATGTGGCTGGCCACGCCATCAAGGTGTGGGGCCTGACGCCTGAAGTAGGCCTGCTGCTCGGCACCGCCGGTGGCGCGCTGCTGGGCCTGCTGTTTGGCTGGCTGGCCATTCGCCGCCAGGGCATCTACTTCTCCATGATCACATTGGCGTTGGCGCAGATGCTTTTCTTTGCCTGTCTCCAAGCCCCCTTCACGGGTGGTGAGGACGGCTTGCAGGGTGTGCCGCGCGGTAAGCTGTTTGGCTTGATCGATCTGCAAAGCGACCTCGTCATGTACTACGTCGCGCTGGTCATCGTGGTCGCGGCCTTCTTGCTGATCGTGCGCACCATCCACTCGCCGTTTGGCCAGGTGCTCAAGGGCATCAAGGAGAACGAGCCCCGCGCCATCTCGCTGGGCTATGACACGCACCGCTTCAAGCTGCTGGCCTTTGTGTTGTCGGCGGCTCTGGCGGGCCTGGCAGGCTCTCTCAAGACCCTGGTGCTTGGCTTTGCCACGCTGTCCGATGTGCACTGGACCGCGTCGGGTCAGGTCATCCTGATGACGCTGGTAGGCGGCCTGGGCACGCTGTCGGGCCCGCTCATTGGCTCGGCCGTGGTGGTGCTGCTGGAGAACAAGATCGGTGAATTCGGCAACCTGTTGGCCGCCTTGACCAGCGTGGAATGGTTCAAGACCCTGGGCGAATCCGTCACCATGGTCACGGGCCTGATTTTCGTGATCTGCGTGCTGGCTTTCCGCCGCGGCATCATGGGCGAGATCATTGCCTGGCTGGCGCAGCGCCGCGCAGGCAGCTCCGCCAAGCATTGAAGATGTGACACCGCCCGATCTGGCGGTATCTTTCTGACATCAAGCCGCTGCTGCTTTTACAGGCGCAGCGGCTTTGCGTATCCAGTCATCTCCAGGTAGCCCCTACCTATAGGTTGGCCTCTGGCGCTCATCAGGTCAGACAGGCCTTCCCAATAGATCGCCCCCGTTGATCCGCTGCTGTCCAGCTCCTGGCTTTCCAGCAGCGCGTTCACTTCAAAGCTGCCTGCGGGCGTTTCCACCCGCCACTGCACCGGGTAGCGCGCGCCACTGCGCGGGCTGGTCCACCACCGCAAGGGGGTGAACGCCACAGACTGCGCCCCAAACACCTGCACCGGCTGCCCGGGCGCTCGCCACGATCCTCCCGCCCACAACGCAGTGCCATCAGCCCGCCGCAGGCGAAAGGCTGTGAGCGCGCTGCCGTCGTGCAGGTTCATGCCGATCCAGTCCCACCCCTGGGCGTCAGGGTGCAGCAGTGCCTCGCTCCACTCGTGGTCCATCCAGGCGCGGCCGGTGTCGGGCGTCACCGCCATGCGTTGGTTGCCCACCTGCAAGGTGCCGCTGACGGCCAACTGTGGCTGGCTGTAGTAGTAACTGGCCTGCTCGGCGTCCGGCCCCTTGCGGGACAGCCCCTGCTGCCCTTGCAACAGCACGGGCTGGGTGCTGTCAAACACCAGGTCCAGCCCAAACTCGCTGCCCACGATGTGTGTGGTGTAGCGGCTGGCTGCAAAGTCTGGCTTTCCGCGTGCGGTGTCGCTGCGCTCCAGCGTCCAGTCCTGCAGGCGGATTCGGGTGTCGGCCTCACTGGCCTGCGCCACCCCAAAACCAGCACGCGCAATGCGCTGGTCATGCACCAGCCGCTGGCCGCGCACATCGGTGATGGCGGCGTGCGCGAACAGCAGGTGTTTGGCAGCAAACGCCGACTGCAGCTGTCGCGTCGCATCGACCCGCGAGCGAAAGAATGTGATCTGAAAGCCCCACGGTTGTCCCTGCGCTTGCACATGGCCGGTGATGTACCACCACTCGGTACGAAGCTCCGGGTGGCTGCCGTGGTCACGGGGAAAGGTCAACGCCCGTGCAGGCAATGCATGCGCTGTCTCGGGCAACCACCCTGCAGCACCGACGGCTGCCAGGCCCGCGGGCATCTGCGTTACCAGCCACTGGCGTCGCGTGGCCAGAGGGCCGCTTGGTTGCGTCAACAGGCCTGGAGGCAAAGCAGAAAAGGGCATGGTGCGGAGGGGAGCGGACGTCAGCCGATCAGTGCGTCTATCTTCTGCTGCGCGGCTGAGCAGTCGCCAAACATGCGGCCCACCCATTCGGTGTCGAAATACGTGGGCAAGTACCGCTCGCCCGCATCACACAGCAGCGACAGGATGGAGCCGTGCTCGCCACGCTCGCGCATCTTGCTGGCCAGCGTGAGCATGGCCACAAAGTTGGTGCCCGTGGACGGGCCCACGCGCCGCCCCAGCAACTGCGACAGCGCACGCATGGCGGCGATGGACTCGCAGTCCGCCACATCCACCATGCGGTCCACCAGCGTGCGGATAAAGCTTGGCTCCACCCGTGGGCGCCCAATGCCTTCAATGCGGGATCCCGGAGCCGTCAGCTGCGCATCGCCCGTGCGGTGGTAGGCGCTGAACACCGACCCCGCCGGGTCGGCCACACACACCTGCGTGGCATGGCGCTGGTAGCGCACGTAGCGGCCAATGGTGGCGCTGGTGCCACCCGTGCCTGCACCCACCACAATCCAGCGCGGCACCGGGTGCGGCTCGTGCGCCATCTGCGTGAACATGCTCTCGGCAATGTTGTTGTTGCCGCGCCAGTCGGTCGCGCGCTCGGCATACGTGAACTGGTCCATGTAGTGACCGCCCGTTTCCTCGGCAATCGCACGGGCCGCGTCATACACAGCGCCCGCGCTGTCCACAAAGTGGCAACGCCCGCCGTGGAACTCGATCTGAGCGATCTTTTCTGGCGACGTGCTGCGCGGCATCACCGCCACAAACGGCAACCCCAGCAGCCGGGCAAAGTAAGCCTCACTCACCGCCGTGGAGCCGCTGGACGACTCGACGATGGTCGAGCCCTCATGCACCCAGCCATTGCACAGCGCATACAAAAACAGCGACCGCGCCAACCGGTGCTTCAGGCTGCCGGTGGGGTGGGTGGATTCGTCCTTGAGGTACAGGTCAATGCCATGCGCAGCAAACGCGGGCAGGCGCAGCGGGATCAGGTGGGTGTCAGCGCTGCGCTGGTAGTCTGCTTCGATGCGAGCGATGGCTTCGTGGAGCCAGGGGGCGCGATCTTGAGGGTGGCAAGGTCCGGAGGTGTTCGGTTGGAAAGACATAGTTGAATTGTCGCGGTGTTCCATGGGGTAGCTCGTATCTTCACCAATCCTCCTTCACCGCCATCACCGCATCACGCCCTGCCGCCGCCCGGCCCGCCAGCCATGCGGTGACCGTGCCCGACACAACAACGGCAGCACACAGCCCCAGCAACCTCCAACCCGGCACCGCCAAATCCATCGTCCAGTGGAAACTCTGCGGGTTGACCACGTGCACCAGCACGACCGACACAGCCAGCCCCAGCAGCACGCCCGCCGCTGCACCCACCGCCGTCCACGCGGCGCCTTCGCCCGCCACCACGGTCAGGATCTGGCGCCGCGTGAGGCCCAGGTGGGCGAGCAGGCCAAACTCCTTGCGCCGTGCCAGCACCTGGGCGCTGAAGCTGGCGGCCACGCCGAACAGCCCGATGCCGATGGCGACGGCCTGCAGCCAGTAGGTGACGGCAAAGCTGCGGTCGAAGATGCGCAGCGAGCGCTCGCGGATGGTGGCGGCGGAGCTGAATTCCACCAGGGCCTCGTTGCCGTCGCCCGTGGTGGCGCCCGCCGCAGTGGAGAGCTGGCGGCCGGCTTGGGTCGCAGCGAGCGCGCGGATGGACGCCTGCAAGGCAGACACATCGGTGCCCCCGCTGGGCCACAGGGCCAGGTCGCTGGTGCGGGCGTCGCCGGTCAGGCGCAGCCACACCGCACGGTCCATCACCACGGCGCCGGTTTGCCGGGCGTAGTCCCGCCAGATGCCTGCTATGTAAAAGATAGCTGCTGGCGCATGATTCTCTAGCGCTTGGGGGCTAAAAGCCTTGGAAAGTGCAGGCCACTCCATGCCAGGGCGCAGGCCGTACAGGTCCACCACGGCCTCGCTGATGTACACGCCGGTGCGGCCGGGGGGCACGGGCAGGGCCTCGCCCACCAGCGGCAGGGTCTGCGCCGGCTCATCGCCCAAGGGGCGGCTCAGCACCGTGAGGGCGGGCAGGGTGGGGGCCAGCTGCAGCGGGCTGGCGCGCAGGGGCTGCACGCGGTCCAACCCTGGCAACTGGCCCACTGCTTCGGCAAAGCCTGCGGGCAGCAACGCGGCCTCACCGCCGCCCGTGCCGCCCGCACTGAGGGCCGAGCGCACGTACAGCGGCGACGGCAGCACCGCGTCCAGCCACTGTGTGACCGAGCCGCGAAAGCTGGACACCATCACCGTCAGCGCAACGGCCAGGCTGAGGGATGCGACCACGCCGCCCACCGCGATGGCAGCGCTGCCCCGCATGCGCCGCGCGCGCTCCAGCGCCAGCAGTGGCAGCGCATGGCGTGCGGCTAGGGGCTGCAGCCATGCCAGCAACCGCGCCATGCCCCAGGGCAACAGGGCGATGCCACCCACCAGTAGCAGGGCAATGGCGACGTACGCGGCCAGTGGAATGCCAAATACGGGTGGAGCGCCAGTCAAAATTGCCCCGGTAGCTATCAAAACGATACCAACAGTGCCCTTGTCCGCCTGGCTGGCTGCGGCGCCGAGGCCCTTCAGGGTCTGGGCCGGGGGCAGGGTCTGCGCGGCGCGGGCGGGCCACCAGCCACCCGCCAAGGCGGCCGCCACGCCCAGTGCGCCGTACACCACGGCGGCGGGGGCGCTCCATTGCAGCGCGGGCCGCACGCCCGCAAAGTAGCCACCGCCCAGGTCGCCGCCCAGCAGTTGCAGTGCCGTGGCCGCCAGCGCGGTGCCCAGCGTTATGCCTAGTACGCTGCCCAGCAGGCCCAGCGCTGCCGACTCTGCCAGAACCAGTGCCAGCCGCTGGCGCGGCGTAGCGCCCAGCACGGCCAGCAGCGCAAACTGCGGCCCGCGCTGCGCCACGCTGAGGGCCAATACCGAAAACACCAGAAACGCCCCGGTGAACAGTGCCACCAGCGCCAGCACCGTCAGGTTGACCCGGTAGGCGCGCGACAGGTTGCTGATGCGCTGGGTGGCATCGCCGGGCTGCGCCAGCACCAGGTTGGCAGGCCAGCCGGGCTGCGCGCGCAGTGTGGCTTCCCACGCAGTGCGGTCGGTGCCGGGCTGCAGTTGCAGGTCGATGCGGGTGAGTGCGCCCGCACGGCCAAACAGATCTTGCGCAGCGCCAATGTCCATCACGGCCAGCGGCGCGCCGCCGGCGGTCACGGTGCCTGCCACCTGCACCGTGAGCGCCTGTTGCAAACCCACCTGCAGCGTAAGGCGGGGCAGGGGCGACGATGGTGCTGGAGCGGCGGCAGAAAGCCCCAGCACCTGCAGCGCGGCCGTGTTGAGGAACACCGTGGCGGGTGCGAAGAGGGCAAACCGGTCGGCGCTGTCCCAGGGGCGTGGCACCAGCGCCGGGGCCATGGTGGGCAGCAGCAGTGCATCGGCGCCCAGCACACGGATGGGAGTGCGAAGGGACTGGTCTTTGGCGCCCGCTGTTGTAGCTGCCTGCGCTACGGCCGACAGCTCCAGCAGCGGGCTGGCGCGGGCCACTTGCGGGTCGGTGGCGAGGCGTTCGTACAGCGCCTCGGGCAGGCTGCCTTGCATGGCGCGCAGCTCCAGGTCGGGCTGACCGTTGACGGCGCGCACAGCCTGCGAGAACTCGTCCAGCGCCGACGCATTGATCACATGCACCGCAAACGCCAGCGCCACACCCAGCATCACGGCCGCCACCGCTGCGGCGCTGCGCCAGGGGTGGTGGCGCAGGTCTTGCCAGGAGAAGGTGCGGAGCAGGGCGAGCATGGCCTGCATTGTGGCCGCAGGCGTTGGGAGCCTGGGTTTTTGACGCACATCAACCTTGCATTTCAACCTCCTTGAAGCCGCGATGCCGCAGGCCTATCTTGGAGTCAGGGCCCGCTCTCCTGCGCTGGCTCAGTTGTCTGTTTGAACCCCTTTTCAGGAGCCCAAACCATGAACTCTCTTGTGACCCGTGGCAGTCTGTTTGACGACTTTTTCAAGGACATTGCCCCCGGCTTTTACGTGCGCCCGCTGCATGGCGACAACCTGCCTTCGCCCAGCCAGATCAAGGTGGATGTGAAGGAAACCGAAGGTGGCTACACGGTGCAGGCTGAGGTGCCCGGCGTGGCCAAGGAGGACATCCATGTCTCGCTCGAAGGCAATGTGGTGAGCCTGCGCGCCGAGGTGCGCCAGCACGATGAAAAGCGTGAGGGCGAAAAGGTGCTGCGCAGCGAGCGCTACTTTGGCGCTGTGGCCCGCAGCTTCCAGTTGCCCGCCGATGTGGACGCCGCGCAGGCCAAGGCCAAGTACGACAACGGCGTGCTGACGCTGAACCTGCCCAAGAAGGTGAACAAGGCGGCGCAGCGGCTGAACATCGAGTGAGCGTGGCTCACACAACCCTTCTGGCGTCGTTGCTGCGCTTGGCCAGAACCGCTGCGCTGGGCAGTGTGATCCGCTCTACGCCTTCGCTGAAGTTCGGGTTTGCCTAGGCGGCGATGCCGCTGGCAGTGAGGCGCAGCACCCGGTCGGCCCGCGCCGCAGCAGCGTCGGAATGGGTGACCAGCACCAGCGATGCGCCGTGCTCGCGTGTCTGCGCCAGCAGCAGGTCCATCACGCGCGTGGCGGTGGTGGGGTCGAGGTTGCCGGTGGGCTCGTCGGCCAGCAGCAGGGCGGGGCGGTGCACCAGCGCGCGGGCGATGGCCACACGCTGCAGCTGCCCGCCGCTGAGCTGCTGAGGCAGCCGTGCGCTGAAGGCCTCCAGGCCCACAGCGGCCAGCATGTGCTGCACCCGGGCCGCGTCGGTTTGGCCCAGCAGCATCAGCGGCAGGGCCACGTTCTGTGCCACGTCCAGGTGCGGCAGCACGTGGAAGGCCTGGAACACAAAGCCCACATGCGCACGGCGCCACAGCGCACGGGCGGTGTCGTCGAGCTGGCCCAGGTCGGTGGAGCCGTGGGTGACGCTGCCGGTGTCCCAGGTATCCAGCCCCGCCAGGCAGTTGAGCAGGGTGGACTTGCCCACGCCCGAATCGCCCACGATTGCCACAAACTCGCCGGGTGCCACGGCGAACTGCACGTTGGCGAACACCGGCGTGCTGCCGTAGTGCTTGCCCAGGTTCTCCACACGCAGCAGCGTCATGGCGTGGGCTGCTCCAGGCGCTGCAGCACGGCCTGCACCAGCGTGGCCACGGCATGGGGCTGGTCGCAGGCGATGGCGTGGCGCTGCGGCATGCTGCGCAGCCAGGTGATCTGGCGCTTGGCCAGTTGCCGTGTGGCGGCAATGCCGCGTTCGCGCAGGAAGGCCGTGTTCAACGGGGTGCCTGAAGGACGGCTGGCCTGGAAGTCGAGTTCTTCCCACACCTGCCGGTAGCCTACGCAGCGCATGGAGGGCAGGTCGGGATGCAGGTCACCGTGTGCGCGCAGGGCCGCCACCTCATCAATGAATCCTCCGGCCAGCATGGTGTCGAAACGCTGGGCGATGCGCTCGTGCAGCCAGGCCCGGTTGTCGGGTTCCAAGGAAAAAAGCGCGCTTGCGCCGGTGTTGTTTGTGTTGTCTGCTACCTTTTTAATAGTGTGAAAGCTCGACAACGGCTGGCCCGAGAGATGCCACACCTCCAGCGCACGTTGAATGCGCTGGCTGTCGCCGGGGGCCAGGCGCGCGGCCGTCACTGGGTCCACACGCGCCAGCTCGGCATGCAGGGCAGGCCAGCCCTGCTCGGCCGCCTGGGCTTCGATCTTGGCGCGCACCTCGGGGTCGGCGGCGGGCATGTCGTCAATGCCATCAAACAGGGCCTTGAAGTACAGCATGGTGCCGCCCACCAGCAATGGCAGTGCGCCGCGCGCGCGGATCTCGGCGATGAGCCGGGTGGCGTCCTGCACAAACTCGGCGGCGCTGTAGGCCTGCAGCGGATCGCGGATGTCGATGAGGTGGTGCGGCACGGCGGCGCGCTCGTCGGGCGTGGGCTTGGCGGTGCCAATGTCCATGCCCCGGTACACCAGGGCCGAGTCCACGCTGATGATCTCGACCGGCCGGCCCTGTTTGCCCAGCACGGCGGCCAGCGCCAGTGCGCCGGCGGTCTTGCCCGACGCCGTGGGGCCCGCCAGGGCGATGGTAGGTAGAGTGTCAGGCGTGCTCACGGGGCGCTCCAAACTTTTGCACCAGCGTCCACGAGATCACGGCCAGCACCACCGACCAGAACCAGATGCCGTTGACCAGCGGCCACACCGTGCCATCGAGCCGCAGCCCCAGCCAGCCGCCAATGGCAAAGGCCGCCAGCATCATCATGAAACCGTTCAGGGCCGATGCGACGCCCGCCGCCTTGGGGAAGGGCCCCACCGCGCCGCTTTGCCCGCAGGGCTGGTGGATGCCGTGCGCCACCATGAACAGGTAAAACGGTAGCGTCAGTGCCCAGGGGTGGTGCCAGCCCATCCAGGCCACCAGCGCCATCAGCGTGCCGCCGCTGGCGCTCAAGGCCCCGGCAATGGCCACCGTGCGCTGCAGGCCAAACCGTGCCAGCAGAGCGCGGCACACGAAGGTACCTGCGAAGTAGGCCACGCAGGCAGACGCCATGACCCAGCCATACATGGTGCGCGTGAGGCCCAGCACGTCGATGTAGACGAACGAGGACGACGCCAGAAAGGTGAACAGCCCACCATAGGTGGCCGTGGTCTGCAGCGAAAACGCCCAGAAGGTGGGGCTGCGCAACACCTGTTGCCAGGTGCCCATCAGCGCACGGGGCTGCAGCGCTTGGGGGTTGCGGTGGGTCAGGGTCTCGGGCAAGCGCAAGGCCACCAGCGCCAGCGTGACCACGGCATACACCGTGAGAGCCAGCAGCGCAGCGCGCCAGCCCAGCCATTCGCTCAGCAGGCCACCCATGGGCGCGCAGATGCAGGCCACGATGCCGAGCCCCGTGAGCGCCTTGGACATGGCGCGGGCGCCCTCCAGCGGCGTATACAGGTCGCGCACGATGGCGCGCGCGCACATCACCACGGCACCCATGGCAGCACCCTGGGCGATGCGCCACAGAATCAGCAGGCCCATGGTCGGCGCAAAGGCGCTGCCCAGCGAGGCCACGGTGTAGATGGTCAGGCCCGCCAGCAGGATGGGGCGGCGGCCAAAGCGGTCAGACAGAGGGCCCCACACCATCTGAGAACAACCAAACGCCAGCAGCAGCCCGCTGAGCGTGAGCTGCGCCGCCGCCATGGGCGCGCCCAGGCTGCGGGTGAGCGCGGGCAGCGCGGGCAAGTACAGGTCGGTGGTGACGGGCTGGATGGACAGCAACAGGGCCAGTACCAGAATGGCCAGGCCGGGTTGGACAGAGACAGGGGCGGCCGCAGACGCTGCGGTGGCGGAGGGGGCAGACATATCTGTCTGAGCGTACCAGAAGGGGTGGGCGCGCTGCAGGCAGGGCGGTGGACCCAGGCGGTGAGAACTTGCGCAAATTTATGTATGACAAAGGTCGCGCGGGTGACATCCTGCCTTGCGCGGGGCGCAGCACCATGGTGGGGCGGTGGCTGGCAGCCCGTCATGCCTTGGACGCTGTTCTGAGGGACGCTTCGCCCGGATGCTGCACCAAGCAACACAACACAACACAACACCACAAGGAGACAAGCCATGGACAAGACTCCCAGCGCCTCTGCGGCGCAAACCACTCACCCTTTGCATCCTGCGCAGCCCCGGCGTTCTTGCGCATTCCCCGCCGCGCTGTGGCGGGCAGCCTGCGCTGCGGCGGCACTGGGTGTGGCCTTTGCGGCCCCAGCCCAGGCGCAGGCCCCGGCGCTACCGGCGCCCGAGACCGTGACGCTGGACAAGCTGGGCTACATGAGCACCTTCCCACCCGAAGGGGCGCAGCGTGTGGACCTGAGCAACTCGTACAAATACCCGCAGCTGCGCTGGGCCGTGCAGCACCTGCGCGAGCTGCAGCCCACGCGCAATATCCGCCGGGGCGCGGCGGCACCATCTGCGTTGCAGGCCGACCCGCGACCACTGGGCGCAGTGGCATTCGATGACGACAAGGGCCAGCCCATCACGGTGGACCAATGGTTCACCCGTACCTACACCGATGCGCTGGTGGTGATGCACAAGGGCCGCGTGGTGTACGAGCGCTACGACAACCAGATGAAGCCCTACTCGCCGCATCTGCTCTTCTCGGTCACCAAGTCGTTCACCGGGCTCATGGCGGCGCAGCTGGCGCACGAGGGCAAGATCGACCCCGAGGCACTGGTGACCAAATACGTACCCGAGCTGGCGGAGTCTGCCTGGGGCGACATGAAGGTGCGCGATGTGATGGACATGACGGGCGCCGTGCGTTTCCGCGAGGTCTACACCGACCCCACCACCGAGATTTTTGGCTACAGCTGGTCCAGCGGCCTGCTGCCACGTCCGCCCGGTTACCAGGGGCCGACCAATGTCTACGACTTCCTCAAGACGCTCAAGAAGGAAGGCGAACACGGCGCCGGTTTTGTGTACCGCACCGTGCATTCGGAGGTGCTGGGCTGGATCGTGTCGCGCGCTACCGGCAAACACTGGGCCGAGCTCATGAGCGACAACATCTGGCAAAAGCTGGGCACCGAGGAAGACGCCCATGTGATGGTGGACAGCGTGGGCACGCCGCTGCAGGGCGCAGGCCTCAACGCCACGGCACGCGACCTGGCGCGGTTTGGCGAAATGCTGCGCCTGGGAGGCAGCTTCAACGGCCAGAAGATTTTTGACAAGGCCGTGATCGAAGACACCGCCAAGGGCGGCGACCGCGAGAAGTTCAAGATGGGTGGCATGGCCTTTCGGCCCGGCTACAGCTACCGCAACCAGTGGTGGGTGCTGCACAACGCCGACGGCGCCTACGAGGCTGCGGGCATCCACGGCCAGTTCATCCACGTGAACCCGGCTGCCGAGATGGTGGTGGTCAAGCTGTCGTCCCACCCTGTGGCGGGGGCAGGCTTTACCCACCCGCTCACCCTCAAGGCCTGGGCAGCGCTGGCGCAGGCGGTGCGCCGCTGAGACAGCGCGGCTGACTCGTCGCGGCGAGCCGCTGCGCTTACTTCAGGTGGAACAGCGAGGCCACGGCCTCGCGGTACTGCCGTTGGCCCACAGAGTTGGTGTTGTGGTGCGAGCCGCCCTCTACCAGCACAAACTGCTTGGGCTCCCGCGCTGCCTCGTACAGCTGGCGGCCGAGCGTGGGGCGGATCAGGCTGTCGTCGCTGCCATGCACCACCAGCAGCGGCGAGCCGATCTCGGCCACCTTGCGGATGGATTCGAACCGCTGCGTGATGAGCGGCGACACCGGCAGCCAGCCCCACTTGAAGGTGCTGACCACGTCGGGGATGCTGGTGAAGGTGCCTTCGACGATGGTGCCCTTTTCATCCGGCACCTGGCGCGCCAGATCGATCGCAATGGCGCCGCCCAGCGAGTGGCCGAAGATGTAGCGCGGCTTGTCCGGGTGCTGCTCGGCCAGCCAGTTCCAGGCGGCGCGGGCGTCCTCGGCGGCGGTGGCCTCGGACGGCAGGCCTGCGCTGCTGCGCCCAAAGCCCCGGTAGTCGATGGCCAGCACCGAAAAGCCCAGCTCCTGCATGCGCCGGATACGGCCTGACGAGCCCGCCACGTTCCAGCGCGCGCCGTGCAGGTACAGCAGCACCGGCGCGCCGGCCTGGGTGTGGGGCAGCCACAGCCCGTGCAGTCGCTCGGCCTTGCCGCTGGCGTCGGAGGCGAACTCGATCCAGACGTCCTGCATGCCTTCGGTGGACGGCGCGCCGCCCCAGCTGCGGTCGCTGGGCTGGAAGATCCATTCGCGCTGCTTGGCGTCAAGGGTGGCGCAACCCACGCTCACGGCCACCACCAGCCCCAGGGATGCAAGAAGAGGGATTCGTTTCATCGTCCGACTGATTCTGGCGCAGGTACAAAAGTTCGGTGAGGATCAAGCACGGGAGCCGGTGGCTTGCAGTGGTGGAGCAGACGATATCCCTGGCGCCGTCCCGGCGCTGGCGCCAGCACGCCGTTCACGACAGCCGCGAGGCCGACTGCATGGGCGAGGAGGTATCGATGGAAAGCTCTCCTGCATCCTGCGTGGTCACGCCGGCCGCCAGGCGCACGCGCAGCGCCAGGTCGGTGCGCGAGTCTGCGTTGTGCAGGGCCTCGTCCAGCGAGATGCGGCTGTCGGTGTAGAGCTGGTACAGCGCCTGGTCAAAGGTGCACATGCCGATCTCGGTGCTGTGGCCCATGGCCTCCTTGATGCCCGAGAACTCACCCTTGGCGATCAGGTCGGCGATGTAGGGCGAGTTGAGCATCACCTCCACCGCAGGCACCAGCTTTTCGTGCAGGCCGGGGATCAGGCGCTGCGAGATCACGCCGGCCAGGTTCAAGCTCAGGTCCATCAGCAGCTGGTGGTGGGCGTCTTCGGGGAAGAAATTGATGACCCGCTCCATGGCCTGGTTGGCGTTGTTGGCGTGCAGCGTGGACAGGCACAGGTGGCCGGTCTCGGCATAGGCAATGGCCTGCTTCATGGTGTTGCGGTCGCGGATCTCGCCGATCATGATCACGTCCGGCGCCTCGCGCAGCGCGTTCTTCAGGGCCTCTTCGTACGACTGCGTGTCGATGCCCACCTCGCGCTGGTCCACCACCGAGCGCTTGTGCGCGTGCAAAAACTCCAGCGGGTCTTCGATGGTGAGGATGTGGCCCGTGACGTTCTCGTTACGGTAGTTGATCATCGATGCCAGCGTGGTCGATTTGCCCGAGCCCGTGGCCCCGGTCACCAGCACCAGGCCGCGCTTGCGCAGCACCAGCTTTTCCAGCACCGGGGGCAGGCCCAGCGCGGCCAGCGGCGGGATCTTGTTCTTGATGTAGCGCACCACCATGCCGGTTTCGCCGCGCTGCACGAACACGTTGACCCGAAAGCGCCCCAGGTTCTCGGCCGAGATCGACAGGTTCATCTCCTGCTTGGCCTCGAACTCGCCGATCTGCTTTTCGTTCATCACCGCGTAGGCCAGCTGCTTGACCTGGCCGGGCAGCAAGGCGGGCATCTTCAACGGGTGCGTGACCCCTTCGATCTTGAGATTGACCGGCGCACCGACACTGAAAAAGAGGTCCGAGCCTCCCTTTTCGACCATGACGTTCAAGAAGCTGAAGATTTCCACGGCGGACTCCCGAAAGTGTGCGTATTGGTTTTCAAGTGCAGCATAGCCTGCACTGCGCTGCGCGCCAAAAACAAAGGGGCCGAAGCCCCAGTGATTTGCTGTATGAACAGGCGCTTGGAACGCAAACACGTTCCAAGGCCCGGCCCTTCCCCTTACACCACGCCCTGCGCCAGCATGGCGTCGGCCACCTTCACAAAGCCAGCGATGTTGGCGCCGTCGATGTAGCTCACGCTGCCATCAGCGCGCTTGCCGTAGTGCAGGCAGGCTGCGTGGATGCCCTGCATGATCTGCAGCAGTCGGGCGTCCACCTCCTCGCGGGGCCAGGACAGGCGGGCGGCGTTCTGGCTCATCTCCAGGCCGGATGTGGCCACGCCGCCTGCGTTGCTGGCCTTGCCGGGGGCGTACAGCACGCCTGCGGCCTCAAAGGCCTTGGCGGCCTCGATGGTCGAGGGCATGTTGGCGCCCTCGGCCACGCAGAGCACGCCGTTCTGGATCAGCGTTTTCGCGTCGTTCTCGTCCAGCTCGTTTTGCGTGGCGCAGGGCAGGGCCACGTCCACCTTCACATGCCAGGGGCGGACACCCGCTTCAAACTTCACACCCGTGCGGGCGGCGTAGTCGCTCACGCGGCCGTAGAGGTGGTTCTTCACATCCATCAGGATGGCGAGCTTTTCGGGAGTGAAGCCATCCTCGTCCACCACGGTGCCGCTGGAGTCCGACACCGTCACCACCTTGGCGCCCAGCTCCATCGCCTTTTGCACGGCGTATTGCGCCACGTTGCCCGAGCCGGACACCGACACGCGCAGGCCGTCGAACGAACGGCCTCGGGTTTTGAGCATTTCCTGCGCAAAGTACACCGTGCCGTAGCCTGTGGCTTCAGGGCGGATCAGCGAGCCGCCGAACGACAAACCCTTGCCGGTGAACACGCTGGCCGCGTTGTTGGCCAGCTTTTTGTACATGCCCGCCATGAAGCCCACCTCGCGGCCGCCCACGCCGATGTCGCCGGCGGGCACATCGGTGTCGGGGCCCACATGGCGGTACAGCTCGGTCACGAACGCCTGGCAAAAGCGCATGACTTCGCCAGGGCTCTTGCCCTTGGGGTCGAAATCGGAACCGCCCTTGCCACCACCCATGGGCAGCGTGGTCAGTGCGTTCTTGAAGGTCTGCTCAAACGCCAGGAACTTGAGCACCGACAGGTTGACTGACGGATGAAAACGCAGGCCGCCTTTGTACGGGCCGATCGCCATGCTGTGCTGGATGCGGTAGCCCCGGTTGACCTGCACGCCGCCATGGTCGTCCACCCAGGACACGCGGAACATCACGATGCGCTCGGGCTCCACCAGCCGCTCCAGCAGACCATGCTCGGCATAGCGCGGGTGCTGCGCGATGAACGGCCAGAGGCTTTCCATCACTTCGGTGACGGCTTGCAGGAATTCCGGCTGGCCGGGGTTGCGGAGCGCCACGTGGGAAAGGAAGCTCTCGGCGGTCGCGTGTTTCATGGTTCAAAAGGCTTTCAGCATCAAAAGGTCAACAACGTCAAAGATCGCTAACGCACCGGTTTGGCGCACTGCAACATCGAATTATGTTCAAAAGTTATACGTTCATGCCGATGCCTATGCACAATGGTGGGGAATGTGGCCGAGATATTTGCCACATATTGGTGCGGTTGGCATGTGGTGCGGCCGTCATGCGTTTGCAAAATGGACGTCATGGTCTTGTCACATGCCGACCCCACAGTTCGGCGGTTCTACCAACAACATAGCGAGGAGAAGAGCATGCACATCACTGGTGTGAAATGGGGAGCGCTGGCCATGGTGGCCACGCTGGCAGCCTGCGGCGGCAGCGACAACTATCCGTACCCCACCCTGAACGGCGACAAGCCCCTGGTGATCGGCCACCGGGGCACGGCGGGCTACCGGCCCGACCACACGCTGGAGGGCTACAAGCTGGCCATCGACATGGGCGCCGACTTCATCGAGCCCGACCTGGTCGCCACCAAGGACGGTGTGCTGGTTGCCCGCCATGAGCCCAACATCACGGGCACCACGGATGTCTCCACCCGCGCCGAGTTTGCGGGCCGCAAGACCAAGAAAGTGGTCGATGGCGTAGAGGAGGAAGGCTGGTTTGTCACCGACTTCACCCTGGCCGAACTCAAGACCCTGCGCGCCATCCAGCCTCTGTCGGACCGCGACCAGTCGTACAACGGCAAGTTCCAGATCCCCACCTTTGAAGAAGTGCTGGACCTGGCTAAGACCGAAGGCGCCAAGGCCGGCCGCACCGTTGGCGTGTACCCCGAAACCAAGCACCCCACCTACCACGTCAAGCAAGGCTTGCCGCTGGAAGACCGCCTGCTGGCCATCCTGGCCAAGTACGGCTACACCTCCAAGAGCTCGCCCGTCATCATCCAGTCGTTCGAGGTTTCCAACCTCAAGTACCTGCGCACCAAGACCCAGGTGCGCCTGGTGCAGCTGGTGGACGCGGACGATGTGAACCCCGATGGCACCATGTCGCTGGTGGCCCCGTACGACAAGCCCTATGACTTTGCCGTGGCCGGTGACTCGCGCACCTTCGCCAGCCTGCTGACCCCCGCAGGCCTCAAGGAAGTCAAGACCTATGCCGACGGCATTGGCCCCTGGAAGCCGTACCTGATCCCCTCCAAGCAAGTGGATGCCAACAAGGACGGCAAGGCCGACGACCTGAACGGCGACGGCAAGATCGACGAGCGCGACCGCGTGATGATGGCGCCCACCGACGTGGTGAAGAACGCCCACGCCGAAGGCCTGTTCGTGCACGCTTACACCTTCCGCAACGAAGCCAAGCGCCTGGCCTCGGACTTCAAGGGCGACCCCAAGGCCGAGTACAAGCTGTTCTTCAACCTGGGTGTGGACGGCGTGTTCAGCGACTTTGCCGACACCGCCAAGGCTGCGCGGGACAACTGACCGCGACATCGGCCGTGACAGTGCGGCGTGCCGAACGCCCACAAAAAAGCCCGCATGCGCGGGCTTTTTTTATGCATTGCGCTTGTGTCAGAACCCCAGCGCAAACCCCAGGCTCAACAAGGTGCGACCTTGCTGGCGGCCCACGGTAACGTCGAGCTGCTTGCCAGGCGCCCACTCCCTCCGTGCACCCGTTTGAAACGTGGGGGCGCTGCCCCGGGTGCCAAAGGCCTCCAAGTGAGGCGTGATGGCACCCCAGCTGCGTTCCACCGATGCGCCCCAGGTGGCGCGCCAGGACTGGCCGCGCTCGCGCTGGCTGCCCAGGTTGGCATTGACCACGCCCCAGGTCGCAGCGCAGGTGCCGATGAGATTGAGCGCGACCACGCTGCCTGCGCTCTGCCCGGCACCTTGGCGCCGGTGCACGACGCCGGCGCTGCTGCCGGCATTGCAGCCTTGTTCTTGCGCGGGGCTCCACAGCCACTTGGCCTGCACGCCTTGCAAGGTGTGGCGCTCGTTGCGGTCACGTGCCAACACGGCGCCCAACTCCAGTCCGGCCATGGGGGTGAAGGCAGGGGCCATGTACACCGTGCCGGGCTGGCCGCGCTGGCCCTCCCACCACACTTCGACGTGACCATGGCCCACCTCGTCCACGCCCGCATCGTCCACGGTCAGGGGGCGCCCGGCGTGGGCGGACCAGGCCACGCACAGGGTGGTAGTGGCTGCCAGCATGCGCGATGCGGTGGCGTGGGTGGTACGGTGGTAGCGGTGCTGGGTCATGGAGGGCGGTGGGCAATGGCTGGAGGAAAGGGCTCTGGCTATGTCGCGGGCGGGGAAGTGCCCGCCGCTACCGACCGCGCAGGAACAGCGCATCCAGCTCCTTCATGCTCAACTGCCGCCAGGTGGGGCGGCCGTGGTTGCACTGGTCGGAGCGGTCGGTGGTTTCCATCTGGCGCAGCAGGGCGTTCATCTCGTCGATGGTGAGCTTGCGGTTGGCCCGCACGGCACCGTGGCAGGCCATGGTGCCCAGGATTTCATTGCGGGCGCGTTGCACCACGGTGGTGGCGTCGTGGGCGGCCAGCTCGGCCAGCACGCTGCGGGCCAGCTCCACCGGGTCGCCCTGCGCCAATGTGATGGGCACTGCGCGCACGGCCAGCGTCTTGGGCGAGAAGGGCACCACCTCCAGGCCCAGCGTGGCCAGCACGTCGGCAGACTCTTCGGCCGTGGCGACTTCCTGCGGCGTGGCAGCGAAGGTGGCAGGGATCAGCAAGGGCTGGCTGGCAATGCGCGCGCCACTGTCCACCTGGGCCTTCAGGCGTTCGTAGACGATGCGCTCGTGGGCGGCATGCATGTCCACCACCACCATGCCCTGGGCGTTTTCGGCCAGGATGTACACGCCGTGCAACTGGGCCACGGCCTTGCCCAGGGGCCAGGCGGTTTCGTTGCCATCGCGGCCCACAGGCCAGGCCGTGGGTGGGTTGCTGGCCGAGGGCTCGGTGGGGGAGCCTGCAACCGGAGCGGCCGTCTGTGCGGACGGCGCACCGTCCCAGGGCGTGGCAGATGCATGGTATGCGGCAGGCGTTGCCCATGCTGCGGGCGCATCTGCCTGGGCTGAGGGCGCCCACAAACCGCCCACGGCCGCGCCCGATGCGGGGTCTGCCACGGGGCTGACAGGCGTCGCACTGCGCGGCCCCCACAGAGCCTGCAGGTCTTCCACACGGTGACCACGTTCTTCAAATTTGATAGCGGCCTGGGCATTCCACACCGGCGCTTGGGGCGTCTGGGGCTTGAAATGCTCCCCATCACCGGCTGCGGAGGGGTTGGGTGCCGCCGCAGCCGCTGCCAATGCGGCAGCCCGTGGCGCAGCCAGCGCGTTTTCCACCGCATGGCGCACGGCCTGGTGCACCTCGCGGCTGTCGCGAAAGCGCACCTCGATCTTGGTGGGGTGCACGTTCACGTCCACACGCGCCGGGTCGATCTCGACATACAGCGCATAAATGGGCTGCTTGTGCCCGTGCAGCACGTCCTCGTAGGCGCTGCGGGCGGCGTGCGTGAGGACCTTGTCGCGCACGAAGCGGCCGTTGACGTAGCAATACTGGTGGTCGGGCCGCGAGCGCGCCGCGTCGGGCAGGCCTGCGCGGCCGGTGACGGTGACCGGGCCCACGCGGTGCTGCACGGCGACCGACTGGGTGACGAAGTCTTCGCCCAGCACGTCCGACAGGCGGCGGGCCAGCGCGTCATGGGCATCCTGGCCGGGCACGAAGGTCGCGCGCCACTGCTCCACCAGCTTGCCTTCGTGCCAGATGGCAAAGCCCACGTCGGGCCGTGCCAGTGCGTGGCGGCGCACGGATTCAATGCAGTGCGCCAGCTCGGTGGCGTCGGTCTTTAAGAACTTGCGGCGCGCGGGCGTGGAGAAGAACAGTTCCTTCACCTCCACCGTGGTGCCGGTGCTGCGCGCGGCGGGGCGCAGCTCGCCACTGCGGGCGTCCAGCAAGAAGGCGCTGGCCTGCGCGGCCGGGCGCGAGAGCAGGGCCATCTCCGACACCGAGGCAATCGCTGCCAGTGCCTCGCCCCGAAAGCCCATGGTGGCAACGGTCTCCAGGTCGTTCAGGTTGGTGATCTTGCTGGTGGCGTGTCGGCGCAGGGCCACGGGCAGCTCTTCTTGCGGGATGCCGCCGCCATCGTCCTCCACAGTGATCAGCCGCACGCCACCGGCCGACAGGCGCACGGTGATCTGCGTGGCACCCGCATCGAGCGCGTTGTCCACCAGCTCGCGCACCACCGAAGCGGGGCGCTCCACCACCTCACCCGCAGCAATCTGGCTGATGAGTTCATCGGGCAGATCGCGGATGGGGCGGCGCGTGGCGGTGGGGGGGCTGGAGGCGGGCTGCGCCGCTGCGAGGAAGGGGGTGGTGTCGTTCACCCACCGGATTTTAGGGCGGGGGCTGCGCAGGGGTATCGGGCTGAGGTGGGGCGTGATGGGGATAATGCGCCCACCTTTTTTCCGCGCCGCGCCCAGGCCCGCCTTTTCATGGAACTTGTCACTTTTCTCATCGACTTCATCCTGCATGTGGACAAGTATCTGGAGGCGTTTGTGCAGGCCTATGGCGTGTGGGTGTACGCCCTGCTGTTTGCCATTGTGTTTGTCGAGACAGGCCTGGTGGTGATGCCTTTTTTGCCGGGCGACTCGCTGCTGTTCATCGTGGGCGCGCTGTGTGGTGCCGGCATGATGAGCTTTCCGCTGGCGTGCGCGGTGCTGCTGGCGGCGGCCATCTTGGGCGACCAGTGCAACTACTCCATCGGCCGCTACTTTGGCCCCAAGGTGTTCCAGTGGGAGGATTCGCGCTGGTTCAACCGCCGGGCGTTCAACCAGGCGCACGAGTTTTACGAGCGCTACGGCGGCATCACCATCGTGATCGCGCGTTTCATGCCCTTCATCCGCACGTTTGCGCCCTTCGTGGCGGGCGTGGCGGAAATGAATCGCGCCAAGTTCACCGCCTACAACGTGGGCGGGGCGCTGCTGTGGGTGCTGGGCATTGCCACGGCCGGGTACTTCTTCGGCAACTTTGCGTGGGTCAAGGAGAACCTGGACAAGATCATCTGGGCGATGATTTTTGTGCCGGGCCTGATCGCCATCTTTGGCGCCTGGCGCGCCGGGCGCCAGGCCCGCACAGCCTGACAGACAGCGAATTTGCTACAAATAAAAGAGCGGCAGGCGCATGATTTACATGCGCCTGCCGCTCTTTTTATGCTCAGATCAACGCTCTGGGCGGGGAGGCACGTCCCAGAGGCTTAACGGCGGTAAGGGCGGCGTTGGTCGCGGTCTTCGCCCACTTCATGGCCGATGAGGGCGCCGGCAGCGGCACCGCCGATGGTGCCCACAGGGCCGCCGAAGATGGCGTTACCGGCAACGCCACCGACCACGGCGCCGACGCCAGTGCCGACCTGGGCGTTGGTGGGGTTGGATGCACAACCACCCAGTGCCAGGGCCGCAGTGCAGGTAGTCGCAAGAAGAATGTGACGGATGTTCATGGCGAGATTCCTTGATGGTTGTGGAGTCAGGCCGGGGTCCCCAATCCGCGGTAGCGGCTGAAGCTCGACCTGTGCCTCTACTGTGGCTGCCCGGCCGCGCGGTGGCTGTAGGCAGGCAAGGGTGCTGGGTGTAGGACAGGCGGCACAGGAGGAACTAAGGGTTTCCCTGCGCCTGTCGCTGTTGCCAACCGGGTTGCGCAGGCAGATCATTTCCTTGTCATACAAAACTTACACAAGGACACGCGATGACCCAGCACATCCAGCAAGCCGGCCGTGGCGGCGTGGGCACCCAGCTGACGGTGGCGCAGCAGATCGGGTTGATTGTGGGCGTGGCGGTGCTGGCGCTGGTGGTCGTCCTAGCGCTGAGCCTGGTGCGTGTGCAGCGCCTGGGGGCCACGGTGGATCAGCTGGCCACCGAGCAGGTGGAGCGGCTGCAATTGGCGCTGCGCTGGCGCAGCAACATCGCCGTCAATTCCACGCGTGTGTTCTCCATCGCCCAGACCGAGGGCGATGACCTCCAGAACTATTTCAAGGAGGCAGTGGCCGCCACCACCGCCGACACCAGCAAGGTGCAAAAGCGCTATACCGAGCTGGAAAACAGCCCGGAGGGCCTGCGCATCCAGGAAGAACTGGCCACCATCCGCAAGTCGTACCTGGAGTCGCGCGACAAGTCGCTGGAGCTGAAAAAGGCGGGTGACATGGCCCAGGCGCGCGCCTATGCGCTGGGCACGTTTGCGCCAGTGCTGGACAAATACAACGCCGTTGCCGACAAGATGGTGGATTACCAGGTGCGCCGCTCGGCCGAGCAGGCGGCCGAGGCGGCAGAGCTCATACAGTCCTACCGCATGACCGTGCTGGTGGCGGGTGTGGCGGGGCTGGCGCTGCTGGTGGTGCTGTCTTGGGTGGTGGTGCAGCGCATCCGCCGCTCGCTGGGGGCGGTGAGCGCGGTGGCGCAGCGCATTGGCGAGGGTGACCTGTCCCAACCCATCGAGGTGCAAGGGCGTGGCGAGGTGGCCGAGATGATGCGTGCCATGCAGGGCATGCAGACCTCGCTGGTGCGCATCGTGGGCGACGTGCGGCACAGCAGCGACAGCATTGCCACGGGCTCCAGCGAGATCGCGATGGGCAATGCCGACCTGAGCCAGCGCACCGAGGAACAGGCCAGCAACCTGGAGGAAACGGCTGCCTCCATGGAAGAGATCACCAGCACCGTGAAGAACAACGCCGACACCGCGCGCAAGGCGGCCACGCTGGCCGGCTCGGCATCGCAGGCTGCGGTCAAGGGCGGCGAGGTGGTGGGACAGGTGGTGACCACCATGCAGGACATTTCGGCCGCGTCCCGAAAGATCACCGACATCATCAGCGTGATCGATGGCATTGCGTTCCAGACCAACATCCTGGCGCTGAACGCGGCCGTGGAGGCCGCCCGTGCCGGCGAGCAGGGCCGTGGGTTTGCGGTGGTGGCCAGCGAGGTGCGCAGCCTGGCCCAGCGCAGCGCCGAGGCGGCCAAGGAGATCAAGGCCCTGATCAGCGCCAGTGTGGAGAAGGTGGAGAACGGCACCCAGCTGGTGAGCAACGCCGGGCAGAGCATGGAAGACATCGTCGCCCAGGTGCAGCGGGTGAGCGACCTGATTGGCGAAATCTCCAGCGCCACGGGCGAGCAGACCATCGGCATCAGCCAGGTGGGCGAGGCGGTGATGCAGCTGGACCAGGTCACCCAGCAGAATGCGGCCCTGGTGGAGCAGAGCGCTGCGGCGGCCGACAGCCTCAAGCACCAGGCGGCGCGGTTGTCAGAGATCGTGAGCGTGTTCCGGCTGGGGCGCTGACCGCGTTCAGTATCGCACGGTCTTCACCCCCTCAGGCCTTCGGGGCCCGGAGTGCAAAGAAGCCAATAAGCCAAGAGGCCGAAGAGGCCTCAGGTTTTCTCCGCAGGCTTGAGGCACATCGTCACCAGCAGTGAGGCAGGTTCTACCGCTTTGAGCGAATGCAGCGCGCGCGGTGCCAGGTGCACAAAGTCGCCGGGATGCAATTGCTGCACGCCCAGCTCGCTCGCAAACTCCACCACGCCCTCGATGCACTGCACGGTGGCCTCGCCGGGCGTCTGGTGTTCTTTCATGGATTTGCCCACGGGCAGGACCACCCGCATGACTTCGAGCTGGCCGGCTTTGAGGACGGCGGTGGTAACGGTGTCGGCCAGTCGTGCTCCCAGGGGACGCACGCTGACGATCTGACCAGATTGGGCGTGGGGCAGGGCCATGGCAGTTCTCCTTGCTGGCCAAGGCGCGGTGCGCGCCCGGCCGATGCAGGCTACTGTGCCTGCAGTTGGCAGTGCGCGCAAGGTGGGCTGGCCGTCCCGCGCGCGATGTCCCTGCCTGCCTACACCGACCGGCTGCGCGCCAGTGGCGGGTTCTTGGCGAAGTAGCGCGTGATGCCGCGCATCAGCGCGTCGGCCAGCTGCTCCTGGTAGGCGCTGCTGCGCAGGCGCTTTTCTTCTTCGGGGTTGCTGATGAAGGCGGTTTCGACCAGCACGCTCGGGATGTCAGGCGCCTTGAGCACGGCAAAGCCTGCCTGCTCCACGCGCGGCTTGTGCAGCTTGCCCACGTTGCCGATCTCCCCCAGCAGCACGGTGCCGAGCTTGAGGCTGTCGTTGATCTGCGCGGTGGTGCTCATGTCCAGCAGCGCGCGCTGCACATGCTGGTCCTTGGACTGCACGTTGATGCCGCCCACCAGGTCGGCCTGGTTCTCCTTGTTGGCCAGCCAGCGGGCGGCGGTGCTGGAGGCCCCGCCCTGGCTCAGCGCAAACACGCTGGCGCCGCGCGCCTCGGGCGTGGTGAAGGCATCGGCATGGATGGAGACGAACAGGTCGGCCTGCACGCGCCGGGCCTTTTGCACGCGGGTGCCCAGGGGCACAAAGTAATCGCCATCGCGTGTGAGGTAGGCGCGCATGGGGTTGCCGCCCACGGTGGTGGCGTTGATGCGGTCGCGCAGCAGGTGGGCCACGCGCAGCACCACGTCTTTTTCGCGGGTGCCGGAGGGGCCGATGGCGCCGGGGTCTTCGCCCCCGTGGCCAGGGTCGAGTGCCACGATGATGATGCGGTCGGTCTCGGTGGCTGTGGGACGGTTGCCAGGTCGTGAGGGCGCGGCAGGGGCGGCGCTGGGCGCGGGTGCTGCGGCCACCACGGGCGGCTGGGCTGTGGTGCCGGACTGCGCGGGGCCATTGGCGCGTTGCGCGATCAGGTCGCCCAGCGGGTCGTGCTCTGCGGCGCGGGCTGCGGCCGGTGCGGGCGACGGCGCAGGCGCGGCGGCCGGGCCGCTGGCATCGCGCAGGCGCTCGGCAATCAGTGCCTCCAGCGGGTCCACAGGCGCTGCGGGGTACAGGTCAAACACCAGCCGGTGGCGGTAGGCGGCGACGGGTGGCAGGGTGAACACCTGCGGCATGGCGGGCTGCTTGAGGTCCACCACTAGGCGCACTACACCCGGTGCGTTCTGGCCCACGCGGATGCCCGCGATGTTGGGGTCGTCGGGTTTGACCTTGGCCACCAGTTCGCGCAGCTCGGGGCTCAGGTCAATGCCCTCGATGTCCACCGCCAGGCGCGGCGGTGAGGTCACGAAGAACTGCTTGGCCACCAGCGCGCCATCGGACTCGATGGTCACCCGCGAGTATTCGGGTGCGGGCCAGACGCGCACGGCCACGATGGTGGCGCCGCGTGCAATCTGCTGTGCGCCCAGCAGCAGCACCAGGCTGCTGGCGCGCAGCACGGCACGGCGCGATGGCTGGGAAGCGGCGTGGCGGTCGGGCAGGGTGGGTTCGTTCACGGTGTCTCAGAGAGCTTGCAGCAGGCTGCGCCCCGTGGCGGTGGGGGCATGCAGCGTGACCTTCCTTTCGGTGTCATCCATTGCTTCAATGTGGATAGCAAGGTCTGCAAGCGGGGTAAGCGCTGCGGCCTTTTCCGGCCATTCTGCCACCTTGAGACCGGGGTTGGCAAAAATGTCCCTGAAACCGGCGTCTTCCCACTCGCGCGGATCGTCAAAACGGTAGAAGTCGAAGTGCCAGATCGAGAGACCCGGCGCCTCGTGGGGCTCCACCACCGCGTAGGTGGGGCTCTTGATGCGGCCCTGCACGCCCAGCGCGCGCAGCAGGTGGCGCACCAGGGTGGTCTTGCCCGCGCCCAGGTCGCCGTGCAGGGTCATAAAGGCGTTGGCCAGCAGGGGCTGGGCGGCCAGGCGCTGGGCAAAGGCGGCGGTGTCTTCCTCGCTGTGCCAGGTGAAATGGCGCGTGGCTTTGGCCGCAGCATCAGTGCCGCTTTCTACAATCTGGCCGGTATGTGGTGCAACAGTCAACTCGTTCCTCAAATGCAGGAGTGGGCCCGCGAGCTGGGATTTTCCCAAATCGGCGTGGCGGGGGTGGACTTGTCTGCGGCCGAGCCGGGTCTTGCGGCCTGGCTGGCGCAGGGGTTCCATGGTGACATGCATTACATGGCATCCCACGGCATGAAGCGCGCGCGCCCGGCCGAGCTGGTACCCGGCACTGTGAGTGTGATCACGGCGCGCATGGATTATTTGCCGCGCGATACCGCCAGGGATGCGCCCGGGGGCTGGCAGGCGGCCGAACTCTCACGCCTGCAGCGCCCGCACGAGGGCATCGTCTCCGTCTATGCCCGGGGCCGGGATTACCACAAGGTGCTGCGCGCCCGCCTGCAAAAGCTCAGCGACCGCATTGCCGAGGCCATCGGCCCGTTTGGCCACCGCGTGTTTACCGACTCTGCGCCGGTGCTGGAGGCCGAACTGGCCGCGCGCAGCGGCCAAGGTTGGCGCGGCAAGCACACGCTGGTACTCAACCGCGAGGCGGGGTCCATGTTCTTTCTGGGCGAGATTTATGTGGACATGGCGCTGCCCCAGAGCGAGCCCGTCACTCCGCACTGCGGCAGCTGCAGCGCGTGCATCGACATCTGCCCCACGCAGGCCATCGTTGCGCCGCACCGCGTTGACGCGCGGCGCTGCATCTCGTACCTCACCATCGAACACGCCGGGCCCGTCCCTGTGGAGCTACGCCCGCTGATGGGCAACCGCATCTATGGCTGCGACGACTGCCAGCTGATTTGCCCCTGGAACAAGTTTGCGCAGGTCAGCCGCCTGCCGGATTTTGACGAGCGCAAGGGCCTGTCGGGCCAGCAGCTGGTGCACCTGTTTGCGTGGGACGAAGCCACCTTTTTGCGCATGACCGAGGGCGGCCCCATCCGCCGCATCGGCCATGAGCGCTGGCTGCGCAATGTGGCCGTGGCACTGGGCAATGCGCTGCGTGCCACGGGCGATGGGGCCTTGCGCGCTGCGCTGCAGTCGCGGGCCGAGGATGCCAGCGCGCTGGTGCGGGAGCATGTGGCCTGGGCTCTGGACGCTGCTTGAGGGCGTTTCTGGAAGAAATTACCTGGTAGCGCTAGTGCAATATGCCTTGGTAGCTATCAAAATAGGAGTGATCGCCGTTGCTCCGGGTCCTCACTGCACCAGCAGCCCCGTCTGCCGCAAGGTGCCCACCAGCCCCTGGGCGAACTCCGCATATCCGGCAGCATTGGCGTGGATCTGGTCCGACCGCAACCGCTCTTGCGCCAGCACGCTCGACCAGCCTTTGGCATGCAGCGGGATCTTCAGCTCTTCGGCAATCTCTTCGTACAGCGGGTGGTCGCTCAGGCGGCCGGCAGCGGCCATGAGCGACAGCTCCGGCACAGCCACCAGCAGCACCTGGGCGCCGCTGGCCCGTGCCTCGGTGCAGATGCGCAGGATGTTGGTGCGCGCGGTGGCAGCACTCTGGCGCCGCAAAAAGTCATTACCACCAATGCCCACGATGACCAGCGCGGGCTGGTGCTGTTGCAGCAGGCCCGGCAGGCGCGCAAGCGCCTGGGCCGAGGTGTCGCCCGACACACCGCCGTTGACCACCTTCCAGCCCGTCAGGCGCGCCAGTTCGGCGGGGTAGGCGGTGTCGGCCGAGGCTCCCACGCCCGACGTGAGCGAGTCGCCCAGCGCCAGGACCGTGGCGCCTGCCGGGACGGCCTGGGCACGCGCAGGTTTGCGGCCGCAGGCGACCAGGCCGAACGCGGTGGCCAGGCTGGCGCCCAGCAGCCGCCTGCGGTTCAGGCCCCGGCTCATCGCAGCACCCCCAGCGCAAACGGCAGGCTCACAATGCCCAGCAAGGTGGACAGCGTGACCAGCCCCGCCACATACGGCCCGTTGTAGCCCATGCGCGCCGCCAGCACATAGCAGGTCGATGCCGTGGGCAAGGCTGCAAACGCCAGCAGCACGGTGGTCTGCACGGCATCGAGCCCGAACATGCGGGCCATGCCAAACGCCACCAGCGGCTGCACCAGGTGGCGGATGGCCAGTACCGACACACTCAGTGTCTTGCCCCGCGTGAGCAGACCAAACTGCAGCCCCGCGCCGGCCGCCATCAGGCCCAGCGCGAGCGACGCGGAGCTGATGCGGCTGACCGTGGGCACTGCCCATTCGGGGATCTGAAAGCCCAGCAGATTGGCCGCCAGCCCCGAGGCGGTGGCGATGATCAGCGGGTTGCGCAACAGCTCGCGCGCAAAGCTGTGCTGCCCGTGCCGGGCCATGGGCCACACCGCAGCCACATTGAACAGCGGCACACACACGCCGATCAGCACCGCGATCATCAGCAGGCCCTGAGTGCCTGCCAGCCGCTCGGCAATCGCCAGGCCAATGAAGGAGTTGAAGCGGAACGCCACCTGCGCGCTGGCCGCATGGTCGCGCACATCAATGTGCTTGCCCACCCAGGGCCAGTGCGGCAGGCTGTAGGCCAGAGCGATGCCGATCACGCCCGACAGCATGCCCGCCCCGATCAGCCCCGACGCGGCGCCAATATCCATCGGGCTTTTGACGATGGACTGGAACAGCAGCACCGGGAACAGCAGGTAGTACACCAGGCTCTCCACCGGCTGCCAGACCGAGCGGTTCAGGGCGGTGTACTGGCAGATCAGGTAGCCCAGGAAGATGAGTGAAAAGTCGGGGAGCAGGAGTTGGGCGTAGTTCACACACCGAGAATACTTGATGCATGGCAAGCTACCCGGGGGCTCCCGGCAGGCTGAATGGGGCAGGGGGACTGCCCACCCCCACTTTGTTTCTAGGGTTAGCCCTTATGTGGAATCCGCAGGGCGGTTTGGCGTGCGTTGGGCATACCATCTGCGCTGTTTGTTGTTACCCCGCACGAAGGAGATTTCCATGCATCGTCGTCAATGGCTTGCGCTGACCGTACTGGCTGCCGCAGCTGGATCGGCTGCCGCACAAGGCTACCCCAACAAGGTGATCCGGCTGGTTGTGCCCTTTGCACCCGGTGGCACCACCGACATCATTGCGCGCGTGATCGCCGAGCCCCTGGGCCGCGTGCTTGGCCAAAGCGTGATCGTGGACAACAAGGCCGGTGGCGGCGGCATTGTGGGTGCGGCCGAACTCGCCCGTGCCACGGCCGACGGCTACACGCTGGGCGTGGCCACCGTGTCCACCACCGCAGCCAATCCCGCCATCAACCCCAAGACGCCGTACAACCCGCTGACGGACTTCTCGCCCATCATCAACATTGCGGCCACCCCCAACATCATTGCGGTGAACCCCAGCTTCCCGGCCAAGGACTACAAGGCGTTTGTGGCGGAACTCAAGAAGTCGCCTGGCAAGTATTCGTACTCGTCGTCCGGCACGGGCGGCATCGGCCACCTGCAGATGGAGCTGTACAAGAACCTCTCGGGCACCTTTGTGACCCACATCCCCTACCGCGGCGCGGGCCCGGCCCTGAACGACACCGTGGCCGGCCAGGTGCCCATGATTTTTGACAACCTGCCCTCGGCGCTGCCCTTCATCAAGGAAAACCGCCTAGTGCCCATCGTCGTTGCAGCGCCCCAGCGCGTAGCGGCCCTGCCCAATGTGCCCACCTTCAAGGAACTGGGCCTGGAGCCGGTGAACCGCATGGCCTACTACGGCATCGTGGGCCCCAAGGGCCTGCCCAAGGATGTGGTGGACA
Organism: Acidovorax sp. K2F; assembly: GCF_025246485.1. Classification (NCBI taxonomy): domain Bacteria; kingdom Pseudomonadati; phylum Pseudomonadota; class Betaproteobacteria; order Burkholderiales; family Comamonadaceae; genus Acidovorax; species Acidovorax sp. K2F. The sequence goes on from NZ_JAOBSQ010000026.1 coordinate 253,705, forward strand.
AGATCAACGCCGGTGTGCGCAAGGCCCTGGAAGACCCGGCCGTGAAGAAGCGCATCGAAGACACGGGCTCGCTCGTGATCGGCAACACGCCCGAGCAGTTTGCCGAGCAGATCAAGGCCGAGTTCGCGGTCTACAAGGATGTGGTCGTCAAGCAGAAGCTGACGCTGGAATAAAAGCCACCGCCTCCGTTCCCAGCCGCCTTCGGGCGGCTTTTTTGCGCCCGTGGAGTCGAATGCCCGCGATGCATGCTATGGTTTTTGGATGCTTGCTCCCAGTCTGAACGCCATCGACACCTTTGTGGACGCCCTGTGGCTGGAAGACGGCCTGTCGCGCAACACGCTGGCCGCCTACCGGCGCGACCTGACGCTGTATGCGCAGTGGCTGGCCGACCAGCAGCCCGCCCTGGCGCTGGACGACACGGCCGAACACCACCTGCAGGCCTACTTTGCCGCCCGCCATGCGCAGACCCGTGCCACTTCGGCCAACCGGCGCCTCACGGTGTTGCGCCGCTACTTTCACTGGGCGCTGCGCGAGCGGCGCATCACCGCCGACCCCACGGTGCGGCTGCAGGCTGCGCGCCAGCCGCTGCGTGTGCCCAAGACCCTGTCGCAGGCGCAGGTGGAGACGCTGCTGAACGCGCCCGACCTGGGCAATCCCCTGGGCCTGCGCGACCGCACCATGCTGGAGCTGATGTACGCCAGCGGCCTGCGCGTGACCGAGCTGGTCACGCTCAAGACCTACCAGGTCGGCCTGAACGAAGGCGTGCTGCGCGTGATGGGCAAGGGCAGCAAGGAGCGCCTGGTGCCGTTTGGCGAAGAGGCCCGTGCCTGGCTGCAGCGCTATCTGAACGAGGCCCGCAGCGCCATCCTGGGCGGGCAGCAGACCGACGACCTGTTCGTCACCCAGCGCGGCAGCGGCATGACGCGCGTGATGTTCTGGGTCATTGTGAAGAAGTGGGCGCAGGTGGCGGGCATCACGGTGCCGTTGTCGCCCCACACGCTGCGCCACGCGTTTGCCACGCACCTGCTCAACCACGGCGCCGACCTGCGCGTGGTGCAGCTGCTGCTGGGCCATGCGGATATCTCCACCACCACCATCTACACCCACGTGGCGCGCGAGCGGCTCAAGTCCCTGCACGCGCAGCATCACCCCCGTGGATAGCGTGCAACACCACACTGGCGTGGGCTGAGCGGCGCGCCAGACCGGTTTTCCCACACCACAACCAGGAGACATTGCATGAAAAAACTCATCACCAGCGCACTGCTGCTGGGGGCTGCCACCCTGGCCATGGCGCAGGCCTGGCCTACGGCCAAGCCCATCCGCCTCATCGTGGGGTACCCGCCGGGCGGCGGCATCGACTTTGCCGCGCGCACCGTGCAGGTGCCGCTGCAGGAGCTTCTCAAGCAGCAGATCGTGGTGGACTACAAGCCCGGTGCCGGCGGCATGCTGGCGGCGACCGAGCTGACCCGGGCCGCGCCCGATGGCTACACGTTGCTGCTGGCCAATACCGGCCCGTTCGCTATCGCACCGTACTTGCAGCGCAAGATGCCGTACGACCCGCTCAAGCAGTTCAGCTACATCGGCCAGATCAGCCAGGGCAGCTACATCGCGGTCACCCGGCCGGACCACCCTGCCAAGGACCTCAAGGAATGGGTGGCATGGGCCAAGGCCAACGCTGGCAAGGTGAACTTCGCATCGGGCGGTGCGGGCACCTCCACCCACCTGAATGGCGAGCTGATGAACCAGGCGACCGGGCTGGACGTGACGCATGTGCCCTACAAAGGCAGCGCCCCGGCTGTGCAGGACTTGATCGGCGGACAGACGCAGTTGCTGATCGATGCAGGGCCGGTGCTGCTGCCGCAGGTCAAGGGCGGCAAGCTGAAGGCGCTGGCAGTGACGGGCCCGCGCCGCGACCCGCAGTTGCCCGACGTGCCAACGGTCGCTGAACTTGGGCTCGGCGGCATGGAATCCGTCGGTTTCCAGGGGCTGGTAGGCCCCGCAGGCATGCCCAAGGAGGTGGTGGACAAGCTGGCCGCCGAACTGGCCAAGGTGCTGGCACAGGCGGAGGTGAAGGCCAAGTTTGCGTCCACAGGTTCGGAGGTACATTCTCTCGGGCCCACGGAATTCTTCAGCTTTGTGAAGGGCGAGAACGACAAGTGGGCCAAGCTGATCCGCGAGCGCAAGCTCGAACTGGATTGACGGGTGGACCGGACGGCCGCCCATCGAACTCTTCTCCATTGGCTCTCACCATGAATCTGCATTTTTCTCGCCGCCGGTTGGTGGCTGCCGCTGCGGTCGCGTTGGCGGTCTCGCCCGTCGTGGCTTCGGCCCAGGCGTGGCCCGCCAAACCCATCCGCATCATCGTGGCCTACCCGGCGGGGGGCGTGAGCGACAACATCGCCCGCGCGCTGGCCGACAAGCTGGCCATTCAGCTGGGCACCCCCGTGGTCATTGAAAACAAGGCAGGCGCCAGTGGCAGCCTGGGCGTGGACGCGGTGGCCAAGGCGGCGCCCGATGGCTACACGCTGGGCTTTGCGGCGGTCAGCCCCCTGGCGCTCAATCCGCACCTGGGCAAGTCCCCTTTCGATCCGCAGAAGGACATTGCGCCCGTGGTCAGCGTGATGTATTCGCCCGTGCTGCTGCTGGGCACGCCGGCGAGCCGTGCGACCGACTTCAAGGACCTGATCGCGCGTGCGCGGGCCCAGCCCGGCACGGTGCGATGGGCCACGTCGGGGCAGGCGTCGCTGGGGCACATCATGCTGGAGCAGATCCAGTCGGTGGCCCAGGTGCAGATCACGCACATCCCCTACAAGGGCGGCGGCCAGCAGATGAACGACGCGCTGGGCGGGCAGTTTGAGGTGTTATCGACCAACGCCGGCCCGGCGGTGCTGCAGCACATTCAGGCGGGCAAGCTCAAGCCGCTGGCGGTGGGGGCCCCGGCGCGGCTGGATTCGCTGCCCCAGGTGCCCACGCTGGCCGAGCTGGGGCAGCCAGCGGCTAATCTCTCGTCCCTGTTCGGCCTCTATGCCCCGGCGCAGACGCCCAAGACGGTCATCACGCGCATCAATACTGAGGTGAACAAGGCGCTGGCGCTGCCGGACATCCGCGCCAAGCTCGATGCCACCGACAACGTGCCCACGGGTGGCACCACGGCCGAGTTCGCGCGCCAGATCGCGCTGGAGTCCGAGAACAACGCGCGCATCATCCGCGCGGCGGGCATCCAGGGCAACTGATCGTGTGCAGGGGTTGAAGCCCCCGAAACGCCACAGGCCCTGTCAAAGCAGGGCCTGCGGGCTTTTTGGGGGGGAAGAGCGGGGCTATTCTTCGTTCAGGCTCTCGGCCCAGGTCAGTGCCTGCAGGTGGGCCCAGTTCACCTGGCGGTTGGACAGGTGCAGCGCATCGGCGTTCTTGGCAAAGGCCACTTCATCGCCGCTTTCGCAGGCCTTGGTCAGTTCCAGGAACGGGGCAAACACACCGGTGCCGCGCAGCAGGGCGTCCATCACGGGTTCGGGCAGGGCCACGGACTCCAGCGCCTTTTCGAGCGGCACGCCCAGCATGGTGTCCAGCAGCGAGAACACGCCCACGACGAAGGCGTTGTCGCATTCTTCGGGCGGCAGCAGCTCGGCGGCTAGCAGCTCCATCAGGCGGCCGCGCACCACGGCAGTCTGGCCCACGGCCGGTGGCGCTCCACCCGCACGCGAGGTGGTCATCAAGAGGGCCGCCCAGCGGAACAGCTTTTTCAGCCCCAGGATCATCACCGCGTGGCGGAACGAGGTGATCTCGCACGACAGGCCAAAACCCGACGAGTTGATGAAACGCAGCAGGTTGAAAGACAGGGTGGGGTCTTTCTTGAGCAGGTCTTCGATCTCCGCCGTGCTGGCCTGTTTGCGCACGAGGTTGATGAGCTGGATGATGGTGGCCTGCGAGGGGCGGATGGTGGTGGCCTTGACCAGCGAGGGATGCGCAAACCAGTAGCCCTGGAACAGCTTGACGCCCAGATCGCGCATCAGCTCGTATTGCGCAGCCGTTTCGACCTTTTCGGCCACCAGCGTGGCCTTGCTGTGGGTGGTGGCAAATTTGACCAGGGGGGCCGCCAGCTCGGGCTTGAAGGCCTGCATGTCCAGCTTGATGAACGCCGCCATCGGCAGCCAGCTGGTGTAGGCGCGCTTGAGGGCCTGCTGGTCAAACGCGAGGCGAAAGCCACGTGTGCGCAACGCCTCCAGCGTGGGAACGCGGCCTTCGATTTCTTCGGGGGTGGCGCTGTCGGGCAGCGGTGGCACCTCCAGCACCACCTTTTCGGGGTGGATCAGCTCCAGGTGGCCGCCCGAGAGGCTGTCATGCGTGCAGTTGATGAACACCGTCTTCTTGCCGACCAGGGCCTCGGTGCCCGCGTAGGACAGGGCATTGAACAGCAGGGCTGCATCGCTGGCGGCGGTGTGTGAGTCGGACGCGGTGGAGCGGTCGAACAGCTCGTAGCCATAGACCGCGCGGCTTTCGTCCACGATGGCCTGGCGCGCAATGATGGCAAGGTTCTCGTCCACGGGATCGACCACAGGCGCTGCGGCGTCCGGGGTGTCTTGTTCGGGTGTGCTCGACATGGGGTCCACTGAAATGAAGGGCTGACGATCATTCTAGACCGCCGGGCGTTGGCAGAGAACCAAAGTCTGACCAGGGGCCGCCAGCGTGGCGGCGGTACCCGTCAGTCGCTGATGTGGTCTGCCCAGGCCAGCGCCTGCAGGTGGGCAAAGTTGATCTGCTGGCTGGTCAGGTGCAGCAGGCCGGCAGCGCGGTCAAACACGGCGTCGTCGCTGGACTCACAGGCCTCGGCCAGGGTCAGCAGGTCACCCAGGAAGCCTTCGCGCCGCAGCAGCGCGGCCGCCACGGGTTCGGGCACGTTGAGCAGGCCAATGGCCGACTCCATGGGCATGGAGAGCATCACATCCAGCAACGAGAAGATGCCCACCACAAAGGCCTGGTCGGCTTCCTCGGGGGGCAGTGTCTCCAGTGCCAGCAGCTCCATCAGGCGCCCGCGCACCACGGCGGTGTGGCCCACCGACGACGGCGTGCCGTTGTTGCGCGACGCGGTCAGCAGAAGCGCCGCCCAGCGGAACAGCTTTTTCAGGCCCATGAGCATCACGGCCTGGCGGAAGGAGGTGATCTCGCGCGACAGGCCAAAGCCGGCGGAGTTGATGAGGCGCATCAGGTTGAAGGCCAGGCCCGCATCCTTCTTGAGCACCTCTTCGATCTCGTCGGTGCTGGCCTGTTTGCGCACCTGGTTGATCAGCTCGATGATGCTGGCCTGCGACGGCGTGAGCAGCTTGGTCTCGACCAGGGCTGGGCGGGCAAACCAGTAACCCTGGAACAGCTGCACTCCCTGGCTGGACACCATGTCGTACTGCTGGGCCGTCTCCACCTTCTCGGCGATCAGTTCGGCCTTGCAGTGGCGGCCCGCGTAGCTGATCAGCACCGCGAGCTGGTCGGGCGCCAGCACCGACAGGTCCAGCTTGATGTAGTCCGCCAGGGGCAGCCACGGCGCATACGCCGACTGCAGCACCGTGTGGTTGAAGGCCAGGTGAAAGCCCCGGTCGCGCAGCTCGGTCAGGATGGGCAGGCGCGTGGCGACCTCTTCGGCGGCCGCATGGCCCAGGGGCGGAATCTCCAGCACCACCTTGTCGGGGTCCACCAGCTCCAGGTGGCCGCCCGACAGGCTTTCATGGGTGCAGTTGACGAAGATCAGCTTCTTGCCCACCAGCTCCTCGGTGCCGGCGTGCGACAGGGCGGTGAACACCAGGATCACGTCGGTGGCGGCCGTGTGGGCGGCGCCGCTGCGCGAGCGGTTGAACAGCTCGTAGCCCACCACCACCTGTTGCGCGTTCACGATGGCTTGGCGCGCAATCATGGCGACCGACGATTGGTTGCCCGACGGTGGCGCGGGCGGTGTGCCAGGGGTGAAGGCTTGGGTCATGGGCGTGGGCTTGGTGTTCTTGAAAGAGGGTGCGCTGGCCCGCTGGGGGCATCGCCAAGAATTGTAGGAGCCATCGTATTCCCCTCAGATCGTCAACACATGGCTTGGTGATTAGGCCTGCTGCAGCCAGCGCAGCTCGGCGTCGCTGAAACCGGCGCTGCGTCGCGCCGACTCATTGAACGGTGGCTTCAGTCGGGGGGCTTCGTACCGCTGCACCAGCGTGCCGTAGAGGGATTCCGGGTCCTGGCCCGCGCGCTCGCACAGCCAGCGGTACCAGTGGTTGCCGATGGCGACATGCCCCACCTCGTCATGCAGGATCACGTCCAGGATGGCAACGGCGGCCAGGGCGTCGGGCGTGCCCACTTGGCGCAGCTTGGCCTGGATCTGCGGTGTGGCGTCGAGCCCCCGGGCTTCCAGCGTGCGAGGCACCAGGGCCATGCGGGCCAGCACGTCGTGCCGGGTTTTCTCGCACATGGTCCACAGCCCCTGGTGGGCCGGGAAGTCCCCATAGTCGTGGCCCTGGCTGCGCAGGTGGTTGCGCAGCAGCCTGAAGTGCTTGGCCTCTTCGGCCGCCACGCGCATCCAATCCTGGTAGTAGGTGTGGGGCATACCGTCAAAGCGCCACACGGCGTCCAGCGCCAGGTTGATGGCGTTGAACTCGATGTGGGCGATGGCGTGGATGAGAATGGCCCGGCCCTCGGGGGTGGCGGGCGACCGGCGGGCCACCTGGGTGTGGCGCAGCAGTTCGGGGCGCTCGGGACGGCCGGGCAGGGCGTCCGGGTCGGTGGGGGCCGAAGGGGCAGTATCTGCTATCGAAAGCGTAGCTGATTGGGCATACAGGTCTAGCGCTGCAGCCGCTTTTTGTTCGGGGTCTGCCAGGCACAAGACCTGCAGTGCACGGTGGCGAAGCTCCATCCTTACAATTCTAGGCCTTGCCATCGGCACCAAGGCTTGCGCTTTGTAACGATTGGCGACCTCTCAGGGCGCGCCATGGCGTGCCGCTTCTTTTGTTTCAGCGGAGTGGGTGCATGGCAATTTACGAACTCGACGGTGTGGCTCCCCAAGTGGCGGCGTCCGCCTGGGTGGCCGACAGCGCGCAGGTGATGGGCAATGTGGTGCTGGGTGAAGACGCCAGCGTGTGGTTTGGCACCGTGGTGCGCGGCGACACCGAGAGCATCACCATCGGCGCAGGCTCCAACATCCAGGACGCGAGCGTGCTGCACGCCGACATCGGCAAGCCCCTGGTGGTGGGCGAGCGGGTGACGGTGGGGCACCAGGTCATGCTGCACGGCTGCACCATCGGCGACGAATCGCTGATCGGCATTGGCGCTGTGGTGCTCAACGGCGCCAAGATCGGCAAGAACTGCCTGGTGGGTGCGGGTGCGCTGGTCACCGAGGGCAAGGAGTTTCCCGATGGCTCCATGATCATCGGCAGCCCGGCCAAGGCCGTGCGTGAACTCACCCCTGAGCAGATCGAAGGCCTGCGCCAGAGCGCCCAGCACTACATCGACAATGCGCGCCGCTTCCAACACGGCCTGCACAAGATCGGCTGAACGCCGCCCACTGGCGCTCTCTGCTGCTATTTTTCTCCTGGAATCCCTGCGTGTCTGAACTCCACAAGTTTCTTTTCGATGGTCTGCCCGTGCGCGGCATGATCGTGCGCCTCACCGATGCCTGGACCGAGATCCTGAAGCGCCGGGCGGGCAACACCGCCACCGGTGCCTATCCCGCCCCCGTGAGCGAGCTGCTGGGCGAGATGGCGGCCGCCGGCGTGCTGATGCAGTCCAACATCAAGTTCAACGGCGCGCTGGTGCTGCAGGTGTTTGGTGATGGCCCCGTCAAATTGGCCGTGGCCGAGGTGCAGTCGGACCTGAGCCTGCGCGCGACAGCCACCGTGAATGGCGAGGTGCTGCCGGACGCGAAGCTGAGCCAGATGGTCAATGTGGGCGGCGGTGGCCGTTGCGCCATCACCCTGGACCCCAAGGACCGCCACCCCGGTCAGCAGCCCTACCAGGGCGTGGTGCCACTGCACGGCGACCACCACGAAAAGCTGGAGCATCTGTCGGACGTGCTGCAGCATTACATGCTGCAGTCCGAGCAGCTCGACACCATTCTGGTGCTGGGTGCCAACGACCAGGTGGCGGCAGGCCTCTTGATCCAGCGCATGCCCATCAAGGGCGAGGGCAACCTGGCCGCGGGCCTCTCGCACCGCGAGAACGAAGACCAGATCGGCCACAACGAGGACTACAACCGCATCGCCCACCTGGCTGCCAGCCTGACCCGCGAAGAACTGCTGACGCTGGACGTGGACACCATCCTGCGCCGCCTGTTCTGGGAAGAAAAGTTGCTGCGCTTTGAACCCCAGCAGGGCGCCAGCGGCCCGCGTTTTGCCTGCACCTGCAGCCGCGAGCGCGTGAGCAACATGCTGCGCAACCTGGGCGCTGAAGAGGCCGAGAGCATCCTCGCCGAGCGCGACGACATCGAGGTGGGTTGCGAGTTCTGCGGCCAGCAGTACCGGTTTGATGCGGTGGATGCCGCGCAGATTTTTGTCTCGCCCGCCGCGGCTCAGCCCCCGGGGCCCACAGGCATCCAGTAGCCGTCTGCAGCCTCCATCGGGCGCGGTGGTCGGCTGACCATCGTTGACAATCGCCCCCGCCATCCCCGCCTAAGATTCCTGGGTCACTCCGCAACAGCGCCTGCCGCTGCGAGGGGGCGGCGCACAAGGTCCGATCGCAAGGCCTGTGTGCGTTCAAGCGATCACATCCGGTCGCGCAGGAAATGAACGAGGGGTGTCATGCAGTTTCTTCGCCGTGTTCTGGGGGGCCACCGGGCCAGCCCGGCTACGCCTCCGCTGGCGCTGTACGACAGCGCGGCGGCACCCGACTCGCGGCGTGCCGATACCCTGCTCGCCGCGCTGGACATCGACGCCGCCATCAATGCCCACGAGCGCTGGAAAGACCGCCTGATGGACTACCTGGAGGGCCGCACCTCCGCCGGGCTGGACCCGGCGCTGGTGCGCCGCGCTGACCACAGTGCGCTGGGCCGCTGGTTGCACGGCGTAGGCGGCGAGCTGCTGGGCGACCAGCCGGCCTATCCGCTGCTGGTGGCGCGCTACCAATACTTTCATGAGCAGGCCGCCACCCTGGTGGAACTGGCCCAGCAGGGCGAATGGGACCGGGCTGTGCAGGTGCTCAACGGTGGTTACCGCTATGGCTCCAGCCAGGTGGTGTTGCTTCTCAAGGAAATCAAGCGCGGTCTGGCGTGATGGCTTGCGGCGGTGTCGTATCCCGCTGCTCCATGAGCGCTGTGAACAGCCGATGCTCACAAGCCGGGTCGCTGCACTTTTCGCAGTTCCAGGCGCGCAGCCGGGCCGCCCTGGGCGTGTTTTCAGTGTCCCATGCGGCCCTTGCGCTAGTGGAATATGCCTTGGGTGCTATATTTTGTATAGCAATGAGCGCGTTGCGAGTGCGCTGCTCGCCCGTTCCGTACACCACGCGGTAGGGTATCGCCGCAGCCGCCAGGGCCGCACGCAGCCGGGTATCGCAGGCCTCCTGCGCAGTCCGTTCCTCGGCAGGGCAGGGCTGGTCGAGACCCATCAGCAGGGTCAATGCCACCGCGCCGGATTCTGCCTGCGGCGTGGGCGGGGTGTGGGCCAGGTGCGGGTGGTGCAGGGCGATATGTGCCGTGCCGGGAGTGATCTGCTGCTGCAGCGCCTGTGCCAACGCCTCCACGCCCGTGTAGGGCGCGCCCAGCAGGGCAATCAAGGGAGTGGGGGGAGAGGACTGCCGCACGGGCTTGAATGAAGCGCAGGCCTTGGTCAAGGGCTGCGTTGTGGGTGTGGACGGTGCGGGGTGGTCCCAGGCGGCTGAGTGACCCCACACGGCAGGTCAGCGGGGTGTGAACTGCACGTACACCTCGTTGGGCTTGACCATGCCCAGCTCGCTGCGCGCCTTTTCTTCCACCATATCGAGGCCTTCCTTGAGGTCGTGCACCTCCGAGGTCAGCCGCGCATTCGCCTGGCGGGCCTGTTCGTTGGCCGCCTTCTGCACATCAATCTGCCGCTGCATCGCATTGACGCGCGGCACGCTGCCCCGCCCCAGCCAGAGCTGGGCGTGCAGCGCTGCCAGCAAGGCCAGCAGGATGACGGGGACGATGCGGGAGACCAATGGAGGGCTCGCTCAGGCGAGGGCTGCCAGGGGCTCAGCGCAGGTTGTAGAACGCAGCGCGGCCAGGGTACTGCGCGATCTCGCCCAGATCTTCCTCAATGCGCAGCAGCTGGTTGTACTTGGCGATGCGGTCCGAGCGCGACAGCGAGCCGGTCTTGATCTGGCCCGCATTCGTGCCCACCGCGATGTCGGCAATGGTGCTGTCCTCGGTCTCGCCCGAGCGGTGCGAGATCACGGCGGTGTAGCCAGCGCGCTTGGCCATCTCGATCGCAGCGAAGGTCTCGGTCAGCGTACCGATCTGGTTGATCTTGATCAGGATTGAGTTGGCAATGCGCTTGTCGATGCCTTCCTTCAGGATCTTGGTGTTGGTCACGAACAGGTCGTCACCCACCAGCTGCACCTTGTCGCCCAGGCGTTCGGTCAGATGCTTCCAGCCGTCCCAGTCGCCTTCGTGCATGCCGTCTTCGATGCTGATGATGGGGTACTTGTCCACCCAGGCCGCCAGCATGTCCGTCCACTGCTGGGCGGTGAGCTTGAGGCCGCCTTCGCCTTCCAGCACATAGTGGCCGTCCTTGTAGAACTCGCTCGCAGCGCAGTCCAGGCCCAGGGCGATCTGATCGCCCGCCGTGTAGCCCGCAGCTTCAATGGCTTGCAGGATCAGGCGGATGGCTGCTTCGTGGTTTTCAACGCTGGGGGCAAAGCCGCCTTCGTCGCCCACCGCGGTGCTGATGCCCTTGTCGTGCAGGATCTTCTTGAGCGCGTGGAACACTTCGGCGCCCCAGCGCACGGCTTCGCGGAACGTGGGCGCACCCACCGGGATGATCATGAACTCCTGCAGGTCCAGGCTGTTGTTAGCGTGTGCGCCGCCGTTGATCACGTTCATCATGGGCACAGGCAGTTGCACGCTGCCCATGCCGCCCAGGTAGCGGTACAGGGGCAGGCCAGACTCTTCGGCGGCGGCGCGGGCCACGGCCATGGACACGGCCAGCATGGCGTTGGCGCCCAGGCGGCTCTTGTTCTCGGTGCCATCGAGGTCGATCAGGGTCTTGTCCAGGAAGGCCTGCTCGGAGGCATCCAGGCCCAGCACGGCTTCGCTGATCTCGGTGTTGATGTATTCCACGGCCTTGAGCACGCCCTTGCCCAGGTAGCGGCCCTTGTCGCCGTCGCGCATTTCAATGGCTTCACGGCTGCCGGTGGAGGCGCCCGACGGCACGGCGGCCCGGCCCATCACGCCCGATTCGAGCAACACGTCGCATTCGACGGTGGGGTTGCCGCGGCTGTCCAGAATCTCGCGACCGACGATGTCAACGATGGCACTCATGGTTTTCCTTTTGCAGAAGTTTTAAATCAAATCAGTCTCTAGCGCCTTCTGTATAAGCGCTAGCAGCTATTAATTGGTGAGCGATTTGGGTGTGTGCGCTCAGACGCCTTCGACACACACCATGCGCATGACGGCAGCGCCTTCGCGGGCGGCCTTGGCTTTCTGGTACTCGGGCGTGTCGTAGAAGGCGCGAGCGGCTTCAAAGCTAGGGAACTTGAGGATCACGGTACGACCGGGGTTCCAGTCGCCCTCCAGCACTTCGACCTTGCCGCCACGCACGCAGACTTCAGCGCCGTGGGCTTGCATGGCCAGGGTGCTCCACTTGCGGTACTCGTCATACTGCGTGGGGTTGGTGACGGTGACGGATGCGATGACGTAACCACTGCTCATGTCTCAAGCTCCAAAGTTGTTTTCGAGGAATCCGTTTTTCTTGGTGACATCGTCCAGGGCCACCAAGGTCTCCAGCAGCGCCTTCATGTGCTTGAGCGGCACGGCGTTGGGGCCGTCCGACCAGGCCTCGGCGGGGCGGGGGTGGGTTTCCATGAACAGGCCCGCCACGCCCACAGCCACGCCGGCACGCGCCAGCACGGGCACCATGTCGCGCGCACCACCGCTCACGGCGCCAAGGCCGCCGGGCTTTTGCACCGAGTGGGTCACGTCAAACACCACGGGTGCGCCGGAGTTGCGCATCTCGGCCAGGCTGGTCATGTCAGCAACGAGGTTGTTGTAGCCAAAGCTCACGCCGCGCTCGCAGGCCAGGAAGCGGTCTTCCGACAGGCCGACTTCGGCCGCTGCAGACCGGGCCTTGTCGATGACGTTCTTCATGTCCCAGGGCGCCAGGAACTGGCCCTTCTTGATGTTCACCGGCTTGCCGCTTTGCGCCACCGCGCGGATGAAATCCGTCTGGCGGCACAGGAACGCGGGTGTTTGCAGCACGTCCACCACGCTGGCCACTTCGGCCACATGCGAGGCGTCGTGCACATCGGTCAGGATGGGCAGCTGCAGCTGGCGGCGCACTTCATCGAGGATCTTCAGGCCGGCCTCCAGCCCCACACCACGCTTGCTGGTGCCCGACGAGCGGTTGGCCTTGTCGAACGAGCCTTTGTAGATCAGCGGAATGCCCAGTGGCGCGCAGGCTTCCTTGAGCTGGCCTGCGACATCGAGCGACATCTCCAGGCCTTCAATGGAACAGGTGCCTGCGATCAGAAAAAAGCGATGTTGAAGGCCGACGTTGAATCCGCACAGCTGCATGGTGAGGTCCCCTTAGGCTTTTTTCGCGGCTTGCTGGTGTTCCACGGCCGCCTTGATGAAGGCATTGAACAGCGGGTGGCCGTTCCAGGGCGTGGACTTGAACTCGGGGTGGAACTGCACGCCGATGAACCAGGGGTGCACGGTTTGCGGCAGCTCCACGATTTCGGTGAGTTCTTCACGCTGGGTCAGCGCCGAGATCACCAGGCCCGCCTTGCGCAACTGGTCCAGGTAGTTCACGTTGGCTTCGTAGCGGTGGCGGTGGCGCTCGGTCACCACATCGCCGTAGATGCTGTGGGCCAGTGTGTCCTTGGCCACGTCCGAGCTTTGCGCGCCCAGGCGCATGGTGCCGCCCAGATCGGAGTTTTCGTCGCGTTTCTTGATGGTGCCGTCCGCGTCCTTCCACTCGGTGATCAGGGCGATCACGGGGTGGGGCGTGGTGGGGTCGAACTCGGTGCTGTTGGCGTGGGCGAGGCCTGCCACGTGGCGCGCGTATTCGATGGTGGCCACCTGCATCCCCAGGCAGATGCCCAGGTAGGGCACCTTGCGCTCGCGGGCAAACTGGGCCGTGGCGATCTTGCCTTCCACACCACGCTGGCCGAAGCCGCCGGGCACCAGGATGGCGTCGTATTTGGCGAGCTTGGCGGCTGCATCGGCGCTGTCGATGGTCTCGGAATCGACATGGTCGATCTTCACGCGCACATGGTTGCGCATGCCGGCGTGGCGCAGGGCCTCGTTGACCGACTTGTAGCTGTCCGACAGGTCCACATACTTGCCGACCATGGCGATGGTGACTTCGCCTTGGGGGTGTTCGGTCTCATGCACCAGATCGTCCCAGCGCTTGAGGCTGGTGGGCGGGGTGTTCAGGCGCAGCTTGTCGCAGATCAGGCCATCGAGGCCCTGCTCGTGCAGCATGCGCGGCACCTTGTAGATGGTGTCCACGTCCCACATGCTGATCACGCCCCATTCGGGCACGTTGGTGAACAGCGAGATCTTGGCGCGCTCTTCCTCAGGAATACGGCGGTCGGCGCGGCACAGCAGGGCGTCGGCCTGGATGCCGATCTCGCGCAGCTTTTGCACGGTGTGCTGGGTGGGCTTGGTTTTCAGCTCCCCCGCTGCAGCGATCCAGGGCAGGTAGGTCAGGTGCACGAAGGCTGCGTTGTTCGGGCCCATGCGCAGGCTCATCTGGCGCACGGCTTCCAGGAACGGCAGCGATTCGATGTCACCCACGGTACCGCCGATTTCGACAATGGCCACATCCACGGCATCCGGCGTGCCAATGCCGGCGCCGCGCTTGATGAATTCCTGGATTTCGTTGGTGACATGGGGAATGACCTGCACGGTCTTGCCCAGGTAGTCGCCACGGCGTTCCTTCTCCAGCACGGACTGGTAAATCTTGCCCGTGGTGAAGTTATTGGTTTTCTTCATGCGCGTTTCGATGAAACGCTCGTAGTGGCCCAGATCCAGGTCGGTTTCTGCGCCGTCATCGGTCACGAACACCTCGCCGTGCTGGAACGGCGACATGGTGCCCGGGTCTACGTTGATGTAGGGGTCAAGCTTGATGAGGGTGACTTTGAGTCCCCGCGATTCGAGGATCGCGGCAAGGGAGGCTGAGGCGATTCCCTTACCGAGGGAAGACACCACACCGCCGGTGACGAAGACAAATTTGGTCATGTCTTTTTTGGTGGTGGGAAATTGGGATTATAGATGGCACCCCGGCGACACCCCCGGGGGCAGGGTCACCCCCGTCTGCTAAATTCGCGCCATGAATGAGCTTGCTGGCAAACACATTGTTCTGGGTCTGAGTGGGGGCGTGGCTTGCTACAAGGCGGCCGATCTGTGCCGCCAGCTCATCAAGGAGGGCGCCACCGTGCAGGTGGTGATGACCGAGGCGGCAGAGCAGTTCATCACCCCGGTCACCATGCAGGCGCTGTCTGGCCGCTCGGTGTACGGCTCGCAATGGGATGCGCGCGAGCCCAACAACATGCCCCACATCAACCTGAGCCGCGAGGCCGATGCCATCCTGATCGCGCCTTGCAGTGCGGACTTCATTGCGCGCCTGGTGCAGGGCAGGGCGGACGAGTTGCTCAGCCTGTTGTGCCTGGCGCGTCCCGCCCAGCGCGTGCCCCTTTTGCTGGCCCCTGCGATGAACCGCGAAATGTGGGCGCACCCGGCCACGCAGCGCAATCTGGCCCAGGTGGCGCAGGACGGTGCAGTGGTACTGGGCGTGGGCAATGGTGACCAGGCCTGTGGTGAGACGGGTGACGGCCGTATGCTGGAGCCGCTGGAGCTGCTGGACGAGCTGATCGCTTTTTTCACGCCCAAGACCCTTGTGGGCCGGTCGGTACTCGTCACGGCGGGGCCCACGTTTGAAGCCATTGACCCGGTGCGTGGCATCACCAACCTGTCGAGCGGAAAGATGGGCTTTGCCGTGGCCAGGGCGGCGCGCGAGGCGGGTGCCGACGTCACCCTGGTCGCAGGGCCGGTGCATTTGCCCACGCCACGCGGCGTGCGGCGTGTCAATGTGCAGTCCGCCCAGGAGATGCTGGCGGCCGTGGAGCGGCATGTCCAGGCCGCCTCGGTGTTTGTTGCCACAGCCGCAGTGGCCGACTGGCGCCCTGCCCACCAGTCCGACCAAAAGATCAAGAAAGACGGCTCGGGCCAGTCCCCGTCGCTGGAGTTCGTCGAGAACCCCGACATTCTGGCCACCGTAGCCCGGTCGCCGCATGCGCTGGAAGGGGATCTTTTCTGCGTGGGTTTTGCCGCCGAAAGCCATGACCTGCTGGCCCATGCCACCGCCAAAAGGACGCGCAAGGGCGTCCCCTTGCTGGTGGGCAATATTGGCCCCGCTACCTTTGGGCAGGACGACAACGCCCTGCTGCTGGTGGACGCGCAGGGCCACCGCGAGTTACCCCGCGCGTCCAAGCGTGTGTTGGCGCAGCAGCTTATCGCTGAGATCGCCGCGCGTTTGTCACCTTTGCGTTCTTGACGACCACCACCGTGGGGAGGTGTGATGACAACTGGTGCCACCAAGCCTGATTGGGACACGCCACCCGATGGCGACTTTGCTGCTTATGTGGAGCGGCTGACAGCCCAGGCGCCTTTGCAAAAGGCCCGAGCGGCACAGGCAAGTGCTGCCGCTACCAACGGTGCCGTTCAGTTATCCAAGGCCAGTGCGCCAGCGACCTCCCTGCCTCAGGTCCTGCCGCCCGATGTGCTGCAGCTGATGCAGCCGCTGGCGGGCGTACTGCGCACGGTGCGATCGGTGTTGCTGGTAGTGATGGTGTTGCATGGCATTGCGCTGTTCCTGCTTGGTCAGGGCTCGCTGCCAGGCTTGGTGGTAATGGGCGCGGTGTGGTGGGGACTGGGTTGGCTGATGCAATCGGCCGCACAGGCTGGGGGCGCGCAGGCCCCGGGTGGGCGTGCAGGGGGGGAGTCGTTGCAGGATCGCCTGCGACAAATGGCGCAGCAGCGCAGTGGCACAGGAATAGCAACAGGAAAGAAAAAACCGTGAAGATAGATGTGAAGATTCTCGATCCGCGCATGGCGGACCAATTGCCCACCTACGCCACACCCGGTAGCGCTGGGCTGGACCTGCGTGCCTGCCTGGATGCGCCGCTGACCCTGCAGCCCAACGCCTGGCAACTGGTGCCTACCGGCATTGCGATCTACCTGCAAGACCCGGGCTATGCCGCACTGATCTTGCCGCGCTCGGGCCTGGGGCATAAACATGGCATCGTGCTTGGCAATCTGGTGGGGTTGATCGACAGTGACTACCAAGGGCAGCTCATGGTGAGCGCATGGAACCGCAGCAATGTGGCGTTTACCCTGGAGCCCATGGAGCGGCTGGCCCAATTGGTGATTGTTCCGGTGGTGCAGGCCCAGTTCAACGTCGTCACCGAGTTTGCGGCCACGCAGCGGGGTGAGGGGGGCTACGGATCCACAGGCAAGTCCTGAGGTGGACCGCTCGGGGCTCCAAGCGCGTGACGGGTGAGTGGCCGGGTTGTAAGACCCCGCTTACGTTTCGATGGGTCTGTTACCGACATGGCGATGGCCCCTTGTCTACGCCGCGGCATCTTCAGGCGTTGTTCCAATCGGTACATGGGCATTGAGCTCTGGGTCGTCGGAGATTTTTCAGTGCCTGCCCCAACAACTTCTGGAGATTGAACATGCAATTCACCCGTCCCCTCGCCCTCGTGGGCACCGTGGTTCTGGCTGCTTCGCTGGCTGCTTGCGGCCACAGCCGCCCGGCACCTGCTCCGCAATACTCCGGCGGTTATTCGAGTGGCTACCAGACGGCTCCTGCCTATCCGCAGAATCAGGCAGGCACCGAATATGGTCGCGTGTCCAACATCGAAGTCCTGCAGGGCCGCAGCCAAGGCCAGACCACCGGCACTGGTGCCGTTCTGGGCGCGGTGGTGGGCGGCGTTCTGGGCAACCAGGTGGGCAAGGGCACGGGTCGTGCTGCAGCCACCGCTGTAGGCGTGTTGGGTGGCGCGGTGGCTGGCAACGCCATCGAAGGGCGCAACAACCAGGAATATGTGCAGGGATACCGGTTGTCCGTGCAGCTCGACCAGGGGGGGTATCGCGTGTACGACGTGAGCAGCCCGGGTGACCTGCGCATCGGCGATCGCGTGCGTCTGTACAACGGTCAGATTTCGCGCATGTGACCTGACGCACTGCCCTGACAAACGGGCGCTCCGAGTTTCCTCGGGGCGCCCGTTTTGCTTTTGGTGGGACTTAGTGCAGCAACGAGCTGCCTGGCGCCTGGGGCTGGACGCGGAAGAAGCCGGTTCCGGCCGTGCCACGTCCGATTTCTTCTTCGGTGGCTTCGCGCACGGCCTGCACCGTCAGTTGCAGGCGCAGCGCGATGCCCGCCAGAGGGTGGTTGCCGTCGAGCACGATATGTTCGGGATAGATCTCGGCCACGGTGTAGAGGGCCGTGCGGGGGGCATCGGGGTTGCAGCCCTCGGGCAGGGCCATGCCGTCAAACGTCATCCCTTCTTCGATCTCGGCGGGGAAGAGGGCGCGGGGTTCCAGAAACAGCAATTGGTCATTGAAGTCACCGAAAGCGTCCTCGGGTTCGAGGTGCAGTGCAAGCGTGGCACCAGGGCCGTGGCCTTGCAGGGCCTCTTCGATACGGGGCAGGAGATCATCACCGCCCACCAGAAACTCCACGGGTTCGTCGAGTACGTCGAGTTCTTCGCCCAGGGTGTCTTTCAGGGTCCAGGTCAGTGCGACCACACATTGTTGGGTAATTTCCATAGGAGAATTGTCGCAGTTTGACCAACGGCCCCGCAAAAGGGCAACACTTTCCCCATGGACATTCAGCGACCCTTGGCCCTGCTCGGCGGCCTCACTCCCGCGCAATTCATGCGCCGCCACTGGCAGAAGAAGCCCTTGCTGGTGCGCCAGGCCATCCCGCAGTTTGCGCCGCCGGTGCTGCGGGCCGAGCTGTTTGCGCTGGCCGGGCAGGAGGGTGTGGAGTCCCGCCTGGTGCAACAGATCAAAGGTGCCTGGAAGCTGCGCCACGGGCCCTTCAACCGCCGTGCACTGCCTGCGTTGCAGCAGCCCGACTGGACGCTGCTCGTACAGGGCGTCGATCTGCACAACGACGCGGTGCATGCGCTGATGCAGCAGTTCCGTTTTGTGCCCGAGGCGCGGCTGGACGACCTCATGATCAGCTACGCCAGCAATGGCGGTGGCGTAGGGCCCCATTTCGACAGTTATGACGTCTTTTTGCTGCAGGCGCACGGCAAGCGGCGCTGGCGCATCGGGCGCCAAAAGGATCTGTCGCTGCGCGACGGCATTCCCTTGAAGGTGCTGGCCCAGTTCGAGCCTGAGGAGGAGTTTGTGCTGGAGCCGGGTGACATGCTGTACCTGCCCCCGCGTTATGCCCACGACGGGATTGCCGAAGGCGAGTGCATGACCTACTCCATCGGTTTTCGCGCGCCGGCCCGCGCCGAGCTGGCGCAAGAGCTGCTGGTGCGTCTGGCGGAAGATGCCGGGGAGGACGACCACCCGTTGCTGTACCGCGATGCCGGACAGGACGCGGTGGCGCAGCCGGCGCACATTCCTGCCGGGCTGCAGGACTTTGCGCGTGAGGCGCTGTCGCGCGCGCTGGCCCAGCCCCTGGTGCTGGAACGCGCGCTGGGCGAGTACCTGACCGAGCCCAAGCCCAGCGTGTGGTTTGAGCCTGGCGACCCCAAGGTGATGCTGGAAGGGGTGCGGCTGGACCGCAAGAGCCGCATGATGTACGACACACAGCACATCTTCATCAACGGCGAAAGCTACCGCGCAGCGGGGCGCGACGCCACGCTGATGCGGCGCCTGGCCGATGAGCGCCAACTGTCGGCACGCGATCTGGCACGGGCCAGCGACGACGCGCTGGAGCTGCTTTCGTCGTGGTGCGATGCGGGCTGGGCCCATGCCTGGGCCGGCTGAGACTGACCAGGAGCCAGTGATGACCGACACAGCAACCCCCTCCGCCGAGCCTTTGCGTGACTTGCCCAGTGGGCGATTCAGCGGGCGTGAGGCGTTTCAGCAACTGGTGCGCGACGCCATTGCAACGGCGGCGCGGGACGGCTGGCAAGAGATTTTCATCAGCGATGCCCACTTTCATGACTGGCCCTTGGGCGAGCGTGCGGTGGTCGAGGCCTTGCAGGACTGGGCCCGCAGCGGCAGGCGCTTCACCATGCTGGCCTGCAGCTACGACGACGTGATCCGCCGCCATGCCCGCTTTGTGCGCTGGCGCGGTACCTGGGACCACATCATCACCTGCCGCCGCAGCCCGACCGCCGACCCGCTGGACCTGCCCAGCGCGCTGTGGTCGCCGCAATGGGTGCTGCACCGGCTCGATCCCGAGCGCTGCGTGGGGGTGACCGGCAGCGAGGCCGATCGCCGGGTGCTGCTGCACGAGACACTCAACGAATGGGTGCGCAGCAAGAGCGCACCCGGCTTTCCCTCCACCACACTGGGCCTGTAGCTTGTGCCCCACTTTGGGGAGCGCCCGTTGGCGTGGCGCCACGCGGCAGTCGCGCCCGAGGGGATACTGCGCAAAGTCAAGCTGGCGTAAAGCTTTCGTCAGTGTTAGTCAGTATTGACTAAATACCAATATAATCTGCGGCTGTGCCCAAAAAGGTGCAACCAAGTGCATTGTGCCAATGCGTGCATGGGCTCAGGAAGCCTGACGCCGTGGCTTTTCAAGATTCTGTCTGTCCAAATAGGAAAATCGAAATGAAGAACTCTCTCGTTCTGGCCGCCCTGATCGCTGCTGCTGCACTCGCCGCTTGTGGCAAGAAGGAAGAACCCGCTCCAGCACCCGCTCCTGTGGAAGCTCCTGCCGCAGCACCTGCTCCCGCCGCCGAGCCAGCAGCTCCTGCCGCTTCCGACGCTGCTGCTCCTGCCGCCGCTGCGCCTGCTGCTGACGCTTCTGCTCCTGCCGCTGACGCTGCCAAGGCTGCTGCTGACGCTGCTGCCACCGCCGCTACCGGCGCTTCCGCAGCCAAGTAAATTGCTGCAGGCTCTGGGCTGACCCCAAGGTCGGCCTGTGCCACGGCCCCGCACCGCAAGGTCCGGGGCTTTTTTTATGCCCTTCGCCAGGGTGAGACATTTATGGACGCCCGGTCCGGGCCATCAAGGGTTGACGTCGAGCCAATCAGTGCCTTCGGTGGGGCTGGCGACCTGGATCTCCTCGTCCGCCCAACCCAGCGCGGCGGCGAGCGATTGGCGGGCGAGTGCGGGGAGGTTGTTTTGCGCACTCAGGTGCGCTGCCACTACGCACCGCAGGCTGTCGTGCTGCACCGCACGCAGAATCTCCGCCGTCGCCGGGTTGGCCAGGTGGCCGTACAGCCCGCCTACGCGGCGTTTCAGGAAGGGCGGGTAGCGGGACGCGGCCAGCATGTCGGGGTCGTGATTGGCCTCGATCAACAGGGCGTGGCATCCCTGTAGCTGCTGCAGCACATGGGGACTGGCGTGGCCCAGGTCGGTCAGCACGCCCAGGTGTGCGGCGCCGTCGGAGCACCGCAGCTGCAGCGGCTCCCGGGCATCGTGGGGCACGGTGAAGGGGCGGGCTTCGAACGCGCCCATGTCAATCGCTTCCATGTCGTGCGCCACCCGCAGCAAGCCGTCCAAGTCTGGCGCACCGAGGGCCGCGTACGTGCCCTCGCTCATCCACACGGGAATGCGAAAACGCAGCGCCACGGTCTGGGCACAGCCGATGTGGTCCGAGTGTTCGTGGGTGATGAAGAGGGCGTCCAGGTCTTCCACCTGCAACTGCGCTTGCGCCAGACGGGCTTGCAGCTGCCGGATGCCGAGCCCGCAGTCGATCAGGAGGCGGCGAACCTGGCTGCCACTGCGGCCTTCGACGACCGTGGCATTGCCAGTGCTGCCGCTGCCCAGGTTCTTGAATCGAAGCATGGCGGAGCGAAAGGGTGGGTTTGTGGCGGCCCAAAAAACCAGAGCCACCGTCCACCAGAAGGCGGAGGGGGCTCCAGAGGTGTGGGTGGCGGCCTGCGGCCGGCTCTTATTTCAGATCGTCAGCAATCACGCGCACGATGCGCTCGGCATTGGCCGAGGACTCGGGGGCACCAGCCTCATTGAGCACCGACACGGTGGTCGACTCACCCTGGCTGCGCACCACGATGCGGTACTTGAGCGGAGGTGTTGCGGAGGTGGAGCTGAACAGCTTGCTGAAGAAGCCAGGCTCTTTCTTCACGGTGTCCGGAGCCACGTAGCGCACGAAGTACGTGCCCTCATTGCGGTTGCGGTCTTCCACGGTGAAGCCAGTGCGGTCCAGGGCCAGGCCCACCCGGCGCCAGGACCGGTCAAAGCCCTCGTCCAGCTGGACCACCGGCACATTGTTGACCGTGGCCATGCGGGCGGCCTGGGCACGCGCCGCGGGTGCTGCGGCCACTGCCTTGGATTGCTCCTGACTGACGCCCAGCTTGACCATCAGGCGGCGCAGGAATTCGGTTTCGAGTTCCGGGTCGGATGGACGGGGCTGCCAGACGGTGCTGTCCTTGGTGACGTTGCCATAGACCTCGACCATCCCGCGGTGGGTGATGTAGATCTCGGTACTGCCATTGGCATTGCGTTCCAGCCGGGTGCGGAACTTGTCCCGTTCGCCGGTCGAGTACAGGGACTCCATCAGCTTGCCGATGGTGGATCGGATGAAATCCTGGGGCAGTTTGGCGCGGTTCTCTGCCCAGTCGGTTTCCATGATGCCAACGTTGGCCTCGGACTGGGCCAGCGTGAAGCCGCTTTCCAGCCAGAAGTCGCGCACGGGCTCCCACAGCTTGTCGGCGGGGCGGTTGACCACCAGCCAGCGCTGGCTGCCGTCTCGTTCGATCCGCACGTCGCCCAGCGACAGGGCCGCCGCGTTGGCGTTGCCCGACGGCTGTGCGGCCTGGCCTGCCTGCATGGCAGCGGCAGACACCGAGCCACCCGGCATGGCGTAGCGCGAGTCGCGTGACAGCTGGGTAAGGTCCGGGGGGACTTCCAGTGACGAGCCCTTGGCGGCGCTCTTGTAGTCGATCTTGTCGCCCTCCAGAATGCTGGTGGAGCAGGCGGACAGGGCCATGACAAGAGCCAGCAGGCTCAGGGGGGTGGTAGCAGCTTTCACGCGGAAATCCTTGGGAAGTGTCTCTGAGAGCGGGCGCAACGCCCGGATTAGATCAGGCCGCTGGTGCGCAGTGCCGACTCGACCACAGCCTCGTTGCTGCTGGCCAGGGGCGTCATGGGCAGGCGCATGGTGCCACCACACAGGCCCATGCGGGACATGGCCCACTTGACCGGGATGGGGTTGGCTTCGACAAACAGGTGCTTGTGCACCGGCATCAGCTGAAACTGGATCTGCATGGCGCGTTGCACGTTGCCGGCCAGTGCCGCCACGCACAGCTCGTGCATCAGGCGCGGGGCCACGTTGGCCGTCACGCTGATGTTGCCGTGGCCGCCGCACAGCATCAGGGCGACGGCGGTCGGGTCGTCGCCCGAGTACACGCCAAAGCCCTTGGGCACGTCACGGATGAGCCACTGGGCACGCTCGATGTTGCCGGTGGCTTCCTTGATGCCGATCACGCCGGGCACCTGGGCCAGGCGCAGCACGGTGTCGTGCTGCATATCGGCCACCGAGCGGCCGGGCACGTTGTACAGCACGATGGGCAGGTCGCCAGTGGCTTCTGCAATCGCCTTGAAATGCTGGTACTGGCCCTCTTGGGTGGGCTTGTTGTAGTAGGGCACGACCTGCAGCTGGCTGTCGGCACCCACGCCGCGCGCGAACTTGGCCAGCTCAATGGCTTCGGCGGTGGAGTTGGCGCCGCAGCCGGCCATGATGGGCACGCGCTTGGCAGACTGTTCCACGGCCACGCGGATGATTTCGCAGTGTTCTTCCACGTTCACCGTGGGGGACTCGCCCGTGGTGCCCACCACGCCGATGCAATCGGTGCCTTCGGCGATGTGCCAGTCGATCAGTTTGCGCAAGGTGGGGTAGTCCACGCTACCGTCCTCGTGCATGGGAGTGACGAGGGCGACGATGCTGCCGGTGAGTGGCACGGAAGAAGAAGTCATGTCCGCAGTGGTAAACGGTAAAAGGGCATTCTAACTAGCCCCGATGGGCAAAAGATGTCGTGAGGGTCCGCCCGCCTGCGGGAGTTCCCGTACGGCCGTGATGCGTTGCACGAAACGCGCTGGTTCGTCGATGAAGCCGTCCTCATAAGCCACCACGCGCAGGTCCTGGCATGCCTGCAGCAGTTCGCCGTGCGCGAGCAGGAACTCCGCCCGCGCCGGGCGCCCTACTGTTTCGTTGCCTTGGGCAAAGGTTTCATAGACCAGCACCCCGCCCGGCGCGACGCTGGCCACGATGGTGGACAACAAGGGGCGCCACAGGTAGTTGGTGACGATCACGCCACCAAACTGGCGGCCTGCAAAAGGCCAGGGGCCGTTTTCGATGTCAGCCTGCACCAGCTCGCCCAGCCCTTCGCAGGCGGCCAGCGCCTCGGCGGACCGGTCCACGCCGACCACGGTGTGCCCCAGTTTCCGCAGATGGCGCAGGTGGCGCCCTGCGCCGCAGGCTACGTCCAGCACGGTGCTGTGGGGGGCGATCAGGTGGCTCCAGCGCCACACCCATTCCGAAGGGGCTTCTGTACCGTGCATACCGTGCATGAACTATAAAAATGATAGCTGCCTGCGCATGATCCACTAGCGCTTGCGGCCAAAAACGCTTGAAAATCCCGCCAAGGGTGTCAAAAACACGCCCACATCTGGTCGGCCAGCAGCACCATGAATTCGGGCACGGTGTACAAGCCAAACACCACCAGGCACAGCAGCACGGCCACGGCACCGCCCAGCCAGCGCAGGGCACGCGGCGCGGGTTTGCGGGGCGGGGTGGTGTGGCTCATGCAGGGGGGGACAAACAGGTCAGGCGGGTTGTGGGGCGTGGCGCGCGATCGGGCTTTCCTTGACTGGCAGGTTCACCAGCCCGGCAAAAATGCCCAGGCCGATCGCGATGTACCACACGATATCGTAGCTGCCGGTGGCGTCATACAGATAGCCGCCCAGCCAGACGCCCAGGAAGCTGCCGATCTGGTGGCTGAAGAACACAAAGCCGCCCAGCATGGACAGGTGCTGCACCCCGAAGATTTGTGCAATGGTGGCGTTGGTGGGCGGCACGGTGGACAGCCACAGCGCGCCCATCACCGCCGAGAACACGTACACCGACAGCGGCGACAGCGGTACCAGCAAAAAGATGCTGATCGCCACCGCGCGGGCAAAGTAGATGAAAGCGAGGATGTGGCGCTTGGGCATGCGCTGGCCCAGCGTGCCCGCGATGTAGGTGCCAAACACATTGAACAGTCCGATCAGCGCCAGCGCATAGCTGGCCACCTGGGGCGACAGGCCATGGTCCTTGAGGTAGCTGGGCATGTGCACGCCAATGAACACCACCTGAAAGCCGCACACAAAGTAACCGGCCATCAGCAGGTTGAAGCTGGGGTAGCGGAAGGCCTCGCCCAGCGCCTGCGCAATGGTCTGCTCGCGCTTGACCGGGGCCGCACCCTTGAAGCCCGGCTCCCGCAGGCCAAAGGCCAGCGGCACGATCAGCAGCACCGCCATCGACAGCACCAGCAAGGCCTGCTGCCAGCCCAGGCCTGCAATCAGCCAGCCTTCGACCGGCACCATCAGGAACTGCCCGAACGAACCCGCCGCCGCTGCCACGCCCATGGCCCAGGAGCGTTTTTCGGGCGCAATCTGCCGCCCCAGCACACCATAGATCACCGCATACGTGGTGCCCGCCTGCGCCGCGCCAATCAGCACACCGGACGTCAGCGCAAACAGCATGGGCGTGGGCGACAGCGCCATGCCCGCCAGGCCCAGGGCATACAGGGCTGCACCGCCGAGCAGCACGCGGAAGGCCCCAAACCGGTCGGCCGCCATGCCCGCAAAAATCCCGATCACGCCCCAGGACAGGTTCTGGATGGCGATAGCCAGGGCGAACGACTGGCGCGTCCAGCCCATTTCCTGGGTGATGGGGAGAAGCCACAGCCCGAACCCGTGGCGGGTGCCCATGGACAGGGTCACGATGGCCGCGCCGCACGCCAGCACCTGGAACATGGATAGTTTGGGAGGATTCATATGCATGCGCAGGAATGTAGCCAGATTGCGCGAAACGCGCTGATACACCCGCGACCAATACAGTTGGCGGTGGGGGCGGCAGAAAATGCAGCGCTTGGCGCAGCGGTTTGAAGGGCTGGTTATTTATCCAGCTATTGCTGCGGTGCCGCACTACAATCCGCCCCATGGCAGCCAAACCCTCTTCTGTTTCCGCGAGCGAATACTCCGAAGGCTCAATCCGCGTGCTCAAGGGCCTGGAGCCCGTCAAGCAGCGCCCGGGCATGTACACCCGCACCGACAACCCCCTGCACATCATCCAGGAGGTGCTGGACAACGCCGCCGATGAGGCCCTCGCCGGCCACGGCAAGAAGATCCGCGTCACGCTGCATGCCGATGGCTCGGTCAGTGTGGAGGACGACGGCCGGGGCATCCCGTTTGGCCTGCACCCGGAAGAAAACGCACCGGTGATCGAGCTGGTCTTCACCCGCCTGCATGCGGGTGGCAAGTTCGACAAGGGCAAGGGCGGTGCCTACAGCTTCTCGGGCGGCCTGCACGGCGTGGGCGTGTCGGTGACGAATGCGCTGGCCACCCGGCTGGAGGCCACCAGCTACCGCGAAGGCAAGGCGGCGCGCCTGGTGTTCTCCGCTGGCGACGTGATCGAGCCTTTGGTCGCCCGCCCGCTGGAGGCGGGCGAGCGCAAGCAGGGCACCTCGGTGCGCGTGTGGCCCGACGCCAAGTATTTCGAATCCAGTGCCCTGCCCATGGGTGAGTTGACCCATCTGCTGCGCAGCAAGGCCGTGCTCATGCCCGGCGTGACGGTGCAGCTGGTGAACGAAAAAACCCGCGACACGCAGACCTGGCAGTACAAGGGCGGCCTGCGGGACTACCTGATGCAGACGCTCACCGGCGACCCGGTCATCCCGCTGTTTGAAGGCGAGGGTTTTGCCGACAGCGGCAACGAGAGCTTTGCCGAGGGCGAAGGGGCGGCCTGGGCGGTGGCCTTTACCGAAGACGGCCAGCCCATGCGCGAGAGCTACGTCAACCTGATCCCCACCAGCGCGGGCGGCACCCACGAAAGTGGCCTGCGCGACGGCCTGTTCAACGCGGTCAAGAGCTTTATCGAGCTGCACAGCCTGTTGCCCAAGGGCGTGAAGCTGCTGCCCGAGGACGTGTTTGCGCGCGCCAGCTATGTGCTCTCGGCCAAGGTGCTCGACCCGCAGTTCCAGGGCCAGATCAAGGAGCGCCTGAACTCGCGCGACGCGGTGCGCCTGGTCAGCGGCTTCGTACGCCCGGCGCTGGAGCTGTGGCTGAACCAGCACGTTGATTACGGCAAGAAGCTGGCCGAGCTGGCCATCAAGGCCGCGCAGACGCGCCAGAAGGCCGGGCAGAAGGTTGAAAAGCGCAAGGGCTCGGGCGTGGCTGTGCTGCCGGGCAAGCTCACCGACTGCGAAAGCAGGGACATCGCCCACAACGAGGTCTTCCTGGTGGAGGGGGATTCGGCCGGTGGCAGCGCCAAGATGGGCCGCGACAAGGAAAGCCAGGCCATCCTGCCGCTGCGCGGCAAGGTGCTCAACACCTGGGAGGTGGAGCGCGACCGCCTGTTTGCCAACAACGAAATCCACGACATCTCGGTAGCGATTGGCGTGGACCCGCATGGCCCCAACGACACGCCGGACCTGAGCGGTCTGCGCTACGGCAAGATCTGCATCCTGTCAGATGCCGACGTGGACGGATCGCACATCCAGGTGCTGCTGCTCACGCTGTTCTTCCGCCACTTCCCCAAGCTCATCGAGACCGGCCATATCTACGTGGCGCGCCCACCGCTGTTTCGCGTGGATGTGCCTGCGCGCGGCAAGAAGCCTGCGGCCAAGATGTATGCGCTGGACGATGGGGAGCTGACGGCCATCCTCGACAAATGCGCCAAGGATGGTGTGGCACGCGAGAAGTGCCAGATCAGCCGCTTCAAGGGCCTGGGCGAGATGAACGCCGAGCAGCTGTGGGAAACCACGCTCAACCCCGACACCCGCCGCTTGCTGCCCGTACAGCTGGGAGACGTGGACTTTGCCGCCACCGAAGGCCTCATCACCAAGCTCATGGGCAAGGGCGAAGCCGCTGCGCGCCGCGAGCTGATGGAACTGCATGGCGATGCGGTCGAGATCGATATCTGACCGAGGGCTGTCCGACAGGTCTGCCATGAGAAATCCAAACAAGAATGGCGTCGTGCGCTGGTGCTTATTGGGTTGTTTGCTCTGTTTTTTGCAGCAAACGGCCCATGCAGACCTGTGGGCGCATGTGGATGAGCGCGGCGTGACGCACTTTGCGTCCGAGCAGGTCGATGCGCGCTACCAGCTGTTTTTTCGGGGCAACGACTTCGACTCCACCCGCGATGCACCGGCCAATGCATCGCCCATGCCCTATGCGCTTCCCGCAGCGGGTGCGCGCCTGCTGGCGTTTTTTGACATTGCGCCTGACTACAAGCGCGTCAAGCACCACCTGCGCGCTGCGTCCAGCCAACATGGTGTGGACTACGAGCTGCTGCAGGCCGTGATCGCCACCGAATCCGGCTTTGACGCCGCCGCCGTGTCGCCCAAAGGCGCCGTGGGCCTGATGCAGGTCATGCCCGCCACGGCCAGCCGTTTTGGTGTGAATGCGGACAAGAAGCGCTCGGTCGAGCAAAAGCTCGCCGACCCCGCCGTGAACGTGCCCACCGGCACCCGTTACCTGCGCTACCTGCTGGACCTGTTCCCTGGCCGCATGGACCTGGCCGTGGCCGCCTACAACGCCGGCGAAGGCGCGGTGCAAAAGGCGGGCAACCAGATACCGGCCTTCAGGGAAACCCAGAACTACGTGCGCACCGTGCTGGGCTTGTATGCCCAGCTCAAGCCCCCGGCGCCGGTGCTGGCCCAGCGTGCGCTGCCCGGCCGCGTGCGCATGGAGCTGTCGGGCGGCGCGCAGAACCGGGGCAACCTGCCGCCCACCCGCGTGGCGCAGACACCCACCGCTCCCCAGAACGTGAATCCAGAAACTGTACCCAACGAATGAGCGACCAACCCACTCTCGATTTCACCACCGCAGGCGATGACGGGGGCGACTCCCTGGGCCTGGCGGGCTATGCCCAGCGTGCCTACCTGGAGTACGCACTGTCGGTCGTCAAGGGCCGCGCGCTGCCCGACGTGTGCGACGGCCTCAAGCCCGTGCAGCGGCGCATTCTGTATTCGATGGACCGCATGGGCCTGGGCTACAGCGGCCCCACGCGCAACACGGCGGCCAAGCCGGTCAAGAGCGCCCGCGTGGTGGGCGATGTGCTGGGCCGCTTCCACCCGCATGGCGATCAGTCGGCCTACGACGCGCTCGTGCGCATGGCGCAGGACTTTGCCCAGCGCTACCCGCTGATCGACGGCCAGGGCAACTTCGGCAGCCGCGACGGCGACGGCGCTGCGGCCATGCGCTACACCGAGGCCCGCCTGTCGCGCATCACTAGCCTGCTGCTGGATGAGATCGACGAAGGCACGGTCGATTTCATGCCCAACTACGACGGCAGCACGGAGGAGCCGCGCCAGTTGCCCGCGCGCTTGCCGTTCGCGTTGCTCAACGGCGCCAGCGGCATTGCCGTAGGCCTGGCCACCGAAATTCCCAGCCACAACCTGCGCGAGATTGCAGATGCCTGCATTGCGCTCATCAAGACGCCCTCGCTGAGCCAGGAAGACCTGCTCGCTCTGGTGCCCGGCCCGGACTACCCCGGCGGCGGCCAGATCATCAGCAGCGCGGGCGACATTGCCGATGCCTACCGCACCGGCCGTGGCAGCCTCAAGGTGCGCGCGCGCTGGAAGATCGAAGACATGGCGCGTGGGCAGTGGCAGCTGGTGGTGAACGAGTTGCCGCCCGGCGTGAGCACGCAAAAGGTGCTCGAAGAGATCGAGGAAATCACCAACCCCAAGGTCAAGGCCGGCAAAAAGGCGCTCTCGCAAGACCAGACCCAGCTCAAGGCCAGCATGCTGGCTGTGCTGGATGTGGTGCGCGACGAATCGAGCAAAGACGCGCCCGTGCGCCTGGTGTTCGAGCCCAAGACGGGCAAGACCCCGCAGCAGGAGCTGATCACCGCCCTGTTGGCTCACACCAGCCTGGAAACCTCGGCCCCCATCAACCTCACCATGGTGGGGCTCGATGGCAAGCCCGTGCAGAAGTCGCTGCGTGTGATGCTGGAAGAGTGGATTGCCTTCCGCCAGACCACCATCACCCGCCGAAGCCAGCACCGGCTGGACAAGGTGCTGGACCGCATCCACATCCTCGAAGGGCGGCAGACCGTGCTGCTCAACATCGACGAGGTGATCGCGATCATCCGTGCGGCCGAGGAGCCCAAGGCCGCGCTCATCGCGCGCTTCAACCTGAGCGACCGGCAGGCCGAGGACATCCTCGAAATCCGCCTGCGCCAACTCGCACGGCTCGAAGCCATCAAGATCGAACAAGAGCTGAAAGAACTGCGCGAAAGCCAGGGCAAGCTCGAAGACATCCTGAACAACCCCGGCTCGCTGCGCCGCACCATGGTCAAGGAGATCGAGGCGGACGCGAAGACCTTTGCCGACGCACGCCGCACCCTCATCCAGGCCGAGAAAAAGGCCGTGGCCGAGGTGAAGGTGGTGGACGAGCCTGTGACCGTGGTCGTCTCGCAAAAAGGCTGGGTGCGCGCCCGCACCGGCCATGGCCACGAGGCCGCCAGCTTTGCCTTCAAGGCAGGTGACGGGCTGTACGGCACGTTCGAGTGCCGCACGGTGGATACCCTGCTGGCGTTTGGCAGCAATGGCCGCGTTTACTCGGTGGCCGTGTCGCTGCTGCCCGGTGCGCGTGGCGACGGCCAGCCGGTGACCACGCTCATCGAGCTGGAATCGGGCACGCAACTGCTGCACTACTTTGCGGGGCCAGCCAACGCCACGCTGCTGTTGTCCAACTCGGGCGGCTACGGCTTTCTGGCGGCGGTGGAAAACATGGTCTCGCGCCAAAAGGGCGGCAAGGCCTTCCTTACCCTGGGCGAGGGCGAAACCGTGTGTGTGCCATCACACGCTGCGGGCACCACGGGCAGCAAACCGGTGCTGCCGGCCACGCACGTGGCCTGCGCGTCCACGGGCGGGCGCATCCTGACCTTCGAGATCACCCAGCTGAAAACCATGGCCAATGGCGGCCGGGGGCTGATGCTGATCGACCTGGAAGACAAGGACCAGCTCGCAGGCGCGGCGGCCTACACGCGCAGCATTCGCCTCGATGGCGTGGGCCGGGGCGGCAAGCAGCGTGATGAGACGCTGGAGATCCGCAGCCTGAACAACGCCCGTGCCGCGCGCGGCCGCAAGGGCAAGGCAGCAGACCTGGGCTTCAAGCCCACGACAGTGACGCGCGTCGAGTAAGGACAGCTCACACGACGCCTCCGGCGCTGTTGCCGCGTCCTGCAGCCACACCCGAACTGCAGCATTGCCTGCGGCGCAGCGCTCGGCCGGGGCCGTATCGCTGCGTTTTTTTGCCGCTTCAATCGTCGCCGCTGCCAGTGGAGCGGGGTGCGCGAAACGGGTTTGCCGCACCCGGTGCGTTTGGCGGCGCCTCCGATCGTGCTTGGGGATGACCCTCATGCGGCCGCTCCTGGTTTGTGCAATTGTCGGAAAGCGAGCAACATCTCGTGACAAACACACTCCCGGAGACCTCCATGCCTAAACAATTGAGGATGGCCCACAAGCTGTGGCTGGCTGTGATTCTGATCGTGGTCATGCTGGTCGCCGTGGTGGGGTTTGCGGCCTACCGCTCTGCAAAAGTGCAAGCCCAGGCCGATGCCGTGAGCAAGGACATGGAGGCGCGGGTTCAGGCCGCCCTGCGCTGGTCGGGGTTGACCGAAACCAATGCAGCGCGCACCCAGGCGCTGATCGTGAGCAACGACCCAGCGGTGGAAGCCGAGTTCAAGGACGTCATTGCGGCCACGTCGGCGCAGATCAGCGAGGTGCAGAAGTCGCTCGAATCCATGGCCTTGTCCGACGCCGACAAGGCCCAGATGAACAAGATTGCGGCCGCCCGCAAGACCATGATCGATCTGCGTGGCGAGGCCCGCAAGCTCAAGAGTGACGGTCAGCAAGATCAGGCCGTGACGCTGATCAACCAGAAGTACAACCCCTCCGTGGCGGCCTACCTCGCTGCTCTGCGCGAGTTTGTGGCCCAACTGCAGAAGAACGCCGCAGAGACGCAGGTGGCGATGGCGGCCGAACGCATGCTCACCGTCAAGATCGCCGCGGTGGCCGTGGGCTTGCTGCTGCTGGCCATCATCGTGGGGGCGTATTACCTGATTGGCAGCATCCAGCGGCCCTTGGCCCAGGCCAATGGACTGGCCGAACGCATTGCAGGTGGCGACCTGAGCCTGCAGGAGTCTGTAACGCGCAGCGACGAGTTTGGCGATCTGTTGCGCTCGCTCTATGCCATGAGCAATGCGCTGGGGCGCATGGTGCACCAGGTGCGCCAAAGCACGGACAGCATTGCCATCGCCAGCGCAGAGATCGCGACCGGCAACCAGGACCTGTCGGCCCGCACCGAGCAGACCTCCAGCAACCTGCAGGAGACGGCCGCCGCGATGGAAGAGTTCACCAGCACCATCCAGCAAAGCGCGGGCAGCGCCCAGCAGGCCAGCAGCCTGGCAGCGGGTGCCACCGGCGTGGCGCGCCGGGGCGGCGAGGTGGTGACCCAGGTGGTGGCCACCATGGAGGACATCAACCACAGCAGCAAGAAGATCGCAGACATCATTGGCGTGATCGACGGCATTGCGTTCCAGACCAACATCCTGGCGCTCAATGCGGCGGTGGAGGCCGCGCGTGCCGGCGAGCAAGGCCGGGGCTTTGCAGTGGTGGCCAGCGAGGTGCGCAGCCTGGCCCAGCGCAGTGCCGAGGCAGCCAAGGAGATCAAGCAGCTCATCAGCGCGTCGGTCGAGAAGGTGGAGACCGGCTCGCGCCTTGTGTCCGATGCGGGCAGCACCATGACCGACATCGTGCAGTCGGTGCAGCGCGTGACCGACATGATCGGCGAGATCACCGCCGCATCGTCCGAGCAGAGCGCGGGGGTGTCGCAGGTCAACAAGGCGATCAGCAACCTGGACCAGATGACCCAGCAGAACGCAGCCCTAGTGGAAGAAAGCGCTGCCGCAGCACAAAGCCTGCGCGAGCAGGCCGATCACCTGGCGCGCGAGGTATCCATGTTCAAGGTCAACGCTGCCAGCTACGGGCCTGCGCAGGCCGCCATTGGGGTCGCGCGCGGCGCGGCCAAGGCGACAACCACCATGCCAGCCACCCGCAACAAGCCCGCAGCGTCCGCCACTGCGGGCGGTGCCCCTGCAGCCCGCATCAGCACTGCGAGTGCCCCGGCGGCACCGGCGAAATCGCCTTCATCATCGGCAGGCGTGAAGCAAGGCGCCAAGCACGGTGCCACGGCCGGGGCGGAAGAGGACTGGGAATCTTTCTGACACGCTGAGGTGGGTGCCCCCGGCTGCCGCAGGCCTAGGCGGCGGGACCCTGCGCTGCACAGGCAACAAAAAACCCATGGCAGTGATGCCATGGGTTTTTTGCTGGGGCGCGCGGTCTGTCAGGCCAGTTCGGCGATCAGTTCGATCTCCACGCACGCGCCCATGGGGATCTGGGCCACGCCGAAGGCGCTGCGGGCGTGCACGCCCTTCTCGCCAAACACTTGGCCCAGCAGTTCGCTGGCGCCATTAGTCACCAGGTGCTGCTCGGTGAAGTCGCCCGTGGAGTTCACCAGGCTCATGACCTTGACGATGCGTTTGACACGGTTCAGGTCGCCGCCGCAGGCGGCTTGCAGCGTGCCCATCAGGTCGATGGCCACAGCACGCGCAGCCTGCTTGCCTTCTTCGGTGCCGATGTCGCGGCCGAACTGCGCAGCCCAGGGCTTGCCGTCCTTGCGAGCGATGTGGCCGCTCAGGAACACCAGGTTGCCCGTCTGCACATAGGGCACGTAGGCGGCGGCGGGCACCGACACGGGGGGCAGGGTGATGTTGAGTTCTTTCAGCTTGTCGTAAACGCTCATGGTGGTCCTCGTTAGGAAGTGTGGGTGGATAGACGAGAGCGGTCTGGTGCGCAGGCCGCCGAGCGCGGTAAGTGTTACACAGCACCCCACCCTCGCGCCGACGTGGCAGGCCCTGGCGGCGCATTAGCATCAGCGCATGTCCGCCATAAGCGCCTCTAATGCCACGCCGCTGTCCGCCACAGGCCGGGGCGTGGAGGGGCCATTGCCCCCGCGTCCGTGGCTGCTGCCCGCTGTGTTGCTGGGCGTGGTGGCCGGGGCTGCGCTGCAACTGCAGCAGCCCACGCTGTGGTCCGCTGCGGCCTATGGGTGGCTGTTGGGGGCAGGTCTGCTGCTGGGCGGTGGTGCGGTGGCCGCCGCGCGGCGGCGCCCAGGGCTTCGCTGGGCTCGCAGTGCCATCGCCATGGCGCCCTGGCTGATGTTGCTGGCGGGGGCGCTGGCCATGGCGGGAGGCACCGGCCTGCGGGCCCTGGCCTACCAGGCGCAGGCATTGCCGGCAGCGTTGGAGGGCAAGGACCTGCGCATCACCGGCGTGGTGGCCGCCATGTCGCAGATCAACGAGGCGGGCACCCGCTGGCGCATGGTGGTGGAGGGGGCGACGCTGCAAGGCGCGCCGGTGTCCTTGCCGCCCCTGGTGGATGTGGCCTGGTATGGCGGCGCTTTCGGCGGTGCGGGCGAGGTGCTGGACCTGCAGCGCCAGCCCGCCCCGGTGCGTGCGGGCGAGCGGTGGCAGATCACCGTGCGCCTGAAGGCGCCCCATGGCCTGCGCAACCCGCATGGCTTTGACTACGAACTGTGGATGTGGGAGCAGGGCCTGCAGGCCACGGGTTACGTGCGCGCGGGCCCCAAGGACGAGCCGCCGGTGCGTGTGGCCGCCACCTGGCAGTACCCGGTGGAGCAGTTGCGCCAGCGTGTGCGGGACGCCATCCTGGAGCGCCTGGTATTCGGGCAGGATGGCTCGGGCAATGACATCGCCGACCCCACCCGCACGCGCACGGCGGGCGTGGTGGCGGCGCTGGTCACCGGCGACCAGCGTGCCATTGACCGTGCAGACTGGGATGTGTTCCGTGCCACCGGGGTGGCCCACCTCATGAGCATTTCGGGTCTCCACATCACGCTGTTCGCCTGGCTGGCGGCGCTGGTGGTGCGGGCGTTGTGGCGGCGCTCGCCCCGGTTGAGTCTTGCGGTGCCTGCGCAATCCGCCTCGCTGGTGTCGGGTGTGCTGCTGGCCACGGCCTACGCGCTGTTCAGCGGCTGGGGCGTGCCCGCACAGCGCACCGTGACCATGCTGGCCATCGTGGGGCTGCTGCAGCTGAGCGGGCGCCGCTGGCCCTGGCCCCAGGTGTGGCTGCTGGCCTGCGGGTCCGTGGTGCTGCTGGACCCGTGGGCATTGGCTCAGGCAGGCTTCTGGCTCAGCTTTGTGGCGGTGGGCGTGCTGTTTGCTACTAATCCGATAGCTGCTGAGGCAATTGGTACTAGCGCTATAGGCCGTTTTTATGCCTTGGTGCGTGAACAATGGGTGGTCACGCTCGCGCTCACGCCTTTGGGCTTGCTGCTGTTTGGCCAGGTGTCGCTGGTGGGTTTTGTCGCCAACCTGGTGGCCATCCCCTGGGTGACGCTGGTGGTCACGCCGCTGGCGCTGGGGGGCGTGTTGTGGGCGCCGCTGTGGAGTGCGGCGGCCCTCAGCCTGCAGCCGTTCACCGCGTTGCTGCAGTGGCTGGCGCAGTGGCCCTGGGCCGCTGTGTTTTTGCCTGCCGCGCCGCTGTGGGCGGGTGTGGCGGCGGTGGCAGGGGGCGCGCTCTTGGCCATGCGCCTGCCCTGGCGCCTGCGTTTGCTGGCGTTGCCCTTGCTGCTGCCGGTGTTGTGGTGGCAGCCCGAGCGGCCGGCTGCGGGGCAGTTGGAGCTGCTGGCCGCCGACATCGGCCAGGGCAATGCCGTGCTGGTGCGCACGGCCACGCACACCCTGCTGTATGACGCGGGGCCGCGCTTCAGCCGCGAGAGCGATGCGGGCCACCGCGTGCTGGTGCCGCTGCTGCGGGCGCTGGGGGAGCAGGTGGATGTGCTCATGCTCAGCCACCGCGATGCCGACCACACAGGCGGTGCAGCGGCCGTGCTGGCCCAGCAGCCACGCGCTGAACTGACCGGCTCCATCGAAGCCGAGCACGCCCTGCAGCGCTTGCGCCCCAGCAGGCCCTGCCTGGCAGGCCAGCGCTGGGAGTGGGATGGCGTGGCTTTCGAGGTGCTGCATCCGCTGCCCGGTGACGACGCCCCTGTGGCGGCCAAGGCCCCGCGTCCCAATGCACTCAGCTGCGTGCTGCGCATCGCGGCCGCCGGGCCCGAGGGCGGGACGGCCCTGCTGGTGGGCGACATCGAGGCACCGCAGGAGCAAGCCTTGCTGGCGCGCAGCGCGCCCTTGCGGGCCGACCTGTTGCTGGTGCCCCACCACGGCAGCAAGACCTCGTCGTCGGCGGCTTTTCTGGAAGCTGTCCAGCCGCGCACCGCTTTGGTGCAGGCTGGTTATCGCAACCGCTTCGGTCATCCGGCGCCGGATGTGCTGCAGCGCTACCGTGCGCGCCAGATTGCGGTGGTGGAATCGTCGCGCTGCGGGGCCGCCCGCTGGTCCTCGTCGCAGCCTGGGCAGGTGGCCTGCGAACGCGACACCGGCGAGCACTACTGGCAGCACCGCATGGTGCCACGGGACGACTGATTCGGGGCCGATGGCGCAGCGCCGCCAGGGGTGTTGGGCGGGGGTGGGCTCACAACTTGCTATCCTGATCGCAGGAGGCCCGTTCATGCAGAAATTTGACGAGATGTACGCCATGCTGCCGTTTGATGGCAGCGACGTGCGGGAACACTACAAGCGCTATGCGCAGTGGTTGAGCAAACAGCCCCCTGACGTGATGCAGGCCCGCAGGGCCGAAGCCGAGATGATCTTCCGGCGCGTGGGCATTACCTTCGCCGTCTACGGCGCCAAGGACGAAGGCGGCGCAGGCAACGAGCGGTTGATCCCGTTCGACCTGATCCCTCGCATCATCCCTGCCCACGAGTGGGCCAGCATGCAGCAGGGGCTGGTGCAGCGTGTCACGGCGCTCAACCGTTTCATCCACGACGTGTACCACGGCCAGGACATCATCCGCGCCGGCATCGTGCCCGCCGACCTCATCCTGAACAACGCGCAATACCGCCCCGAGATGGCCGGCGTGCATGTGCCGCAGGACATCTACGCGCACATCGCAGGCATCGACATCGTGCGCGCCCCTGATGCCCAGGGCAATGGTGAGTACTACGTGCTCGAAGACAACCTGCGCGTGCCCAGCGGTGTGAGCTACATGCTCGAAAACCGCAAGATGATGATGCGGTTGTTCCCCGAGCTGTTCAGCCTGCACAAGGTGGCGCCGGTGGCCCACTACCCCGACATGCTGCTCGAAACCCTGCGCGCCAGCGCCCCCGCCACGGCGGATGAGCCCACGGTGGTGGTACTCACGCCCGGCATGCACAACAGTGCGTACTTCGAGCACGCCTTCCTGGCCCAGCAGATGGGGGTGGAGCTGGTGGAGGGCCAGGACCTGGTGGTCAAGGACAAGTTCGTGTACATGCGCACCACACGCGGCCTGCAGCGGGTGGACGTGATCTATCGCCGCGTGGACGATGACTTCCTCGACCCCCAAGTCTTCCGCCGCAATTCCACCCTGGGCTGCTACGGCCTCATGGAGGCTTACCGCGCGGGCAACGTGGGCATCTGCAACGCTGTGGGCACGGGCGTGGCGGACGACAAGTCCGTCTACCCCTATGTGCCGGAGATGATCCGCTTCTACCTGGGCGAGGAGCCCATCCTGAAGAACGTGCCCACCTGGATGTGCCGCAAGCAGGACGACCTGCAGCACGTGCTGGCCAACCTCAAGGACCTGGTGGTGAAGGAGGTGCACGGCGCGGGCGGCTACGGCATGCTCATCGGCCCTGCCGCTACGCAGGCCGAGATCGAGGATTTTCGCCGCGCGCTGCTGGCCAACCCGGCGGGCTACATCGCGCAGCCCACGCTCAGCCTGTCGAGCTGCCCCACGTATGTGGAAAGCGGCATTGCCCCGCGCCACATCGACCTGCGCCCCTTTGTGCTCAGCGGTCGCGAGGTGCAGATGGCCGCCGGCGGCCTCACGCGCGTGGCGCTGCAGGAGGGCTCGCTGGTGGTGAATTCGTCGCAGGGCGGCGGCACCAAGGACACCTGGGTGCTGGGCGAGGGTACGCCTGCAGCGCAACCCAAGGCCGTGCAATCCCAGTCGCAATCGCAGGGACAAGGTCAGTCGCAAAGTCAATCGCAAGGGAGCCTCTGAACATGCTGAGCCGCACCGCCGACCATCTGTTCTGGATGTCCCGCCACACCGAGCGGGCTGAAAACGCCGCCGAAAGCGGGGTTTCACCACAACACAGCCAGCGTGCGCAGCACGCGCGGGGTTCTCTGCCCGGGGAGGAAAAATGCTAAGTCGCACTGCCGATCATCTGTTCTGGATGTCCCGATATACAGAGCGGGCAGAGAACACAGCAAGAATGCTCAATGTGAGCTACGAGACCTCCCTGTTGCCCCAGGCTGCCGATGTGGCGCAAAAAGGCTGGGAGGGCCTGCTGTCCATCAGCGAGCTGATCCCTGCGTACACCGCCAAGCATGGTGAAGTGACGCCCGCCAACGTGCTGGAGTTCATGGTGCACGACGGCAACAACCCGTCGTCCATCCTGTCGTGCCTGCGTGCCGCACGCGAGAACGCGCGGGCCGTGCGCGGTGCGCTCACCACCGAGGTGTGGGAGACGCAGAACCAGACCTGGCTGGAACTGCACCGGCAACTGGAAGGCGGCGCGTTCGAGCGCGACCCAGGCCAGTTCTTTGAATGGGTGAAGTACCGCTCGCACCTCTCACGCGGCGTGGTGCTGGGCACCATGCTGCAGGACGAGGCGTTTCACTTCTTGCGCATGGGCACCTTTCTGGAGCGCGCGGACAACACCGCGCGCCTGCTGGATGTGAAGTTCCACGCGGTCAAGAACGACTTCTTTGGCCGCCCCAGTGACCGCAACCAGGAAAGCGACTTCTACCACTGGAGCGCCATCTTGCGCAGCGTGTCGGCGTTCGAGGTGTACCGCAAGGTCTACCGCGACGTGATCACGCCGGGCCGCGTGGCCGACCTGCTGATCCTGAGCCGCGACATGCCGCGCTCGCTGCACGCGTGCCTGCGGGAGGTGGTGGACAACCTGGCGGTGCTGGCCAACGGGCAGTCCGCCGAGACCAGCCGCAGGGCAGGGCGCCTGCTGGCCGACCTGCAGTACGGCCGCATCGACGAAATCCTGGCGACCGGGCTGCACGCGTTCCTCACGCAGTTCCTGGACCGGGTGAACGACCTGGGTGGCGGCATCAGCCGCGATTTTCTGGTGACGTCCGGCGATTGAAAACCAGCAGGGCGGCGCCATGCCAGGCCAGCCCTGCTGCGTAGGGAATGAGCGGTGCCCAGGGAGCGCCCAGCCAGGCCCTTGCCTGGGGGCTGCTGAACCACGCTAACCAGGCGGGCAGGGTTGCACCCCATGGTGTGTGCAGGTGGGCCTGCAGTACGCCACAGGCGGTAAGCCCCAGGCCCACCAGCGTGCCCACCGCGATGCCGTAGGCCACCGGCAGCTTGCGGCGGCCCGCCATGGCCATGAAGGCTGCACTGAAGAACACCCCCAGGAACACGGTGGCCAGCCAGGCCACCGGCCACCAGCCTGCATCACCGGCTCCAGACCGGGCCACCAGCAGCGCGTTGAAACCACCCATGGCGCCCAGCGCCAGCAGCGGTACCAGAAAGTTGCGATACCGCGCGCTCAGCTGTGCCGAATGCGCCGCTTTATTGGGCATTGTTGCGGTATGGCTGCGCGCATCGCTGGTCATTCTTGCGCGTTGCGCCGCTGGTCCCGCAGCATGAAGAGGTAGAGGCTTTCGACCTTCTCGCGTGCCCAGGGGGTCTTGCGCAGGAACTTGAGGCTGGAGCCCAAGCTGGGGTCGATCTGGAAGCAGCGGATGGGAATCTGCCGCCCCAGCTCATCCCAGCCAAAGTAGTCGGCCAGACCCACCACCATGGCTTCGAGTGTCACGCCGTGCAGGGGGTTGCGCGGCTGGGTGGGCTTGTTGGCCGGCGGGGCGGGTGGCGGGGTCTCTGGAGTGCTCATGGCTCCAAGCATACAGACTGGGAGCGTGAACACGCCCTGAGAGCAATCCTGTCGTGTGCATGGGGAGTGAACCCCACCACCGCCACCACAGAACCGATTCAGGGGGCGTCAGGCTTTGCGCTGCAGATGGGCCTCGCGCTGGAACAGCTCGGCCGCCCAGTCCACAAACGCGCGCACCTTGGCGCTCAGGTGGCGGTTGGGCGGGTACACCACATACACGGGCAGCAGGGGTTGGGTCCAGTCCGGCAGCAGTTGCACCAAGGCTCCGCTGGCGAGGTAGCGCTGGGCTTGCCAGCTGGTGATCTGGCCAATACCCAGCCCCGCCACGATGGAGGTCACGTAGGCGTTGGCCTCGTTCACGCTCAGCTGGTAGGGGCCGGTGATGTCGATGGACTCATCACCCCGGCGAAACTCCAGCGGGTAGTGCCGCCCGCTTTGGGGCGAGAAGTAGATCACGCTGGCATGTTTCTCCTCGATCTCCAGCGGGTGTGTGGGTGTGCCCTTGCGCTCCAGGTAGGCGGGTGCGGCGACGGTGATGAACTCCAGGTTGCCAATGCGGCGCGCCACCAGTGACTGGTCGCTCAGCTCGCCCCCCCGGATCACGCAGTCCACGTTGTCCCCGATCAGATCCACCGTGCGGTCGCTCACACCCAGGTCCACCTGGATGTCCGGGTAGCGGGCATGGAACTCCGCCAGTTGCGGAATGATGAGCAACTGGGCCACCGACGTGCCCACGTCGATGCGCAGCCGCCCGCGCGGGTTGGCGCGCGCGTTGGTCATGCTGGCCTCGATGTCGTCCAGGTCGGTCAGCAGCCGCACCGTGCGGTCGTAATAGGCCGCGCCATCGGGTGTCACGGTCACGCGGCGGGTGGTGCGGTTAAGCAGCTTCACGCGCAGCCGCTCCTCCAGCGCCTGCACATGCTTGGTCACCGTGGCTTTGGGCAGGCTCAGCGAATCCGCTGCCCGGGTAAACGTGCCGGCCTCCACCACCCGCACGAATATGCGCATGGCCTGTATCTGGTCCATGGCTTCTCCTTGAGTCATCAGCACCCAGATTGGGTGCTGAGGAATTCTCACACGGGCGCCCCGGTTTGATTGTTGAGCTTTTGGAAACAGTGCGGTGGTGTTTGACCTGTTTATCAGAAAGGCCCAAGCCACTACATTTCATCCATCGTCAACCGACCTTCCACCTATCCACCTACCTACTGGGTACCTGCCATGCAGCCCGACCGCCCGTCTTCATCCTCTTTGCCCACGCAGCCCGCTGCGGCGCCCGCCAAGGCGTCCGGGGTGGCTGCGTCCGTCTGCACCGATTCCACCATTGAGGTGGCCCAGGGGCAGGACGTGGAAGTGCGCATGTACGGCCGCAAGAAGACCGGCCAGGCGTCACCGGTGGTCGTGCACTTCCACGGCGGGGCCTTCATGTCGGGCGATCTGGACAACGGCTGCACGGTGGCTTCTCTGCTGGAGAGTGCCGGGGCCGTGGTAGTGTCGGTCGCGTATCCGCTCACGCCCTTTCCGCAGCCGGTGGACACAGGTTACGGTGTGCTCAAGTGGGTGCACAAGCACCGCACCAAGCTCGGCGGGCAGGGCGCCGCCGTGTACCTGGCGGGCGAAGAGGCCGGTGGCAACCTGGCGGCGGCCGTTGCACTGATGGCGCGTGACCAGTCTCACCCCCCGCTGGCCGGGCAGATCATGCTGTCTCCCATGCTGGACCCCTGTGTGGGCACCGCGTCGCTGCGCGAGGCCACGGGGGACTCCACGGGCTGCAAGTGGACCGAGGGCTGGCGCAAATTTCTGCGCTGCCCGCGCGATGCCGAGCACCCCTATGCGGTGCCTGCCGGTGCGCAGCGCCTGGCGGGGCTGCCCCCCACGCTGATCCTGGTGGGCGACACCGACCCCATGCACGACGAGGCGCTGGCCTACGCGGCCCGGCTGGAGGCTGCCGGCCTGCCGGTCACGCGCCACGTGTTCTCCAAGAACCCGCAGTGGCCCGATGCCCTGCTGCAGACCGGCCCGCATGAATGTCCGTGTGCGGCGGGTGCGCAGGAGCAGTTCCGGCAGTTCTTTGCCTCCACGCGAAGTCCGGTGCCGTCCTGACGACGGCCCCTGACACCTTCTCACATCCCTGACAGCCGCTGACCTCCACCCGGGTGGAGGCAGAGAAACGCGGGCTCGGCGCGAGCCCCATTCCCTTTTTACATCTTGATTTCCGGCCTGGCGTGCCGGAGGGGAAGCGCTTGCCCGGCGTTGCCCGCTCCGCATGTCCTAGAGCCCACGTTACCCATTCAAACGACAC
This sequence comes from Acidovorax sp. K2F, assembly GCF_025246485.1. Classification (NCBI taxonomy): domain Bacteria; kingdom Pseudomonadati; phylum Pseudomonadota; class Betaproteobacteria; order Burkholderiales; family Comamonadaceae; genus Acidovorax; species Acidovorax sp. K2F. Next base: position 295,548 of record NZ_JAOBSQ010000026.1, read on the forward strand.
GGAGGAAAGAACACACCATGCATGCACCCCTGATCCCGTTGGCCTGCGGCCGCTGTCACAGCGCACCTGGCCGCACCGTCTTTTGACGGTGGCACGCAGGCCGCCCCGGTGTTTGTCGCCGGGGTATTGACCTTTCCACCGTGTCATTGCCGAGACTGCATTCCGCCCCCTTTGCATTGACCCCTGCCGAGCGCAGCCCACAGGCGCCAGCGCACGGCAGACAAGTTTCACAGCGTGCTCCACAAGGGCACACCTACTGATCGAAAGTGACCATGAACTTCCCATCCTTCTCCAAGTTCTCCCAGCGCCGCCCCCTGGGTCTGGCCACCCTTGCCACGGCCGTGACGGCCACCGTGGCGGCTGCTGTTCTGGTGTTTCAGGCACCCGTGGCGCAGGCGGATAGCGCCCCCGCAGCACCGCCCGCCATGCCGGTGTCGGTGGCTGCCGTGCTGCAAAAAGACATCGCCCTGTGGGACGAGTTTTCCGGCCGGCTCGAAGCCGTGCAGCGCGTGGATGTGCGCCCCCGCGTCTCGGGCGCCGTGCAGGCCGTGCACTTTCGCGAAGGCTCGCTGGTCAAGCAGGGCGACCTGCTGGTCACGGTGGATCCCGCCCCCTACGCCGCCGAGGTGGACCGCGCCGAAGCCCAGGTGGTCGCTGCGCAGGCCCGCCTGTCGTACACCCGCAGCGAACTGGAGCGCGCCACGCGCCTGCTCGAAGAAAAAGCCATCGCCCAGCGCGAACATGACGAGCGCCTGAACGCCCAGCGCGAGGCCGATGCCAACCTGCGCGCCGCCCAGGCCGCGCTGCAGACCGCGAAGCTGAACCTGGGCTACACCCAGGTGCGTGCCCCTGTGGCGGGCCGTGTGGGCCGCATCGAAGTCACCGTCGGCAACCTGGTGGCGGCCGGCGCGGGCGCCCCCGTGCTGACCACGCTGGTGTCCGTGAGCCCCATCTACGCGAGCTTCGACACCGATGAGCAGATCGTGGTGAAGGCCCTGGCCGACCTGCAAAGCGGCCAGCGCGGCAACAGCGCCCGCCAGCTCATCGAGCGCATCCCTGTCCAGATGGGCACGGGCACCACGGGTGGCACGCCGCACGCCGGTCGCCTGCAGCTCATCGACAACCAGGTCGATGCCAAGAGCGGCACCGTGCGCGTGCGCGCCGTGTTCGACAACGAAGACGGCTCGCTCATCCCCGGCCAGTTCGCCCGCATCCGCATGGGCCAGGCCCGCAACACCCAGGCGCTGCTCATCAACGAGCGTGCCGTGGGTACCGACCAGAACAAGAAGTTCGTGATGGTGGTGGGCGAGGGCAACAAGGCCGAGTACCGCGAGGTCACCCTGGGCGCGCCGATTGACGGCCTGCGCGTGGTCACCTCGGGCCTCAAGGCGGGCGAGAACATCGTCGTCAACGGCCTGCAGCGCGTGCGCCCCGGCGCCGTGGTGGCGCCACAGCCTGTGCCCATGACCGCCAAGGCCGAGATTGCGGGTGATCGCAAGGAAGCCAAGAACGCCGCCAAGTCGCCAGCCGCCTGAGCGCGCTGGACACCAGGAATTTGCATCTATGAACCTGTCCCGTTTTTTCATCGACCGCCCCATCTTTGCCGGGGTGCTGTCGGTGCTCATCTTCCTCGGGGGGCTGATCGCATTGCGCGGTCTGCCCATCTCCGAGTACCCTGAAGTCGCGCCGCCCTCCGTGGTGGTGCGCGCACAGTACCCAGGTGCCAACCCCAAGGTGATCGCCGAGACCGTGGCCACGCCGCTGGAGGAGTCCATCAACGGCGTGGAAGGCATGCTCTACATGGGCAGCCAGGCCACCACTGACGGCGTGATGACGCTGACCGTGACCTTTGCCCTCGGCACCGACCCCGACAAGGCCCAGCAGCTGGTGCAGAACCGCGTCTCGCAGGCCGAGCCGCGCCTGCCCGAGGAAGTGCGCCGCCTGGGCGTCACCACCGTCAAGAGCGCGCCGGACCTGACCATGGTGGTTCACCTGGTCTCGCCCAACAACCGCTACGACATCGACTACCTGCGCAACTACGCCGTGCTCAACGTGAAGGACCGCCTCGCGCGCATCCAGGGCGTGGGCCAGGTGCAGATCTTTGGCGGCGGCGACTACTCCATGCGTGTGTGGCTCGACCCGCAGAAGGTCGCGCAGCGCGGCCTCTCGGCCAGCGACGTGGTGACCGCCATCCGCGGCCAGAACGTGCAGGCTGCCGCTGGCGTGGTGGGCGCATCGCCAGGCCTGCCCGGCGTGGACCTGCAGCTGTCCATCAACGCGCAGGGCCGTCTGCAGACCGAAGAAGAGTTCGGCGACATCATCGTCAAGACCGGTGCCGACGGCGCGGTGACGCGCCTGCGCGACATCGCCCGCCTGGAGCTGGGCGCGGCCGACTATTCGCTGCGCTCGCTGCTCAACAACGACCCGGCCGTGGGCATGGGCGTGTTCCAGGCGCCGGGCTCCAACGCGCTGGACATCTCGGCCAACGTGCGCAAGACCATGGACGAAATCCAGAAGAACATGCCCGAAGGCGTGGAGTACCGGATTGCGTACGACCCCACGCAGTTCGTGCGTGCGTCGATAAAGTCCGTGATCCACACGCTGCTCGAAGCTATCGCCCTCGTGGTGCTGGTGGTGATTTTGTTCCTGCAGACCTGGCGCGCGTCCATCATCCCGCTGCTGGCCGTGCCGGTGTCGGTGGTGGGTACGTTTGCCGTGCTGCACCTGCTGGGCTTCTCGATCAACGCGCTCTCCCTGTTCGGGCTGGTGCTGGCCATCGGCATCGTGGTGGACGATGCCATCGTGGTGGTGGAGAACGTCGAGCGCAACATCGAGGCGGGCCTGACCCCGCGCGAGGCCACCTACCGCGCCATGCGTGAAGTCTCCGGCCCCATCATTGCCATCGCACTGGTGCTGGTGGCGGTGTTCGTGCCGCTGGCTTTCATCAGCGGGCTCACGGGCCAGTTCTACCGCCAGTTCGCGGTGACCATCGCGATCTCCACGGTGATCTCGGCGATCAACTCGCTGACCCTGTCGCCCGCGCTGTCAGCGCTGCTGCTCAAGGGCCACGACGAGCCCAAGGACGCGCTCACGCGCGGCATGGACAAGGTGTTCGGCGGCCTGTTCCGCAGCTTCAATCGCTTGTTCCATCGCGGCTCCGAGGCCTACAGCGGCGGCGTCAAGCGCGTCATCGGCCGCAAGGCGCTGATGTTCGTGATCTACCTCGCGCTGGTGGGCGCCACAGTCGGCCTGTTCAAGATCGTGCCCGGCGGCTTCGTGCCCGCGCAGGACAAGCAGTATCTGATCGGCTTTGCGCAGCTGCCCGACGGCGCCACGCTGGACCGCACCGAGAACGTGATCCGCCGCATGGGCGAGATCATGAAGGAGAACCCGAACGTTGAAGACGCGATTGCCTTCCCCGGCCTGTCGATCAACGGCTTCACCAACAGCTCCAACTCCGGCATCGTGTTCGCCACGCTCAAGCCCTTTGCCGAGCGCACCCGTGCCGACCAGAGCGGCGGCGCCGTCGCAGGCCAGCTGAACCAGGCGTTTGGCAGCATCCAGGACGCGTTCATCGCCATGTTCCCGCCGCCTCCGGTGGCGGGCCTGGGCACCACGGGCGGCTTCAAGCTGCAGATCGAAGACCGTGCCTCGCTGGGCTATGAAGCCATGGACAACGCGGTGAAGGCCTTCATGGCCAAGGCCTACCAGACGCCCGAGCTGGCGGGGTTGTTCACCAGCTGGCAGGTCAACGTGCCGCAGCTGTACGCCAACATCGACCGCACCAAGGCACGCCAGCTCGGCGTGCCCGTGACGGACATCTTCGACACGCTGCAGATCTACCTGGGCAGCCTCTACGCCAACGACTTCAACCAGTTTGGCCGCACCTACAGCGTGCGCGTGCAGGCCGATGCGGCCTACCGCGCGCGGGCTGAAGATGTGGGCCTGCTCAAGGTGCGCTCTGCCACCGGCGAGATGGTGCCGCTGTCGGCGCTGATGAAGATGGAGCCCAGCTTCGGCCCCGAACGCGCCATGCGCTACAACGGCTACCTGGCCGCCGATGTGAACGGCGGTCCCGCGCCCGGTTATTCATCAGGCCAGGCGCAGGCGGCCATCGAGCGCATCGCCAAGGAGACGCTGCCCCAGGGCATCACCTTCGAATGGACCGAGCTGACCTACCAGGAGATCCTGGCCGGCAACTCCGCCGTGCTGGTGTTCCCGCTGGCCATCCTGCTGGTGTTCCTGGTGCTGGCCGCGCAGTACGAAAGCCTCACGCTGCCGATCGCCATCATCCTGATCGTGCCCATGGGCATCCTGGCGGCCATGACCGGGGTGTGGCTGAGCAACGGCGACAACAACGTGTTCACGCAGATCGGGCTCATCGTGCTGGTGGGGCTATCGGCCAAGAACGCGATCCTGATCGTGGAGTTTGCGCGCGAGCTGGAGTTTGCCGGGCGCACGCCCGTACAGGCCGCCATCGAGGCCAGTCGTCTGCGCTTGCGTCCTATCCTGATGACCTCGCTGGCCTTCGTCATGGGTGTGCTGCCCCTGGTGCTGTCCACCGGTGCGGGCGCCGAAATGCGCAGCGCCATGGGCGTGGCGGTGTTTGCCGGGATGATCGGGGTGACGGCCTTCGGCCTGTTCCTCACCCCTGTGTTCTACGTGCTGCTGCGCAAGCTGGCCGGCAACCGCCCGCTGGTGGAGCATGGCACGCATGTGGCGCCCATCTCGCATACCCCGGGCAGCGGCGGCATTGCCCACCCGGTGCTGGCAGCGCCGCGCAAGGAGCACGAATGATGCTTTTGAAAACGGTGACAACAAAAATCTTTGTGGCCCTCGCCACGTGCTCCGCGCTGCCGAATGCACCGGGCGTAACGACTGGGGCAGGAGAACAACCATGACCGATTTGCTTTTGAAGAAAAACTCCTCCGACGGTGCCCTCGCAGCGCGCAAGCGCAGCCTGCTAGCGCCCCTGGCCGCCGCCCTGGTGCTGGCCGGTTGCATGACCCAGCCCGTGGCTCCCGCGCCGCATGCGGGTGTGCCCGTGCCCGCCAGCTTCACGGCAGGGGGCGACGCGCTGCCCGCCGCCCCCTGGACGGTGGCAGCCCCCGCCGAGGCGCAGCCACGCGGCGAGTGGTGGCTGGGCTTTCAAGACCCGGTGCTGGCCGACCTGGTGCAGCGTGCGGGCCAGGCCAACACCAGCATCCAGCAGGCGGCAGCACGGTTGGCCGAGGCGCGTACGCTGCTGCGCTCTGCCGACGCCGCGCGCTCGGTGCAGGTGGGCGCCTCGGCGGGCGTGACGCGCCAGGCGGGCGCTGCCACCACGGGCAGCGCAGCACCCGCCACGCTGGGTACGGCGGGGCTCAATGCCTCGTACGAGCTGGATCTGTTCGGCCGCCTCTCGCAAACCAGCGACGCCGCACGGCTGGACGCTGACGCGCGCGAAGCCCTGTTGCAAAGCACGCGCCTGATGGTGCAGGCCGATGTAGCGCAAACGTATTTGCAACTGCGCGCCGTGCAGGCCGAGCAGGTGCTGGTGCAAGAGAGTCTGGCCGCTTACCAGGACACCCTGCGCCTCACGCAGCGCCGCCTGCAGGCCGGCGATGTGGCCGAGCTGGACGTGGCCCGTGTGCAGACCGAGGTGGCGGCCACCGAGTCCGATGCCCTGGCCTTGCAGCGCCAGCAGGCCCTGCTGACCAACGCGCTGGCCGTGCTGGCCGGCGAGGTGGCCAGTGGTTTTGTGCTGCCGCCCGCGACGGGCGACGCCGCGTTGCCGGTGATTCCGCCGGGCGTGCCCGGCACGGTGCTGGCGCGCCGGCCCGATGTGTCGGCCGCGCAAACTGCCGTGCTGGCCGCGCAAGCGCGCGTGGGCGTGGCGCAGAAGGCGTGGTTCCCGGCCGTCACGCTCACCGGCAATGCGGGGCATGCGTCGCCCGAGTTGGGGGACCTGTTCAAGTGGTCCGCCCGTGCCTGGGGCGTGAGTGCGCTGCTGTCGCTGCCGATCTTTGACGGCGGCCAGCGCGATGCCCAGATCGAGGGCGCCAAGGCGCGCCTCGAGGCTGCGCTGGCGGACCACCGGGGGCAGGTGCTCAATGCGTTTCGTGACGTGGAGGATCAGCTGACCTCGCTGCGTTTGCTGTCTGGCCAGGCCGAAGCGCAAGGGCGGGCGGTGACGGCTGCGCGGCGGGCCACGCAGTTGTCGGACGTGCGGTATCGCAATGGGTTGGTGAGCCAGCTCGAATTGCTGGACGCGCGGCGCAGCGAGTTGCGCAATCGGCGGCAGGAGTTGCAGGTGCGGACGGCGCAGTATGTGGCGACGGTGGGGTTGATTCGGGCGCTTGGGGGAGGGTGGGGGGATCAGCCTGCGGTGAAGATGGCTGCTGTGTCGCAGTAGTTTTCTTAGCGACTTTGGCTGCTTGCGCTAGTGGGATATGCGCTGGTAGCTATTGATTTTGTAGTGTTGGTTTTTGTACGCTGATTGAACCGCATGCCTCGGTTGG